>NZ_JBVVPT010000001.1:359864-637851 GCF_055811715.1 Bradyrhizobium sp. WSM4872 | reverse complement strand
AGCCGCCGGAGGCGGTGGCGCGCAAGCGCCAGCCTTGAGGCCGGCCGATCGCCGGGCTACTTCAACACAGTTGCTCCTCGGGGAGCGATGCACTATTGCCCCCGTCGCCCCGCCGATCGCTGATGCGCGCGCCCGGTTGGGCCGCCACATCACCGCGAGGCTTGACGCACAGACCCCGGGCGTCAGGACCACACGACTTCTCCGTCCGCGGACGGTCCCGCCAAAATCGTCGAGGGCTTGCGTGTGCTCACCCCCGATGATCGACGAGCCCGCTCTCCAGCGCCGTGTCGTACGCGTCGAGTGAGGACTCACGGTTGCCCGCCCTGTCATCACGCCGCCCGCGCCGTCGCTGCCGCGTCCATCGCCACCCGGCCCGCATGTCGTGACGGTCGCGAACGCCCCTTTGGCAGGGCCAGGATGGCGCGTGTATGCCACAAATCCGAAATTCGGAAAAGTGAAATGTTTTTCTGCGGCGGGCTTGACGAGGTGTTTTGCCCGACGCCTCGCGGGTGCAGGCCTCTTGCGGCGAGAGGACTTGGGGCAAGCCCGGGGCCTCCTCGTGATTGCGAGCGCAGCGAAGCAATCAGAATCTTTCTGCGGCGGCAGTCTGGATTGCTTCGCTGCGCTCGCAATGACTCCGTGGACACAGCGTGCGCTATCCTTCCATCTCGTGTCCCGGACGCAGGCTGCTCGTTGGAGCGCCGGCGCGTCCCCCGAGTTGCCCGCTCCGCTTACGTCAGATAATCCGGCGTGAAATCCGCGAGCGCGCGGAGCTCGTCGGGTTGCAATAGCTCGATCTCGCTTCCCTCCCAAGCAATCAATCGGCGCCCTCTCAGCTCCTGGATGGTGCGATTGACGTGGACGATCGACAGTCCGCACGCATCGGCGACATGCCGCTGCGTCATCGGCATCTGGAAACGACCGCTCTTGACGAGGCCCACGACCTCCAGCCTTGCGGCGAGCTCGCAGATCAGATGCGCCACCTTTGGCAGCGCCGCCTGTGCGCCGAGGCGCGCAATCCATTGTCGCGAGATCGCCGCATCGATCAGCGTCTCGCGCCAGAACGCACGGGTCAGGTGAATGGAGCCGTCGAGCAGCTGCTTGAGTTGGCTGTGTGCGACGTAGCCGACGATGGTGGGGCCAAGACCGACGAGGTCCGCATCCATCGGCGAGACCAGCAGCGTGTGCAGGCACGGCATGTCGCCGGGAACGTGGAAGGCGAGGATCTGGCTGCGATCGCCGACGATGCGGGCCTGGTAGAGGAAGCCGCTGACGACGAAAACGCAACGAGAGGCATCTTCACCCTGGCGCAGCAGGATCTCGCCGTCGGAGACCTGGCGCAACGTGGACGGCAGACCCGCGATCTGGCGGCGTTCGTCTTCGGAGAGGCCTTCAATCGCCTGGAGATGTGCGATGAACTTCGGGTGCGGCATGGAGAGGAGGAGGTGTTTCAGTCGTCACGCGGCATCGCCGGCTCGAGCAGGCGTTGGGAGAGTTTTGCGATGGTCCAATCGGACACGGGAACCGCCTGGAACTCGCGGATGGCGCGCGCAAGCTCCTGATCCGACATCGGCCGCGCCGGCTCCTTCAACCTTCCATGCAGGAAGGCAGCGCGGATACTGTCCAGGTGCTCGCCCGAATCCGATGCGAACAGGTGGCGAATGCGTTTCAGGATCGTCGTAGGGCTCATGCGAATGGCGGGCGCAGTCCGCGATCGAGGGACGGGGAGTCGCGACCCAGCAATGTCGCAGACCGGTAGCAACCTGTGCTTCCGACTCGCGTTCTAGTCCGCTGTATGCGGGCCCGATGTATCATTTGATCGAACCGGCAGCATTTTTGGCGGGGCGCATGGAGCGTACACATGGAAAAAGCCCATGACGTGCTGATCCGGAACCTGGGCGAGCACACCGCGCTCGCACAGGAAGATGTCGCCGAAATTCGTGGGCTGACCTTTGTGCAGCGCGAGTTCGCGCCGAACGAGGATTTCATCCGTCAGGGTGACGAACCCGAGCATTCGGCGCTGGTCGTCTCCGGCATGATCGCGCGCTACCATCTGCTCGACAGCGGCCGGCGGCAATATCTCGCGTTCCATTTGTCCGGCGACCTGCCGGATTCCCAGGGCTTGTTCATCGACCAGATGGACCATGGCCTCTGCGCCCTCGGGCCCGCCTCGGTGGCCTTCATCCCGCATCGCGAATTGCTCAACGCGTTCCGTCGGCGGCCGACCTTCGCGCTCTCGGTCTGGCGCGAGACCCTGCTCGATGCCGCGATCTTTCGCGAGGCCATCACCAACAACAGCGCCCGGCCGATGCACACGCGCATGGCACACCTGTTCTGCGAGCTGTTCTATCGCGCGCGGGCCGCGCAACTCGTTCGCGGCAATCGCTGCCGCCTGCCGCTCAGCCTCGCACAGCTCGGCGAGACGCTGGGCATGGCGATCGCGACGGTGAACCGGACGCTCGCCGACCTCAGGCGGAGCGGGACCATGGACATGCGCGACGGCGAGCTGATCGTCCTGAAATGGCGCGAACTGCAGCGGCTCGGAGGCTTCAGTCCGACCTATCTGCACTTGAAGCGCCAATCGCCGCCGCATGCGTGAGACCTTAAAGCTAACCGTCCGCGGCCGTGCGTCCCATCACCTCGTCAAAATGCTTCTTCACCCAGTCGTTGCAGGAGCAGGCTCTCGATTCGAGCGCCGGCGCATCCAGGATCAGGATGGCGCCACGGCGTGTCGCGAGGATCCGTCTGGCCTTGAACATCTGGATGACGCGGCTGGCATAGCTGCGGGAGACGCCGAGCATGCCGGCGAGCTGCTCGTGGGTGAGGGGGACCTCGGGGCCGCCGACATGCTCCTGCGCGGAGATGATCCACTTGGCGGCGCGCTGCTCGATCGAATGTGCGGCGTTGCAGGCCGCGGTCTGGAGCAGCTGTGCGAGCCGGCAGTCGGCGTAGCGCGAGAAGACCTGCTGGAGCGTGACCGACCTCTGCTGGGCCTGCTCGAGCCCCCGTAGCGGCAGCCGCATCAGGGTGCCGCCCAGCTTCACGACGATGCGCGAATAGGCCAGCGAGGCGCTGCGGCCGGCGGCAATGCCCACCGCGCCCTCGCGCCCGACGAGCAGGCTTTCGACCTCGCGATCGTCCTCGACCGGCACGGCGAACGACACGAGCGTGGAGCGGCAGGGAAAATGCACCGCCGCGACCTCGTCGCCGGCGTGATACAGGATGTGGCCCGCCTCGAGTTCGAGCGGCTGGAGATGCGGCGCGAGCAGTTCGAAATCGGAGTGGCTGAGCTGCTGGAGAAGATCGTTCTGGGGCCGACCGGTCACATGTCTTGCTCTGGCCGGGAATCGGCACCGGCCAGAACCCTACGTTTCCGTGACGGAGCCGACGGTTCCAAAGTGCACACAAGGCGTTTCTCAGCCGTTGAAAAAGTGGCCTCCGGCTTGCGGAATTCCGGAAAGTTTTGCCGAGGCGCATGGCCCGCGAGGCAAATGGCGCAGCCGAAACGAGCGGCCTTCAACCTTACGAGCTCTGTGCAGGAGTGCACACAGCAGGGGCGCGGACCGGCGTAGCATCCTCGTCGCGGAGCGCCGCAGCCCGTGCACTCTGCCCGACGGACCGCCGGCCCATATCTCAAATGCCGCCGGGCCGGCGAGCGCGAGGGCGGCCAGGATGTTCATCACCCGAAGTTCATTACCCGAAGCGTGCTTCGCAATCGTGCGCGGGCCGGCTTTTCTCCGCGTGAGCGCGATAGGCATCGATCGCCCTGTTGGCGAGCATCAGTTGCCGGCGTTCACCGGTCCTGAGCTGGGCCTCAATGGCGTCGAGCAGGACGTTCGCCGTCTCGTCCGGAGAGCCGAGCTCTCCGCTCTGCTCCAGGAAGCTCCAGGCGATGAAGAATGCGTTCTCGACGGTGCAGCGAATGGACATGGCTGCCAACGCGGCGCGGCCGTTGCCGTTCCGCGCGACAGACGAATGCCGTGAATTAGCGCGCGTGCCCGCGTTACTTCAGCGAGCTGCTGATCGATGTGAACTTCTTGTTCAGCGTCGCGCCGAGATTGTTGACGACGGCGATGATCGCGAGCGCGATGCCTGCGGCGATCAGGCCGTACTCGATCGCTGTGGCGCCGGACTCGTCGGCGAGGAAGCGGCGAATGGTCTGCATGGTCTTGTCGGGATTCCAAAAAGAGAACCGGCGAGGACCATAATCCGCACAGAGCGGGTTCCCCAATTTGGAACACCGGCTTGCGTCAATTTCGCGTTAATCGCAGCCGGCGGAGAGATACCGAGCCAGCCGCCTCGTTCTGCTCGCGCATTCTAGTTCTTGAGCACGATGCGGCCGACGACCTTGCCGGCGCGAAGCTCGTCGATCCATGTCTGGACGTCGCCCATCGGCTCCTCGCGCATCGGCGTCGGCTTGATCTTGCCGGCTCGGGCGAGCGCCATCAGCTCGTGAGCCTCGGTGAGCGTGCCGACCATGAAGCCCTCGATGGTCATGCGCTTGTAGACCCATTGCACCATCGGCAACGTGAACTGGCCGCCCATCAGGCCGGAGACCACGATCTTGCCGCCGCGCGCGGCGACAGCGACCGCGAAAGCCATGGACTTCTCGTTGCCCGCGAAATCGACGATCTCGTCGAAGCCGCCATCAGTTTCCTTGAGGATGCGCTTGATCACGTCGGGCTCGGCCGGATCGTAGGCCACCGCCGCGCCGTTCTTGAGCGCGGTCTCGCGCGCCGCACCGCTGAGATCGGCGACCGTGATCGGCTGCTTGAACATGGCCGCCGCGAAGGAGAGGCCCATCATGCCAACGCCGCCGAGACCGATCAGCAGGAGGTTGCGCTGGCGCGGCCGGTCGACCAGGCGCTTGAGCGCGCCATAGGCGGTGACGCCGGAGCACATCAGCGTCGCGGCCTGGTTGACGGGCAGGGGATCGTAGTCGAGCAGATATTTCGCGTCGGGCACCAGCACGTGGGTGGCGAAGCCGCCGTCCATGGAGACGCCGAGAAAGCGCTGCCTGGCGCAGAGGTTCTCATCGCCATTGGCGCAGTCGCGACACTGGCCGCAACCGATCCACGGAAACACCGCTTTCTTGCTGCCGACGAGACCGGCGAACACGTCGGGGCCGACTTCGTCGACCACGCCTGCGATCTCGTGGCCGAGCGTGAAGGGCAGCGTCATGCCGCGCGTGGTATCGAGCTTCTTGCCGCCGCCGAGATCGGCGTAGCCGTCCTGGATGTGCAGATCGGAGTGGCAGAGGCCGCAGCGCTCGATCCGCACCAGCACCTCGCGTCCTTGCGGCTTCGGCGTGTCGACGATGGTCTCGCACAGCGGCGCATCGAACTTGACGAGGGACTGCCGACGCATCAACGCCATATTTCTTCCTCCGAAATTATCTCTCTGTTTCGCTGCGTATATTGGCCAATTCACGGGCCATGGCAACAAAGCCGGAAATCGGAACGGTCTCGGCGCGCCGCGTCGCATCGACGCCCGCAGCTGCGGCGAGCCGCGCGGGATCGGCGCCCAGCGACTTCAGGCTTTGCCGCAGCATCTTGCGGCGCTGGCCGAAGGCGGCGGCGGCGACCTGTTCGAGCAGCTTGCGATCGCAGGCGAGAGGGTTTTCGCGCGGGATCAGTCGCACAACGGAAGACGTAACCTTCGGCGGCGGCACGAAGGCGGACGGCGCGATGTCGAACAGGATCTTGGTCTCGCAGCGCCAGTTGGCGAGCACGCCGAGCCGGCCGAAGGCCTCCTCGTCCTCGCGCGCCACGATGCGCTCGCCGACCTCGCGCTGGAACATCAGGACCATCATGTCGTACCAGGGCGGCCAGGGTTCGGTGGTGAGCCAGCCGACGAGGAGGTGGGTCGCGATATTGTAGGGCAGGTTCGCGACGATCTTTGCTGTTTCGCCCGATAGCAGCGGGCGCGGGTCGAAGCTCATGGCGTCGCCATGCACGATTTCGAGACGGCCGGGATAGCGCGCGGAAATTTCCTGCAAGGCAGGGATCGCGCGCTCGTCGTGCTCGATGGCGATGACGCGTCTGGCGCCGAGCGCGAGCAAGGCGCGCGTCAGCCCGCCCGGGCCGGGGCCGATCTCGATGATGGTGGAGTCCTCGAGCGGAGCCGCCGCACGCGCGATGCGCGCGGTGAGATTGAGGTCGAGGAGGAAGTTCTGGCCGAGCGATTTGCGCGCCGACAAAGCGTGCTGGCGAATGACCTCGCGAAGCGGCGGGAGGTCGTCGATCGCGCTCATCGGGTTTTCGCAGCCGCCATCCGGCTCGCAAGCCTCAACGCGGCGATCAGGCTTGCCGGATTGGCCTTGCCGGTGCCGGCGATGTCGAAGGCGGTGCCGTGGTCGGGCGAGGTGCGGATGAGGGGCAGGCCGAGCGTGACGTTGACCGCGTCGTCGAAGGCCACCGTCTTGATCGGGATCAGCGCCTGGTCGTGGTACATGCAGACGGCGCAGTCATAGCTGTTTCGCGCGGCTTCGTGAAACATTGTGTCGGCGGGGAGCGGTCCCTTCGCCTCGATGCCGTCGTTGCGCAACGTCTTGATCGCCGGCGCGATCACGGTCTGCTCCTCGTGGCCGAGCGAGCCGTCCTCGCCCGCATGCGGATTGAGGCCGGAAATCGCGATGCGCGGATTGGCGCAGCCGAAGCGCGATTTGAGTTCGGTCGCGACGATGCGCACGGTCGAGACGATCAGCTCGCTGGTGAGCTGGGCCAGCGCATCGCGCAAGGAGACATGGATGGTCACGGGCACCACGGCGAGCCGCGGCGACCACAGCATCATCACCGGCTGCGGCACGCGGCCGTCCTCCGCGGCGAGCTCGGCGAGGAATTCGGTATGGCCGGGATGGCGGAAGCCGGCGCGATAGAGCACGCTCTTGGCGATCGGATTGGTGACGACGGCGCCGGCGCGGCCCTCGCGGACATCAGTGACCGCCTGGCGGATCGAGGCGAGGGCGGCCGGCGCGCTCGATGCGTCGGGCTTGCCGGGCTCGGCGCTCGCGGGCTCGCCGGTCGCAACCACGGGCAGAGCCTCGGGGAAGGCGGCCCCGGCCTCGCCGGCGCTCACGGAGGCGATCGTGACGTCGGCGCCGAGCGCCTTGACGCGGCGGGCGATCAGCGCCTCATCGCCGAGCAGATAGAAGGCGGGCAGGTCCAGTTCGCGGCGCTTCAGCCAGGCTGCGATGGTGATGTCGGGGCCGATGCCGGCAGGCTCTCCCAGCGTCAGGGCGAGGGGCTTGGCAGGCTGCTGGGCCATCAGCGGTTGCGATACTCGATCATCGCCGCCTTGCGGAGCTCCTCGAGATAGGTCTTCTGGGTCTTCTCGTACTTCTCCTGATACATCTTCTCGCGGACCTCGCGCTTCTTCGGCGTGTCGATCATGGTCGGCTTGCGCGAACACAGCACCACCATCTCGATGCCGGCCTTGGTCATCTCGGGCGCGGTCAGGTGGCCGATCGGCGTGTCGTCGAGGACCTTGCGCAGCGCCTCGGGCAATTCCGCGGTGGTCTTGGTGACGGTGTCGCGTATGGTGGCGTTCGGCGTCGAGCGGAACAACGAATTGGCTTCTTCGCAGCTTCCGACACGCGCGCGATATTGCTCGGCTTCCTTATGCCGCGTCTCCAGGAACGCCTGCGACGAGCCGCGCGGCACGATCAGCACGATCGGCTGCATCTTGTATTCGGTGCCCTCGATCTGCAGCTTGTCGCCGGTCTGGGCCTGCACGGCCTGCGCGACGTCCTTCTCACCGACCAACAGCTTCTCCTTGAAGCGGCCGCGCACAAGGCTGGTCCAGACCATCTCGGCCTTCATGCGGCTCTTCAGGGTTTCGGGGCGGACGCCCTTGACCTCGAGCGACTTGGTGAGCTGGTCCGGCGAGATGCGCATGCGCTGCGCCATGCCCTCGTAGGACTGGTTGATGTCGGAGACGCCGGGGTCGACACCGTATTTCTTGCCTTCCTTCATCTTCACCCGGTCGTCGATCAGCTCGTTGATGACCTCCTGACGGGCCGGTGTCTTCTGCGTCGTCAGCTGGTCGAGCTTGGAGCGCTGCTCGATGTCGAAGTCGGTGATGGGATCGCCGTTGACCATCACGACGATGTTCTGCGCACGCGACGGCGTGCCGACCAGGAGCAGGGCGGTGAGGACGAGGAAGAGGCGGAAGACAGGCAATGGGATCGTCATATTTGTCGCTCGCATGTCAGCCGCGGTGAACCTGCGATCGGGAACACGCGGCCGGCACTTTCAAACCGTTCACTGGAGTCCGCCGCCGGAACTGCTGGTGGTCGCTGTGTTCGCCAGCGTGCGCAGGCCGATCTGGAACATGATCGCATGATTCAGCACGGGCGGCGCCGAGCCTGCGGAATAGCTATACCCAGTTACATAGTTCAAGCCGAGCACAAAACAATCGTCGACGTAGCCGGCACCGAGCACATACTGGTTGATCTTGTTGGCCTCCAGGTCCCAGCGCGCCGAGCCCGTGACCACCCAATTGGCCGCGACCTTGATCGAGCCCGACGTCAGGATGCCCTCGCGGCGGGTCAGATAGCCGAGTTCCGGCTGCGCCGCGTAATTGCCGTACAGCATGCTGACGGACCATCGGTTGAAGTTGGCGCGGCCTTCCGCCTCGAAGCGCTGGATATTCCAGGTCTGCTCGTCCATGCGCGAGCGAACGCTGAACGTATAGGTGCTGTTGGGCGAATAGGCGGCGCTCGCCACATAGTCGGAGCGCGGCCTTTGCAGGCCGGAATCCACGCCGGTGTTGATGGAGTCCTGGACCGCGAAGGAGTTCATGCCGAACAGCTGGTAGGACTGGCCGAACAGCACCTTGACGGCGCCACCCTTGTCGAACTGTGTGGTGGACTGCACGCCGACATTGGCGCGGCCGCCGCCCTCGACGCGGTCGTAGCCGGAGAACTTGTCGACGCTGAACAGGTTCGAGGCGTCGAACACCATGCTCTGCGCGTCCTCGTTCGGGAGCTTGCCGGCATAGGTCTCGTTCGGCCGAATGATGATCTGCGCGATCGGCTCGATGGTGGTCGAACCCCAGGGCTGAACGTTGATGAAGGGGTAGCGGTATTCGAGGCCCACGGTCGGCATCAGGCGGAACGCCTGGGTGTCGCCGACAGGAAGATAGTTCGACACGCCCGGCTGGTTGGAGACCGAGGAGTTGATCGCATCGGCCCGGAGAATGGCGAACGGGGTCCAGATTTCACCGAACGGATCGGTGAAGGACTTGCGCCACTGCGCTTCGGCCGTCAGGCGGGTGTAGGTGCCCGGGAAGCCGCGCAGCAGGCACTGCGACGGCGTGCGCGCGAGCGGATCGGCCGACGCCGTCGTGCACAGGCTATTGGTGTTGGCGAGCGTCGTGATCGGGTCGAACACCGCGGTGTCACGCGACAGGTTCACGAAATTGGTCTTGTAGCTGAACTCGCCGCCGAACACCGGATAGTTCAGCACGTTCGAATAGTCGATCACGGGATAGACAACCGGCACCTGGCTCTGGTTGCCCGAGTAACTCAGCCAGTACATCGTGCGCGCGTCGAAGAAGCTGCGATTGCCGACACCGGTCAGGTAAAGTTGCGAGAGTGCATCCGTCGGCAGATACAGGAACGAGCCCAGCGGATCGCGATATTGCGACAATCGATAGTCCGAGAAGAAATAGTAGTCGGACATCAGGACGCCGTCCCAACCCCAGACCCATTTGTCGTTCAGCGCGAACTGACCCTTGGTGTCGACGGCGCCGCGGAACTGCTTGTCGCCGGGCTGGCCGGCGAGCGCGCTCCGATCGAGCTGGTCGATGCCGTAGACGCGGATCTGATAGGCGCCGTCCATCAGGCGCTGGCGGAATTCGGCCTGGAACAGCACGCCCTGCTTGGACGTGATGCGCGGGTTGAAGGTCGCGTCCATGTCGGGCGCGATCGCCCAGTAGAACGGAACCTCGACGCCGTAGCCGAACGGCGTGTTCGACGTGAAGCCCGGCATCAGGAAGCCGGTCTTGCGCTTCACCGTCGGGTCGGGCGTCGAGAAATAGGGCATATAAGCGATCGGCACGCCGAAGAACTCGAGCTGCGCTGTCTCGAAATACAGCATCTTCTCCTGCTGGTCGTGGATGATGCGCGCACCCTTGACCTGCCATAGCGGCGGCTTCTTCGGATCGTCCTTGCACGGCGCGCAGGCCGTGTAGACGCCGTTCTCGAACACCGTGTAGTTGCCGCTGGAGCGATCGGAGCGGCTCGCCGCCATGCGGGTCTGGTCGGCCGTGTCGACGCGCAGCGAATCGACGAAACCGTCACGGTAGTCGTCGGAAAGGTCCAGGATCTCCGCATAGGTGATCTTGCCGTCGGCATCCGTCATGCGGATGTTGCCTTCGGCATGGAGCCGCTTGGTCTTCTGGTCGTAGATGACCTTGTCGGCTTCGACGCTGGTGCCGTTGTAGAACAGCTGGACGTTACCGACCGCGGAGACGCGCGAATTGTTGTAGTCGTAGTCGACCTCGGTCGCCTGAACCAGCATCTGGTTGTCGTTGACGGCCTTCGGTGGCTTCGCACGCGGCGGCAACGGATTGTAGGTGAAGCTCTGGGCGGAGGCCGGCGCCACGGCGGCGACGTCCATCAGGCCGCCGAGCGATGCCACGGCGGCGACAGCAAGCAGGAACCTGCGAACGGACAAGCCACACCCGTTCGCGCGCACCAATGTGCGCCGCGTCAAACGAGACACGGGCCCTCGGTGGACGGCCGTCACTATCCGTCCTCCTGATACAGCAAGGCCAAAAAGCCGGTGAGGCCGCCCACCACCACGGGCAACCACGCCGCAGCGATCGGATGCATCAACTCAGCCTTGCTCAAATCTTCAGTCACTTTCGACAGAACGTAGAGCAGAAAGCCTGCGCCCACGCCACTCAAAACCATCTTCTGCACGCCGCCCATCCGGAAGAAGCGCAACGACACGGAGGCCGCGAGCATCACCATGGCCGCAAGCAAAAACGGCTGCGCCAGAAGCTTCTGATACTGGAGTCGGTATCCGGCTGTCGCGAAGCCCGAGCTTTCGGACGAGCGGATGTAGCTCGGTAGTTGCCAAAAGGACACAGTCTCGGGTGTGGAAAAGCTGTTGCGGACCTGCGCCTCGGTCAGCGTCGTCGGAATCTCCAGGCTGGCCTGATCGACCGGCGGCGAATCCAGCGAGAAGCGGCGAACGCCCTTGAACAGCCAACGGCCGGCCTCGAGCGTCGCCTCGCGCGCCTCGACTCGTTCCTTGAAGTGCTGCTCTGTGTCAAACCGGAACAGCGTGAGCCCCGTGAGCCGGACGCCCTGCTGTTCGCTCCGCGCCGCGTTGATGATGGTCTGGCCGTCATTGGTGACCTGATTGAGCCAGAAGCCGGAGGCGTCCTGAATTCCGCCGCCGGGCGCCGAGCCGAACAGCTCGGCTTCCATGCGCTTGGACAGCTCGCGCAGATTGGCCGACATCGGATTGTAGGCGACGGTGGCGATCACGCCGATCAGGAGCGCGCTGCCGAGCGCTGGCGAGATGAATTGCCATGCGGAGACACCGGCGGCGCGCGCGACCACGAGCTCGAGCCGGCGGGAGAGGGCGAGATAGCAGGTCATGGCGCCGATCAGCATGCAGAACGGCGTCAGCTTCTCCAGGAGCTGCGGCACCCGGAACAGCGAGGTCTCGGCCACCATGACCGCGGAGGCGGATGCGAGCCCTGAGGTCTTGCGCACCATCTCGATGTAATCGACCAGCACCAGCAGCAGGAAAATGCTGGCGAACACGCCGAGCGCCGCGACCACGAAACGGCCGGCGAAATAGCGCCCGAGTGTGTTGGTGAGCATGCTCATGCGGTGGCCGGCCGTCCGAACAGCCGCGCGATGCGTGCGTTCGACCTGTTGATGGCCTCCATGAGGCGCGGCGGCGGTTCGACCACGAGGCCGCCAATGATGATCGCCAGCCCGATGCCGATGGCACCAATGACCATCGCATATTGGACCAGCACCGCGCCCGGCGATTTCACCGCCATCACCGAGCAGGCAAAGCCGGCCATGCGCAGGCCGAACACGGCGAGAATCGATGAGCCGATCGAGAAGTTGCGGCTCTGGCGCGTGGTGCGAGGCGCACCCAGAAACGCGAAGGTCAGCACGGCAAAGGCGAAGGGATAGATCGGCGCCAGCAGGCTGTCATGCAGGGCCGAGCGGAACTGGCCGGGAATCTGCTTGTAGACGGGATCGTCCTCGGACGGCGAGAGCAGCTCCCAGAGATAACGCTCGCGGATTCCGAGGGTGACGTCGCGGCCCTGGCCCGAGAACTTCGACATGTCGAAGCCGTAGCGGCCGAACGCCACCAGCGCGGGATCGCGCTTGCCGGCCTCGAAGCGCTGGAGATTGCCGGTCTCCAGCACCAGGAACGATCCGTTGTCGTTCTTCACGACTTCGCCATGCTCGGCGACGATCGAGACCCGCTCGTTCGGATCGCGGCGGTCGTCGATGAAGATGCCGGCGAGGATGCCGCCGGGCTGGCGTTCGCGAATCCGGATCGTCAGGTTCTTGTCGAGCTGGGCGAAGCGGCCGGGCTGCAGGATGTTGGTGAGCACGTCGGCGGTGATTTCGGCGTCCCACTGCTTGATCCGCCGCATGCCGTCGGGAGCGAGATAGGCCGCGATGAAGGCGACCAGCAGCGCCACCACGCAGGTGGCGTAGAAGAACGGATAGAACAGCCGGAACGGCGAGAAGCCGGCGGCATTCATCACGATGATCTCGGAATCGGTCGCGAGCTTGTTCAGGGTGTGCGAGATCGCGATCATCAGCGCGATCGGCGAGATGATCAGGACCAGCGCGGGCACGACGAGGCTGGTGATGCCGAGGAAGGTCAGGATGGTCTGACCCTGGCTCGTCATCAGGTCGATGCCGCGCAACGCCTGCGTAATCCAGATCACGCCCGTGAGGCTGACCAGGACCAGCGCAAACGACGCGAGCGTCGTGCGGAAGATATACCTATCGATTGACCCCATGCGCTACCGCACGAATCCCACCAAGTCCCCAATTCCGGCCGGAATTCCGGCTGTCCAACCAATCCCCGCAAGGGGATCCCCAAGGTCGGCCAGCCATCTCATCCGCCGGCTTACTCTCTCAGTACCATCCCTTTGATCCGTCAACAAAATGGCTGCCCCGTGGCACCCTCAATATATGGTTAATATTTCCCTCGTTGTGGCCCCTCGGCCACGGGGGTGCTTGGCATCTGCCGGGCCGGTGGCCCATAGTGCGGCACGCTCAGTGAATCGCCGTTCAGCTCCGGCCCGTGGCCGGGACCGCCGATCGGTAAAAAGCGCAATGTTTTTGAGGAGTTACTCATGTCCGATGCCATCAAGGTCGGCTTCGTTTCCTTGTCTGCCGCCGTCCGTGGCATCATGGTCGTGTTCTGCGACGACACTCTGAAGCTCGGCCCGGCGACTGCCAAGGCGCTCGGCGGGGCCACCGAACTCGTGAAGCGGGCGGCGGCCGCCGCCGCCTTCAAGGGCAAAAGCGGCGCGGCGCTCGACATCCTTGCGCCGGAGGGCGTGAAGGCCACCCGCCTGATCGTGATCGGCGCCGGCAAGGCGACCGGCCTGAAGGCTAACGACTTCCTCAAATTCGGCGGCGTGGCGGCAAGCAAGCTTCCGGCCGGGGCGGCGGCCATGACCATCATGGCGGAACTGCCCAATGGCGCCATGACGAGCGAGCAGGCGGTCGCGATCGCCTCGGGCCTGCGGCTGCGCACCTACAAGTTCGACCGCTACAAGACCAAGAAGAAGGATGGAGAGGAGGGCGGCTCGCGCGCCGACGTTTCGCTTGCGGTCGGCGATGTCGTCGCCGCGAAGAAGGCGTTTGCATCGGCCGCTGCGATCGTCGACGGCGTGATCATTGCGCGCGACCTCGTCAACGAGCCGCCGAACGTTCTTTTTCCCGAGGAGTTCGCGCGCCGCGCGGGCCTGCTCCGCAAGCTCGGCGTCAAGATCGAGGTGCTCGACGTCAAAGCGATGGACAAGCTCGGCATGGGGGCGCTGCTCGGCGTCGGCCAGGGCTCGGCGCGGCCAAGCCGCACCGTGATCATGCGTTGGGACGGCGGCAAGAAGGGTGAGGCGCCGGTTGCCTTCGTCGGAAAGGGCGTCTGCTTCGACACCGGCGGCATTTCGATCAAGCCGGCCGGCAGCATGGAGGACATGAAGGGTGACATGGGGGGCGCTGCCTGCGTCGTCGGCCTGATGCATGCGCTCGCGGCACGCAAGGCCAAGGTCAACGTCGTCGGCGCCATCGGCCTCGTCGAGAACATGCCGGACGGCAACGCGCAGCGCCCGGGCGACATCGTCACCTCGATGTCGGGTCAGACCATCGAGATCATCAACACCGACGCGGAAGGCCGCCTGGTGCTTGCCGACGTGCTCTGGTACGTCGCCAGGAAAACCAAGCCGAAATTCATGGTGGATCTGGCGACGTTGACCGGCGCCATCGTGGTCGCGCTCGGCACCGAGCATGCCGGCATGTTCTCCAACAATGACGAGCTTGCCGGGCGGCTGCTGGCGGCCGGCATCGAGAGCGGCGAGAAGGTCTGGCGCCTGCCGCTTGGTCCTGAATACGACAAGCTGATCGATTCCCAGTTCGCCGACATGAAGAACACCGGCGGACGCCATGGCGGCTCGATCACCGCGGCGCAGTTCCTCCAGCGCTTCGTGGACGGCACGCCCTGGGCGCATCTCGACATCGCCGGGACCGCCATGGGCGCGCCGAAGACCGAGATCAACCACAGCTGGGGAAGCGGCTATGGCGTCCGTTTGCTCGACCGTCTGGTCGCCGACCACTACGAGCGCAAATGACCCGAGATGACTGAAGTCCTGTTCTACCATCTGCAAAACATGACGGTGGAGAACGTGTTGCCGCCGCTTCTCGAGAAATCGCTCGAGCGCGGCTGGCGCGTCGTGGTGCAGGCGAATTCACCGGAGCGCGCCGATGCGCTCGACGCCCATTTGTGGACCTATCGCGACGATTCCTTCCTGCCGCACGCGACATGGCGGGTCAGCGACGCGGCCGATCAGCCGATCGTGCTGGCGGTCGAGGAGGACAATCCGAACGGTGCCAATGTCCGCTTCCTCGTCGACAATGCCGCGTTGCCGCAGGACGCGCAGGGCTATGAGCGCATGGTGCTGCTGTTCGATGGCGACGATCCGGACGCGCTTGCGTTCGCCCGCAGCGCCTGGACGGATTGCAAGGCGCGGGGATTTGATGTCACCTATTGGCAGGCCGACGAGCGGGGCCGGTGGCAGAAGCGGAATTAGCGGTCGCTCGCAATTAATGATAATTTGCACTTTTCGGGTGATGATGGCTTTTGTCACCTTCGTGCCGCAAAGTGGTGTTGCTACAATTGCTTAGGGCCGATCCTTCACTCGGGGAATTTAGTTCATCGTGCGACATCAAAAGCTTCCCAGCTCGCTCATAATTGCGTTGGCGGCCGTAGCCCCGCTGGTCGCGGGCTGTTCGGGCGGGACCGATCTGTTGTCCAGGGATGCCCAGTGGTTCAACACGCCCAGCCGCCTGTTCATCAAAAGCATCTCGATTGAGTCGCCGCCGCTGACCCCCGACAAGCCGGTTGGGGCCGAGGATCTGGTCAGCGCGGACGGTGCTTGTGCCGGCATGGCGCCGCCGCCCGGGCCGGCCGATGCGAATGCGTCGACGACCGCGCCGGCTCCGATGGGCGGCACCGTCGCGCTCGGCCACACCGAATGCGACGTGGTGCGCGGCATTGGCGCGCCCTCGAGCGTCAACCTCTCCGGTGACGCCGCCGGCAGGCGCGTTGCGGTCGTGACGTGGACGACCGGTCCGCGCGCCGGCATCTACACCTTCACGGCCGGCCGCCTGTCCTCGATCGAGGGCACGCCGGAAGCGCCGGTCATGCCGAAGGCGACCAAGCCGAAGCCGAAGAAGAAGTCGGCGGCGTAACGGGTTGGCCTTTTGCCCTGATGCTGGTTGCAGCTGTCGCTGCGATCGGCCGCGCACGCTTGCCCCCATCGTCAAGCGATTTTGCATCCATTAATTGCGATGGGCGGGCGTGAACCGTGATCTCTCCGTTCGCGCTCGCCGGCGATCTTGTTCGCGAGTTTCGACATCGCGGATGCCGACCTTCGCCCAAAGCGCCTTCATTGCCTCGAGCCGCGTTCTTCCGCGCGCGTTGAAAATCACGGGGGCGTTACGCGCGATCCGTGATGAGCGAGCCTTCATCCGCTTTCGAAAACTGCCCCGAAGCAAAACTGGAGGAAATCTCCAGAATAATCACGCGCGTCTCAAGCAACGGTTCAAGAATGTCATGTGCGCGGCTGCTACGCATCGAAGGGAGGGGCTAGGTCGGAAGGATCATTTGGATGTCCATTACCTCTGTGTTTTCCCCCGTTACGGGGCAACTCACCATTTTCGGCGACAGCGCGAATAACGGCCTCGCGATAAGTCGCGACAAGTCCGGCCGCATCCTGGTCAATAACGGGCACGTGAAAACGGTTGGTGGCGAACCCACCGTCGACAACACCACCGCGATCGACATCTTCGGTCAAGGCGGTGACGACACCATCACCGTCGACGAATGCCACGGTCCGATGCCCGCGGTGCACATCTTCGGCGGTGACGGCAACGACAGGATCACGGGCGGCTCGGGGGCTGACCTTCTGTTTGGCCAAGCCGGCAACGATTTGATCAAGGGCGGCGGCGGCAATGATCTGCTGTTCGGCGGAGCCGGTAACGATGTCCTCGACGGCGGTAGCGGCGACAATCAGCTGTTCGGTGAGGCCGGCGACGATGTCATGATTTGGAATCCGGGCGGCGGCACCAACCTGTTCGAGGGTGGTGAGGGCAACGATACGGCTCAGGTCAACGGAAGCAACGGCGCCGAGACGTTCACGATCACGGCGAACGGCACCCGTGTGCGGCTCGACGGGACGGGCGCGGCGCCGTTCTCGCTGGACATCGGCACGACGGAAAATCTGGTCTTGCACGGTGGCGGCGGCGACGATGTCATCACCGCGGGCAACGGGCTCGGCACCTTGATCTCGCTGACGCTCGATGGCGGCGCCGGCAACGACAGGATCATCGGCGGCGACGGCAACGACCTCATCATCGGCGGCAGCGGCGACGACACCGTCAATGGCGGACGCGGCAACGACGTCGCCCAGCTCGGGACTGGCGACGACACTTTCATCTGGAATCCCGGTGACGGCAGCGACACGGTCGAAGGCGGATCGGGCAGCGACAAGCTGCTTTTCAATGGCGCCAACATCAACGAGACCATCGACATCTCGGCCAATGGCGGCCGGGTGCGCTTCACCCGCGATGTTGCCAACATCACGATGGATCTCAACAGCGTAGAGCAGATCGAATTCGATGCGCGGGGCGGGGCGGACAACATCACCGTCGGCGACCTCACCGGGACCGGCGTCAAGCAGGTGCTGGTCGATCTCGGAGCCGTTCCGGGAGGGACGCAAGGCGACGGCGCAGCTGATACGGTGACAGTTAACGGCAGCAACGGCAATCAGCACATCGAGGTCACAGCCACGGGCACCACGCTCACGGTCACGGGGCTGCCGGAGCTCGTGACGATCGCAAATGCAGAGGCGGGCAACGACCGGCTGGTCGTGCAGGCGCTCGGCGGCAACGACGTGATCGATGCATCCACGCTCGGCGCGGTGATCGGGCTGACCATCGACGGCGGTGCGGGCAACGACACCATCACCGGCAGCCAGGGAGCCGACACCCTGATCGGCGGCGACGGCAACGACAAGGTCACCGGCGGCCGCGGCAATGACGTCGCGCTTCTCGGCGCGGGCGACGACATCTTCACGTGGAATCCCGGTGACGGCAGCGACGTTGTCGAAGGCGGCACGGGAACCGATACGCTGGTGTTCAACGGCGCCAATGTGGCCGAGGACATGTCGATCTCCGCGAACGGAACCCGTGCGCTTCTCACCCGTGACGTCGGCGCTATCGTCATGGACCTCGACGGCATCGAGCACGTGCAGATCGCGGCAGCAGGCGGCGCCGACAACATCACCGTCAACGATCTGGCCGGAACAGGAATCGCGCAGGTTGCCGTCGATCTCAGTGCCGGCCCCGGCAGCCAGAGCGGCGATGGAGCGGCGGACCGCGTGACCGTGAACGGCACGACCGGTGACGACAACATATCGGTCGTGACCTCCGGCGGATCGATCGTGGTCAACGGCCTTGCTGCGCAGGTGACGATTGCGCACGCGGACGCCGGTGATGTGCTCGGCATCAACGGCGGACAAGGCAATGACGTCATCAATGCGTCTTCCATCAAGGCGGGACAGTCGTTCAGCCTGAACATCAACGGCGGCGACGGCAACGACACCATCACCGGCAGTGCCGGCAATGACATTGTGAACGGCGGACGCGGCAACGATTTCGCCAATCTCGGTGCGGGCGACGACACTTTCGTCTGGAATCCCGGCGACGGCAGCGACACCGTCGAAGGCGGCAAGGGCACCGACACGCTGGCATTCAACGGCGCCAATATCAGCGAGACCATCAACATCTCGGCCAATGGCGGCCGGGTGCTGTTCACGCGGGATGTTGCCGCCATTGCGATGGACCTGAACGAGGTCGAACATGTCGACTTCAATGCCCTCGGCGGTGCCGACAACATTACGGTCGGCGACCTCTCCGGCACCGGCGTGAGTCAGGTCGACCTCGATCTCGGCGCCAATGACGGCGCCGCGGATACCGTGACCATCAACGCAACAGGCGGCAACGACGTCATCACGGTGACCGAGCACGACGGCATCATCACGGTGTCGGGGCTTGGCCAGGACATCAACATCACCGATGCCGGCGCGGGCGACAGGATCGTCATCAACGGTCTCGATGGCGACGACGTCATCACGGCTTCCGGCTTGCACGGCGGCATCCAGCTCGTTGCCAATGGCGGCAACGGCGACGACGTGCTGATCGGTAGTCCCGGCAACGACACGCTGGCGGGCGGTGCCGGTGATGACGTGCTGATCGGCGGCGGCGGCCTCGACATCCTGGACGGCGGCACCGGCAACAACGTCGTCATCCAGGGCGGAGCGTTCGCGGCCGCGATGCTGCTCAACCAGGCCATGGCGGCCAGCTTCGTCCCGGCAGGTGAGGGGAACGGCGAGATGCCGCTGCCCGATCCGCACGCGGCGCAGAGCCAGGTGCTCGCACCGCCGCAGCACGCCTGACAATCAGGCCTGATGGGATGAGCCTCACTAGCGCCCCGACGGAGGTGCGTTCCCTCCCCCCTTGTGGGGGAGGGTTAGGGAGAGGGGTAGCCCAGGAAAAGGTGCCGATGGTTGAAGATGCGGTGATAGCGACCGAACGACGGAAACAATCCCCGTGGGGTACCCCCCTCCCTTTCCCTCCCCCGCAAGGGGGGAGGGAACGGATGGAGCGCTGTTGCTGGCCAAGCTCGATTCGACTTCACGCCATTGCGTTCTCGCTGCATCGGACCGGAGAACGCTCATGACGACGAACGCGGTCTCCACCGATACGGGGCTCGATGCGTTGCTGACGCTGCTGCATCTGCAGGGTGTTGCGGCCGATCGCGAGCAGCTCAGGCACCGGCTGGGCGCGGCAAGCTTCGGCGCAGCGGATATCGTCCGCTGCGCCAGGTCTCTCGGGCTTAAAGCGCGAACCTATCGAACGCAGTGGAGCCGTCTGTCAGACACCCCGCTGCCTGCGATCGCGATGCTGCGGGACGGCGGCTTCATGGTCATCGCAAAGGCCTCCGCCGACAAGGTGCTGGTGCAGTCCCCGGAGGCACAGCGCCCGGTGCTGATGGATCGCGACGAGCTGTGCGCGATCTGGGACGGCGGCTTGATCCTGATGGTCCGGCGCGCCGGCCTGTCCGACCTCGGTCGGCACTTCGATATCACCTGGTTCATCGGCGCGATCGGCAAATACCGGCGGCTGCTGAGCGAGGTGCTGGCGGCTTCGTTCTTCCTCCAGCTTTTTGCGCTGGTCTCGCCGCTGTTCTTCCAGGTCGTGATCGACAAGGTTCTGGTGCACCGCTCACTGTCCACGCTCGACGTCCTCGTCATCGGCCTCGTCGTCGTCTCCCTGTTCGACACCGTGCTCGGGATCCTGCGCAATTACCTGTTTGCGCACACGACCAACCGGATCGACGTCGAGCTCGGGGCACGCCTGTTCCACCATCTTCTGGCGCTGCCGATGGCGTGGTTTCAGGCCAGGCGCGTCGGCGATTCCGTGGCGCGGGTTCGTGAGCTCGAGAACATCCGCAATTTCATCACCAGCTCGTCGCTGACGCTTCTCATCGACCTGGTCTTCACCTCGGTGTTCCTCGCGGTGATGTTCGCCTATTCGGCGCAGATGAGCTTCATCGTGCTGGCGTCGTTCCCGTTCTACATCGCGATCTCGGCCGTGGCGACGCCGCTGTTTCGCCGCAGGCTGGACGAGAAATTCCGCCGCGGCGCGGAGAACCAGGCCTTCCTGGTCGAGAGCGTCAGCGGCATCGAAACGCTGAAGGCGATGGCGGTCGAGCCGCAGATGCAGCGTCGCTGGGAAGAGCAGCTCGCCGGCTATGTTTCCGCAAGCTTCGGTGTCACCAGCCTCGGCAACACGGCAAGCCAGCTGGTGCAGCTCGTCAGCAAGGTCGTCACCGCCGCCATTCTCTATGTCGGCGCCAGACTGGTGATCGGTGACGCCTTGACCGTCGGCGAGCTCGTGGCCTTCAACATCTTCGCGGGGCGGGTGTCGGCCCCGGTGCTGCGGCTCGCGCAGGTCTGGCAGGATTTTCATCAGGCGCGACTGTCGATCGCGCGGCTCGGCGACATCCTCAACAGCGCGGCGGAGCCGGCTTACTCCGCCGCCCGCGCGGGGCTGCCGCCGATCCGGGGCAACATCCGCTTCGAGCACGTCTCTTTCCGCTACCGGCTCGATGGGCCGGAGATCCTGCACGATGTCTCATTTGACATTCCAGCCGGACAAACCGTCGGCATCGTCGGATCGTCCGGCTCGGGCAAAAGCACCTTCGCCAAGCTGGTGCAGCGGCTCTACGTTCCGCAAGGCGGCCGCGTGCTGGTCGACGGAATGGATCTGATGACGACCGACCCGGCGGGGCTCCGTCGGCAGATCGGAATCGTGCTCCAGGACAACATGCTGTTCAACCGGTCGGTGCGCGACAACATCGCGCTGGCTGATCCGAGCCTGCCCATAGACCGCATCATAGACGCGGCGAAGCTGGCGGGCGCGAATGATTTCATTCTGGAGCTCCCCGAGGGCTACGATACGGTGGTCGGCGAGCGCGGCTCGACGCTCTCGGGCGGGCAGCGCCAGCGCATTGCGATCGCCCGCGCGCTGGTGGGCAATCCCCGGATCCTGATCTTCGACGAAGCCACCAGTGCGCTCGACTATGAGAGCGAGCGGATCATCCATGACAACATGAAGGAGATCGCGAAAGGCCGCACGGTCCTGATCATCGCGCACCGTCTGTCCACCGTCCGCGGCGCCGATCGCATCTTCACCCTGGAACGCGGCCGTCTGGTCGAGGACGGCACGCATGATGCGCTGATCAAGACCGGCGGCCGCTACGCCGCCCTGCATCGTCTCCAGGGAGGCATTTATGAGGTCGGCTAGCACTGTGCCGGCCCCGCGGCCGGAGCAGACCGTGATCCCGTTCCGGAATGGAAAGGGTCGGCGCGCCGAGGAAGTCGCCTTCCTGCCGGCGGCGCTGGAAATCACGGAAACCCCGCCGTCGCCGATCGGCCGCGCCATCGCAATGGCCCTGATGCTTCTCGTCTGCGCGGCGCTGGCCTGGTCGGCCTGGGGCACGATCGACATCGTGGCGTCCGCAACCGGCAAGGTCGTGTCGAGCGGGCGAAGCAAGGTGGTCCAGCCGTTCGAGACCGGCGTGGTGCGCGCCATTCACGTGCAGGACGGGCAATCGGTCAAATCGGGCGACCTGCTGATCGAGCTCGATCCGACCGTGAACGCCGCGGAGCGCGATCGTCTGCACGACGATCTCATGGCCGAGCGGCTCAACGTCGCGCGCCTCCGCGCCGCATTGGCGGGCAGCGAAGATGTGTCCGTCGATCTTGTCGTACCAGAGGACGCCGATCCCATGCTGGTCGCGACGCAACGGCAGCTCCTCGCCAATCAGGTCAGCGAGAACAGGGCCAAGCTCGCGGCGCTGGCACGTCAGGAAGCGCAGAAGGAGGCCGAACATCAGACCATTGCGGCGACGATTCACAAGCTTGATGCGTTGCTGCCGGTCACCCAGCAGCGTGTCGAGATTCGCAAGACGCTGATGGAGAAGGAGATCGGCTCGAAGCTGACCTACTATGAGACCCTCCAGCTCCAGATCGAGCAACAAGAGGAGCTTCGCGTCCAGAGCAGCCGCTTGAAGGAGGCCGATTCGGCCGTCGCCGCGATCCGGGAGACCCGCATTCAGGCCTTGGCCGAGTACAGGAAAAGTCTCTCCGACGAGCTTGCCAAGAGCGAACAGAAAGCCAATGGCGTCGCACGCGATCTGATCAAGGCGCAGCAGAGGACGAGGCTTCAGCAACTGACGTCGCCGGTCGACGGCGTCGTGCAGCAGCTCGCGGTCCACACTGTGGGCGGCGTGGTCACGCCCGCACAGTCGCTGCTGGTGATCGTGCCGACCGATACGCGGCTCGAGATCGAGGCGATGATCTCCAACCGCGATATCGGATTTGTCGAGGTCGGGCAGGGCGCCGCCATCAAGATCGACACTTTCAATTTCACCCGCTACGGGCTTCTCGCAGGCCGGGTCCTGAGCGTCTCGCAGGACGCCATCATTCGCGACCGGCCTCAGGAGCGCGGGAGCGACCGTGCGCTTGGGACGCAACGCGACAGCAGCGAGCCCAGCGGGCAGGAGTTGAGCTACAGCGCCCGCATCTCGCTCGATCGCAGCCAGATGCAGGTGGACGACCGCCTCGTCAACCTGTCGCCGGGAATGGCGGTGACCGTCGAGATCAGGACCGGTTCGCGCACCATCCTGAGCTACCTGCTATCGCCGCTGCAGCGCTACCGGCACGAGATCATGCGGGAGCGCTAGTTCCCGCATAATGCCGACGAAGCTTCGCCATGCGGGCCGGCTCGGTCGGTGCGGCAAAGAACAGGTTATTCAACGACTAATTACCGGGTAGCAAAATACCGGTACTGTGCATGGGGTTGTTTTTCGGATTTTAATGTCGGCCCTTGTAGGGGCGTCAACCCGCCGCCTCGTCGAACTGCGTGCTCGCCTCGAGCCACTGCTCCTCGGCGCGCGCCAGCGCGTCGGCCGCATTGGCGCGCGCTTTCGACAGTTGCGCGGCCTGCTTGGGGTCGCGGCTGAAGATGTCGGGCAGGGCCAGCGCAGTGTCGATCTTGCTGATGATCGCGCTGACGCGGGCGATCTCGGTTTCGGCTTCCGCGATGCGTTTTTTCAGCGAGCCGCGATTGTCCGATCTCGGACGCTGCGGCTTCTCGCTCGCCGCGTTGCGCTCGCGCGGGACGGGCTCGCCATTGCGCGCGGACAGCACCAGACGGCGATATTCGTCGAGGTCGCCGTCGTAATTGGTCACGGTGCGGTCGGCGACGATCCAGAGTTGATCGGCGCAGGACTCGATCAGATAGCGGTCGTGCGAAACCATGATGACGGCGCCGGGGAATTCGTTGATGGCTTCTGCGAGCGCGGCGCGGCTGTCGATGTCGAGATGGTTGGTCGGCTCGTCCAGGATGATCATGTTGGGGCCGAAGAAGGTCGCAAGTCCCAGCAGGAGCCGCGCCTTCTCGCCGCCGGACAATTTTCCGACCTTGGTGTCGGCCGCCTTGCCGGAAAAGCCGATGGCGCCGGCGCGGGCGCGTACTTTCGCTTCGGGCGCCTCGCCCATCAGCTTGCGGACGTGGTCGTA
Source organism: Bradyrhizobium sp. WSM4872 (assembly GCF_055811715.1). NCBI lineage: Bacteria > Pseudomonadati > Pseudomonadota > Alphaproteobacteria > Hyphomicrobiales > Nitrobacteraceae > Bradyrhizobium > Bradyrhizobium sp. WSM4872. Next base: position 613,920 of record NZ_JBVVPT010000001.1, on the reverse strand, counting down.
GGTCGAGGCATCCTCGTTCAATTCGTCGAGCTGGTGCTGGGCGAAATAGGCAATCGAGAGCTTGTCGGCGCGGGTCACCTTGCCCGAGAACGGCGCGAGGCGGCCCGCGAGCAGTTTCACCAGCGTCGACTTGCCGTTGCCGTTGGAACCAAGCAGCGCGATGCGGTCGTCATTGTCGACGCGCAAGGTGACGCGGTTAAGTACGGGCGTGTTCGGATCGTAGCCGACCACGACGTTGTCGGCGGCGATGATCGGCGGCGACAGGATTTTCTCCGGCGCGGGAAAGCTGATCTCGCGTACGTCCTGGGTGACCAGCGCCGTGATCGGCTTCAGCCGCTCCAGCATTTTCACACGGGACTGCGCCTGTCGGGCTTTCGAGGCCTTGGCCTTGAAGCGGTCGACGAAGGCCTGCAAGCGGGCGCGTTCGGCTTCCTGGCGCTTGACCGCTTTGGCGTCGAGCATCTCGCGCATGGCGCGCTGCTCCTCGAAGGAGGAGTAGGTGCCTTTGTAAAGCGTGAGCTTGCTGCGATCCAGATGCAGGATCTGGTCGACCGAGCTTTCCAGCAGGTCGCGGTCATGGCTGATCACGATCACGGTGCGCGGATAATGCGCGAGGTGATCCTCCAGCCACAGCGTGCCTTCGAGGTCGAGATAGTTGGTGGGCTCGTCGAGCAGCAACAGGTCGGGAGCGGCGAACAGCGTCGCGGCGAGCGCGACACGCATGCGCCAGCCGCCGGAGAATTCGGCGCAGGGGCGGAGCTGGTCGGTGGCCGAGAAGCCGAGGCCGGAGAGGATCGCGGCGGCGCGGCTCGGCGCCGAATGCGCGTCGATGTCGACCAGCCGGGTCTGGATCTCGGCGATCCGGTGTGGATCGGTCGCGCTCTCGGCCTCGGTGAGCAGCGCGTCGCGTTCGAGGTCGGCTTTGAGCACGACCGAAATCAGGCTCTCGGGGCCGTTCGGCGCTTCCTGCGCGAGGCTGCCGACGCGCCAGCGGGGCGGCAGGGTCACCGTGCCGTGCTCGGCGGCGAGCTCGCCGCGGATCACCTTGAACAGGGTCGATTTGCCGGTGCCGTTGCGACCGACCATGCCAACGCGGGATCCGGGCGTGATCTGCACGGAACTCTGGTCAATCAGAAGGCGTCCGGCGAGGCGGATCGAGAGATCGGTGATGGAGAGCATGCGGCGTTGTCACCGCACCCGCGATCAAACGCAACCCGTTTTTCCGTGTCTGCAAGCCGGTGCTCGTCGACTCAGTGCGATTCGCGCTCGCGCTGCTTCAGCTCATTGAGGAGTTGCTCGAGGTGCGTCGGCAGCCTGGCTTCGGGCCGCAGGCTCTGCTGAAGCCGTTCGCCCACCGCATCGCGGATCGAGCGGCTGGTGCGCCGGTCGATTTGTTCGCTGTCATCGGCGAAAAGGGCAGGCATCGCAGGGTTCCGTGTTCTCAAAGAAGCGACACGGTACCAAGTCCTTGGCCCCCAAATGGTTTCGCCGCTCGCGGCGATTGCGCGGCCTTCTAGCAAAAATTGTGTGAAGCCGTTTGATATCCCGCTCCGAATACAAAGCCCCGGCGCTGGGGGACGCCGGGGCTTCGCTTGGAAGGTACCTTGGGGGCTCAGGTACCTTTGGAAAGGTGCTGTCGGGCTCAGTAGCAGCGGTTGATCATCCGCCAGCGGGGTCCCCAGGGGGTCGGGACCAGCCGGCGCACATAGCAGCCGCCATAGCCGTAGGAGACGACGGGGCCGCGGGCATAAAAGCGCGGTCCACCCCAGCCGTGGCCGTGGTGCCAGCCACCGCCGCCGTGCCAGCCGCCGCCGCCATGCCAATGAGCGGACGCGGAGGTCGGCGCCAGCGCGGCACCAAGCGCGACCGCGGCGACGGCGGCGAGCGAAAGTTTCCTCAACATGGTGATCTCCTCAAATCTGTCGGCGCGGGGCTATCGCGTCGATGGAAAGGCCGCCGAAACGGTCCGCCTCGCGAGGAGGCTTTGGTTTCGATGGACCTGAGATTATCCGGGCGAGGCTGAACCAAACCCTGACGCGGCCTTCAGATTGGGTTCATCTGGGTGAAATCGTCGTAATCCATATTGGCATTCGAACCCCCGGGCCTGCGGCGAAGCGCCCGCGAGCCGGTTTTGGCGGTCGCTTGCCGTATGGCGAAGGCGCCGATATAAGCCCGGCAACTCCGAACCACCGTTTTCTCTTCAAGGACAACATCATGGCCATCGAACGCACCTTCTCGATCATTAAGCCCGACGCCACCGCGCGTAACCTTACCGGGGCGGTTAACGCCGTGATCGAGAAGGCGGGCCTGCGCATCGTCGCGCAGAAGCGCATCCGCATGACCAAGGAACAGGCCGAGACCTTCTATGCGGTCCACAAGGCGCGCCCCTTCTTCGGTGAGCTCGTGGACTTCATGACGTCTGGCCCCGTGGTGGTCCAGGTGCTGGAAGGCGAGGGTGCCGTCTCCAAGTATCGCGACGTGATGGGCGCGACCGATCCGTCCAAGGCGGCTGACGGCACCATCCGCAAGCTCTACGCAAAGTCGATCGGCGAGAACTCCGCGCACGGTTCGGATGCGCCGGAGACCGCCGCGATCGAGATCGCGCAGTTCTTCTCGGGCAACGAGATCGTCGGCTGATCCGTCAGCCGATCAGGTAACGAGACGCGGCGAAAGGACGTAGTGTGAACTGGCTCTGGCAGATCTTCGATCCCGCTACGATCGGGGCATTCTTCACCCAGTTCCGCGTTGAGATGGCCGAACCGACCTTCTGGGTCGCGGTCGGCAAGATCATCTGGATCAACATCCTCTTGTCCGGCGACAATGCGCTGGTGATTGCGCTCGCCTGCCGCGGCCTCAAGCCGCGGCATCGGCTGTGGGGCATGATCCTCGGTGCCGGCGCCGCGGTGCTGCTGCGGATCATCTTCACGGGCATCGTCGCGAGCCTGATGGAGCTGCCGTACCTCAAGCTGGTCGGTGGTCTTGCGCTGATCGTGATTGCGGCAAAGCTGCTGGTGCCGGAGCAGGAGGACGAGGACGGCGTCGAGTCGGCTTCGCATCTGTGGCAGGCCGTGCAGATCGTCGTCGTCGCCGACATCGTCATGAGCCTGGACAACGTCATTGCGGTGGCCGCGGCCGCCAATGGCAGCGCGCCCTTGCTGGTGCTCGGCCTTGCCATCAGCGTGCCCTTGATCGTCGCCGGCGCGGCGCTGATCATGGCGCTGCTCGCGAAGCTGCCGGTTCTGGTGTGGGCCGGCGCGGCACTGCTCGGCTGGATCGCGGGCGAGGTGATTGCGACCGATCCCGGCATCGCGCCGAGGCTGCACACGCTGTTTGACGGTCCGTTCGGCGCGTCGCTGGACAACATGCTCGGCGCCTTCCGCATCCCGCCGCAATTCGCCCATGGCGGCGGAGGCGGCGAATATCTCTGCGCAGCTCTCGGCGTCGTCGTCGTTCTGGTCGGCGGCTCCATCTGGCGCCGGCGCAGCATGAGCGCGGCCGCGCTGGAGTCCTCCGAGCGCCACGCCAAGGCCTCGGCGGAGTAGACTTACCTTTTGAGCATGATGTTTTCGGAAAAGCGCTTCACGCTTTCCGGAGCATGCGCTAGCGCCGGACGATCGAGCCGGCGCGGTTGATCAGGCGGGCGAGCGCGCGGAAGCGGCTGCCGACGCGATCCGCGACGAGATCGCCGAGGCGGTGCTCGAACACCAGCAACAGCTTGCGGCCCATGCTGCGGAAATGCGTCGCGGGCAAGACGCCCGGACGTGCCGCCGAGATCAGATGCGCGACGCGGAAGGCCGCGCCCAGCAGGCGGGCGCGTTCGAGCTGCGCCGGCGTCAGCAGCTCCTGCATGGCGACCGGCGGCTGGTTCTCCTCGCTGAGGCCCGCATAGCGATAGAACACGGACAGGCCGACGAAGGCGCGCTCGGTGTGGGTGATTGCGCCGAAATTGCCGTTGACGACGAGGCTCAGCGTCTGCTCGCCGCGATGATCGGGATGCACGCGCCAGCCGATGTCGGACAGCAGGCACGCGGCATGGCGCAGACGGCGGTCCTCCTCGGTCTCGCGCAACTTCACCACGCGCGCGAGGCGGTCGGTCCAGGCGATCAGCTCGCGCGCGTGCTTGGCCGAACGCGACAGCAGCTGGTTCAGCTCCTCGGCCGCGCAGATCAGTCCGTCCTTGTTGCGTTCGGACTCCGGCAGCTTCTCGTGCAGCAGGCCCTCGCGTACGCCGAAGGTCGAGAACACGATGGTCTTCGGCTTCGCCACCCGAATGATGTGCTCGAGCACCAGTGCGGCATAGGTGAGGAGCGGGCGCCGGGCATCGGCGACGATCTCGATGTCGGCGAGCATGCCGGCGGCCGCAAGCCGGCGCAGGCGGCGGGAAAAATCGAGCGCCTCGGCCGCCGAAATCGAATAGCCGTGCATCACCTGGAGCGGATAGCCGCTCTGGATGATGTGGATGCGCGCAAGCGCGCGCCAGGTGCCGCCGACGGCGTAGAAGCTGCGGCCGCGGCCCGCGGTGAGCTGCGGCACCCCGTCGAGCGCTTCGCGCACGATGCGGTCGGCGCGTTTCAGGGATTTATGCGCGAGGTCCTGCAGCGCGAGGCCGCCGAGCGGCAGCGTCACGCCGCTGCGCACGGTGTTTTTGCGCACGTCGATCAGTTCGAGCGAGCCGCCGCCGAGATCGCCGACGATGCCGTCGGGATGGTGGATGCCGGAGATCACGCCGAGCGCCGACAGCCGCGCCTCGCGCGGGCCCGACAGGATCTCGATCTTCACCGCGCAGATGCGCTCGGCTTTGGCGATGAAGTCGGGGCCGTTGGAGGCGTCGCGGCAGGCGGCGGTCGCAATCGCAAACACCCGTCCGACCTGCATCACTCGGCACAGCGCACGGAAGCGCTTGAGCGAGGTCAGCGCCTTGTCGACGGCGTCGGGCGCAAGCAGTCCCGTGCTCTGCACCTCGCGCCCGAGACCGCACAGCGTCTTCTCGTTGAAGATGGGAATGAGGCTCCGCGTCAGCCCCTCGTAGACGACGAGCCGGACCGAGTTGGAGCCGATGTCGATGACCGCGACGCTCGAGCCGCGCTTGCGCGGCCGCTTCACGTCGACGATCCCGGATCAGGATTGATGACGTTCATTACGGCGCGTGAGGCGGCGCGGCGAGGATTCCTTGAGCGACTTACCACGGCCAGACAGACTCGGATTTGTCATGAAGTAGTTGTGGACGTTGAAAGGCTCCTCGCCCTTCGCGGTCTTCATACGCGTTGAGGACCCGTCCGGCAACAATTGCCAGCTCTGTTCATTGTCCTTGAGATTCGCGACCATGATCTGTTCGAGAACCTGCTGATGCACCGTGGGATTTTGCAGCGGACACAGCACCTCGACGCGGCGGTCGAGGTTGCGCGGCATCATGTCAGCCGAGGAGATATACACAGCCGCTTTCGCGCTCGGCAGGCCCTGGCCCATGCCGAAGCAGTAAATTCGGCCGTGTTCGAGGAATCGTCCGATGATCGACTTGACGCGGATGTTCTCCGACAGGCCGGGAATGCCGGGCCGTAGGCAGCAGATGCCGCGCACCACGAGCTCGACCTGCACGCCGGCCTGTGAAGCCTCGTAGAGCGCATCGATGATGTCGGGGTCGACCAGCGCGTTCATTTTCATCCAGACCGCACCGGGCCGCCCGTGCCGTGCATGCGCGGTCTCGCCCTGGATGTGCTCGATGATGCGCTTGCGCAAGGTCAGCGGCGACACCGCCATCTTTTCCAGGTCGCTCGGCGCGGCATAGCCGGTGATGAAGTTGAACACGCGGGCAGCGTCGCGGCCGATGGTTGGATCCGAGGTGAAGTAGGAGAGGTCGGTGTAGATGCGCGCGGTCACCGGGTGGTAATTGCCGGTGCCGGTATGGACGTAGGTTGTGAGGCTGCCGCCCTCGCGCCGCACCACCATCGACAGCTTTGCGTGCGTCTTCAGTTCGAGGAAGCCGTAGACGACCTGCACGCCGGCGCGTTCGAGGTCGCGCGCCCAGCGGATGTTGGCCTCCTCGTCGAAGCGCGCCTTCAGCTCGATCAGCGCGGTCACGGATTTGCCGGCTTCGGCGGCTTCCACGAGCGCGCGCACGATCGGCGAGTTGCTGGAGGTGCGGTAGAGCGTCTGCTTGATGGCGACGACGTCGGGGTCGCGCGTCGCCTGCTGGAGGAACTGCACCACCACGTCGAAGGATTCATAGGGGTGATGGACGACGAGATCCTTCTGCCGGATCGCAGCGAAGATGTCGCCGCCTTGCTCGCGCACGCGCTCGGGATGGCGCGGCACGTAAGGGGTGAATTCCAGATCGGGCCGGTCGAGGCGGGTGAGCTGCGAGAGCTCGTTCATGGCGAGCACGCCATCGACCAGGAACACCTCGTCGTCGGCGGTCGACAGCGCGTGCTGTACGAAGCTGCGCAACTGCTCCGGCATCTTGGCATCGATCTCGAGCCGGATCACCGAGCCGCGGCGGCGGCGCTTCAGCGCAGTCTCGAACAGGCGGACGAGATCCTCGGCCTCTTCCTCGATTTCGAGTTCGGAGTCGCGGATGACACGGAAGGCGCCCTGGCCGTGCAGATTGTAGCCGGGGAACAGGCGGTTGATGAACAGCGCGGTGGCCTGCTCCAGCGAGATCAGCCGAACCACCTTGCCCTCGGCCGGCAGGCGGATGAAGCGGTCGATCTTGCCGGGCATGCGGATCAGCGCGTTCATCTGCTTGCCATCGGCGGCGCGCGTGAGCTGGAGCGCGATGGTGAAGCCGAGGCTCGGAATGAACGGGAAGGGGTGGGCCGGGTCGATCGCAAGCGGTGTCAGCAGCGGGAACACGTTGCTGAGGAAGTAGTCCTCGACCCAGGTTCGTTCCGCCTTGGTGACTTCCTTGCCCTCGACCAGCACGATGCCCTCGTCGGCGAGCGTGCCGCGCAGGTCGCGCCAGATTGCCTGCTGGTCGGAGGCGAGCTGCGAGACGGTTCGGTTGATCAGCGCGAGCTGCTCGGACGGCGTCAGACCGTCGGGGCTGCGCTCGGCAATGCCCTCGCGCACCTGGGCCTTGATGCCGGCGACGCGGACCATGAAGAACTCGTCGAGGTTGTTCGCTGAAATCGACAGGAATCGCACCCGCTCCAGCATGGGATGGCTGGGATTGACCGATTCCTCCAGGACGCGGCGGTTGAAGTGCAGCCAGGAGAGCTCGCGATTGATGAACCGCTCAGGGTTCGATGCGATCGCAGGCGGGCCCTCGGCTTCCGGGGCTTTCTCTTTAACTTCAATAGCTTGCGCAGAATCCATCAGAAGTCGGTCCATCCAGTTCGCCCCAATTTGCGACTTACGCGCAAAACCCGCGGGAGCATGTGTTAGAGCGATGACGTTTCGATGACATTGATGTTCCGCCGCCCGGCCGCGTCAAGCCGCCTTGGTCAGACATCCCGGAGCAGCTCGGCCGCCAGCGCCCTTGTGACGGGGCGGCCGAGGCGCAGGGCCTCGCTGTCCAGCAGGTCCACAGCCCGTCGGGCGGCGGCCGAGGACCGCTCCAGGCGAGTGGCGAGGTAGCTGACCACGCTCTCGTCCACCGCGAGCTGGCGGTCGGTGCAGAATTTGACGATCAGGCCGCGGAAGAGCTGGTCGTCAGGCGGCAGCAGCGAGACAACGGGGACGGCACGGAGCCGCGAGCGCAGGTCGGCGAGTTCGATCTCGAGAGAAGCGGGCGCCTCGCGTCCGGTGAAGAGGACGTAGGCGCCGTCCTCGCGGGCCAGATTCATCAGATGGAACAGGGAGCGCTCGTCGAATTGCCCGGCCTTGGGATCCTCGACCACCAGCGCGCCAGTGGCGAGCGCAGCCGGGACGGCCTCGGCGGTCAGCCCATTGGCCGTGGTCGAGCGGGCGCCTGAAGCCTCGGCCCAGATCGCGGCGAGATGGCTCTTGCCGCTTCCTTCCGGGCCGGCCAGCCACATGATCCGGTTCGGCCATTCCGGCCAGGCGTCGATGAGGGCAAGACCGGCGGCGTTGACGGGGCCCTCAAGGAAATTGTCCCGGCTCAGGCTCTCCGCATGCGGAAGCGAAAACGCCAACTGTCGGGGATGAACGCGGCCTGGCACGCTTGCTTTGCTCCGTGCCGGCGTGCCGGCTTCGTTTGAAGAGATGCGACTTGATCGAGCGGGAGTTGGCCTTTTGCGGGGCCGCTTCCCAACTCATTTGGCCTCGATCGTGCTCATGTGCCGCAACCACTCGACAAGATAGAGCGACACGGAGGAAAGCGTGAAGACCGTGACGAGGCCCATCAGGATGATATCATAAGGACCGGCTTTGAAGCCGAAGGCGAGGGCGGCCAGCACCAGCGCCGCGAACGCCACCTGGGCCACAGTGTTGAGCTTGGATACCTTCGAGGGCTTCATCTCCACAGGCCGGTCGAACAGCCACGATATGATCACGGCAGCGACGATCATGATGTCGCGCGAGACCACCAGGATGACGATCCAGCGCGGAATCGCGCCCCAGATGCCCAGCGCCATGTAGATCGAGACCAGCAGCGCCTTGTCGGCGAGCGGGTCGAGCAAAGCGCCGAGCTCGCTCGTCATGTTGAAGCGCTTGGCAAGGAAGCCGTCGACCGCGTCGCTGATACCGGCGATCAGGAAGACGGCGAACGCCACCTCCATTTGGCTCGACACGATGGCCCAGACGATGATCGGGACCAGCATGATGCGGCCCAAAGTAATGATGTTCGGTATACTCACACGGCGCTTCCCGGCACCCGGCCTGACCTCGAATTCGGCCCTTTGGAGGCTGAACCGGTTGATATCTCTACATAGTATACGGGGGCGCGCCATGCGAGCCATTGCGCGTCCCCGGAATTCGACGTAACCAGCCGCAAACCCACTGGAAATCGGGCATGACCGACCGCAAAAACGGCCTCACTTACGCCGATTCAGGCGTCGATATCGACGCGGGCAACCGCTTGGTCGACCTGATCAAGCCGATGGTGCGCGCAACCGCACGTCCCGGCGCCGACGCCGAAATCGGCGGATTCGGCGGCCTGTTCGATCTCAAGGCGGCCGGTTTCAAGGATCCCATCCTGGTGGCCGCGACCGATGGCGTCGGCACCAAAGTCAAGATCGCGATCGAGACCGGCCTGCATGGCGGGATCGGCATCGACCTCGTCGCCATGAGTGTCAACGACCTCGTGGTGCAGGGCGCCGAGCCGCTGTTCTTTCTGGACTATTTTGCCTGCGGCAAGCTCGATCCGGAGGCGACCGCGTCGATCGTCGCCGGTGTCGCCGAAGGCTGCCGCGAATCCGGCTGCGCCCTGATCGGCGGCGAGACGGCCGAGATGCCCGGCCTCTACAAGGACGGCGACTACGACCTCGGTGGCTTTGCCGTCGGCGCCGCGGAGCGGGGCACGCTCTTGCCGCGCAAGGACATCGCCGCCGGCGATGCCGTGATCGGGCTCGCCTCGTCGGGCGTGCACTCCAACGGTTTCTCGCTGGTGCGCAAGATCGTGGAACAATCCGGCCTCGGCTTCGGAGCGCAGGCGCCGTTTGCGCCCGTCATGACGCTCGGCGGCGCGCTGCTGACGCCGACACGTCTCTACGTCAAATCCTGCCTGCGCGCGATCCGCGAGACCGGCGCGGTGAAGGGGCTCGCCCACATCACCGGCGGCGGCTTCACCGACAACATTCCGCGCGTGCTGCCGAAGCATCTCGGAGTCGGTATCGATCTGGCGCGCCTGCCGGTGCTGCCGGTGTTCAAATGGCTGGCCGCGCAGGCCGGCATCGCCGAGCTCGAAATGCTGCGGACCTTCAATTGCGGGATCGGCATGATCGCGATCGTCGAGCCGGACAAGGTCGAAGAGGTCGTCGAGGTCTTCGCCGATGCCGGCGAGACCGTGGCACAGCTCGGCACTGTGATCCCGGCCGAGGGCGAGCACCGCGTCGTCTATAACGGCCATCTCGATATGGCGCTGTAGTGACCGGCGCTGTGATGAAACGCCGCGTCGCCATCCTGATTTCCGGCCGTGGCTCCAACATGGCTGCGCTGATCAAGGGCGCGGCCGCGCCGGATTTTCCGGCGGAGATTTCGCTCGTCATCTCGAACAAGGCCGATGCGCAGGGGCTGGAAAGGGCCAAAGCGAGCGGCGTGAAGACGCTGGTGATCGAAAGCAAGCCGTTCGGCAAGGACCGCGCCGGATTCGAGAAGGTGCTGCAAGCAGCGCTCGATCAGCACGGCATCGAGCTGATTTGCCTCGGCGGCTTCATGCGCCTGTTCACGGCCGAATTCACCAAGGCGTGGTACGGGCGGATGCTCAACATCCATCCCTCGCTCCTGCCGTCCTTCCCCGGTCTCGACCCGCACGGCCAGGCGTTGCGCGCCGGCGTCAAGCTGTCCGGCGCGACAGTGCACTTCGTGATCCCCGAGACCGACGCCGGCCCGATCGTGATGCAGGGCGCGGTGCCTGTGAGCGATCACGATACCGCGGCCACGCTGTCGGAGCGTATCCTCGAAGTCGAGCACCGCATCTATCCCGCAGCACTGAGCCTGCTCGCGACCGGCAAGGTCCGGATCGAGGGCGATGTCTGCAAGACCGCGGGCAGCGGGCCGTCGGAGAATTTTCTGGTTGCGCCGTTGGTGCGGTGAAGCGCCGTCGCACTCGGAACTTCCCATCCCAAACAAAAACCCCCGGCAGAGCCGGGGGCAACGTCATGATCTCTTGCGCAGACCGCGAGAGAAATCAGGAAACCTTGAGGTTCTCCGCGGATGCCTTGCCGCGGTTCTCCACGAGGTCGTATTCAACCACCTGATTTTCATTGAGGGTCGAGAGTCCGGCGCGCTCGACGGCGGAGATGTGGACGAAGACGTCCTTGTCACTGCCGTTCGGCTTGATGAACCCATAGCCCTTGGTCGGGTTGAACCATTTGACGGTGCCCTTTTGCGGCATCCTCAGTCTCCTCCGCTAGATACAAAAACGACGCGGCCGCTTTTCGCGTGCCACGCCACAAACGGGCTTCCGGTAGTCTGTTCGAGTCTTGAGTCTCAATGTCGCGAAACGCACAGTCGAGCGGCCAATTCCGATTGTGTCCGATATTGCAACATGAAAATCGCCCGTTAGCAAGCCGCGCGCGAATTTCAAGAGCCCGACCGGAGTACTCGACCGCAATTTGCGACCTGTGGCCGCGGAACCACAATCGGAAGCAATGCCTTTGCCTGGACGCGCCAGCCGGTTGACCCTCAGTAACAGTTCGGCACAAATCGCGGCACGCGTGCGCCGCTCCTGTTGCATTTTTGCGCGCCGCCCTTTGCTTCGGGATTTGTCGCCATGTGCTGCATTTCGCAGCCCTCAGAGACACGGCAGGCGATCAGGCTGAACCGCGTCCGCTGGATCGCGGCTGCCGTGGCGTTTGCTCTCATCATGGTGCTGTCGACAACATCAGGCTTTGCGCAAAGTCCGACGCCCACGCCGACCCCGACACCCACGCCGTCACCGACGCCGATTCCGATGCCGACAGCGACCAATCACGACCAGTCGGCCGGCAACAGCGCGCTCAATCTCGGCTCGAATTTCCTGGAGCGGCTCGGCAACCAGGCGTCTGGCGGCGTCAACCGGGCGTTTCGGACCAATCCCGGCGGCGGCGGCGCATCGGCGAGCACGGAAGATCCGCGCTACCGCACCTGGTTCGAGGGCTACGGCATCTCGGTCCGGACAGATGCGCAAGGAGACTTTGTCGGCGACAAACGCAAGACGTTTGGCGGTGTCGCAGGCTTTGGCGCGCGGCTCGCGCCGGGTGTCAATCTCGGCTTCTCCGTCGACCAGAGCCACACCGACATCGACGTGCCGCTCGCACTTGAATCCGCGACGCTGGACCTGACGCAACTCGGCTTCAGCGGCTCGGTCGACAAGGGTCCCTGGACCTGGGCGTTCGCTTTGGTGCACGGCTTCGGCAAGGTCCGCTCCAGCCGGGATACCGGCCTGGGACTTGCGACCGCAGGTTATCGTGCCGCAGTCGACGGTGCGCTGACCGAGATCAGCTATTACTGGACCAAGGACCAGATGCGCATCGTGCCCAAAGGCGCACTGGAATATGTCCGCGCCACCAGCGTCGCGTTCCAGGAGGTTGGCGGCCTCGATCCACTCAATGTCGGCTCGACGGCGCTCTCGCGCGGGCGCGTCATGATCGGAGCCGAGGTCGGGCGCTACTTTATCTTCGACCAGAAGATCCTGGACCTGTCCGCCTATGGCAAGTTCGTCGACAATTTCCATCAGAACCTGGGATCAGTGCAGGTCAGCCTCGGGACCCAGAGCATCGTCGTGCCCGGTATCGGCGAGAGCCGCTACGGCATGGATGCCGGCGCCTCGGCCTCGCTCAGCCTGACCAACACGGCGCGGCTCTACGTCAATTACGACGGCAAGTTCCGCAACGAGCTGACGTCGCATCAGGGCACGGTCGGCTTCGAACATCGGTGGTGAGGCGAAGCCTGCCCACGTCCGCCCAAAGCAGGATCCGGAAAACTGTGAAGCGGTTTTCCGAAAAGATCATGCTCAGGCTTTAGGTCGGCATTGCCGCGACATATCCCGTCAATCCAAAACCCTCGCGCGCGGCCGTCATCATCGGGGCCAGCGCGTTCGGGTGGATGAACTCGTCGCGGAAGCAGGGATGGATCTTGGGGTCGAAGATTTTCTTCAGCCAATCGACCACGATCTTGTGGCGCTCGGAGGCGCGGAACTCCTTGTGGTAGGTGAGCCAGAGATCGGCGTGGTGGCTGACGCCGAGATCGACGGCAACGAGCGGGGCACCGAGCGCGATCGAGACTGTCGGCAGGAACCCGATGCCGGCGCCGCGCTCCACCGCATAGAGCACGCCGACCGAGGAATTGGTCTTGATCCCGACAATGCCCTCCAGGGACTTAAGTCCGAGCACGCGGGCGTAAGCGCCGTCGTCGACCTGCGGGGCGCTCTGCTTGATGATGCGGTGGTTCTTCAGCTCGGCCAAGCTCGCGGGCACGCCGTAGAGGTTTTCGTACTCCTTGGAGACGAAGGGATAGATGTGCAGCCGGCCGAGCTTGGCGACGATCAGATCGGGATTGGTCGGCGGCTCGAGCTGGATCGCAATATCGGATTCGAGCCTCGCGACGTCGGCCTGTTCCATCGCGCAGCGCAGGTCGACGGTGATCTTGCGATAAGTCTTCTGGAAGTCGATCAGTCGCGGCAGGATCCAGAAATTGCCGGGGCCTTCCGTCACCGCGACGCGCACGGTGCCTGACATGTCATTCGACGATCGCGAGGCACGCCGGAACACGTTGAAGGCATGACGCTCCATATGCGCGACGTCGGCGATCATCGCGCTGCCTTCGTCACTGAGTGTGAGCCCGCTCTGGTCGCGCAGGAATAGCTTGCAGTCGATGCTCTCTTCGAGCCGGTCGATCCTGCGCATCAGGGTGGTGGAGGTGAGCCCGAGCTCCTCGGCGGCGTTGCGGAAACTTTTATATTTTGCGCAAGCTAAAAATAGTTTCAAATCGTCCCAGGACATATCCAGGGCTTCTTCACGGTGCTGCATCATCGCAGCACCCCGGTGCAATAACTGCTGCATACGCCTGATCCCCAGCCGCTAAGCTCTTGGTCATAGCGGGGCACGAAAGCCGCGAACGATAGAGGGGTGATATGGGTATGGAAAGGGGCTCGTTTGCCGCAAGGCATGATTTCGACGCGCTGCCGCTCAGTCCGGATGTCGACGTCCGTCGCGCCCAACTTTCCGAAATCGCCGCGCTGTCGCAGTTGGCGCACCGGCTGGTGCCGGGCGTTCGGATCGGGGCGGCCGAGCTTGCAAAATATTTCGCCTTCGACCCCGAGAGCATCCTGACTTTCAGCCGGAAGGGCAACCTTGTCGGCGGCATGGCCTTCCTGTTTCTCAACGATCGCGGGCATGATGCGCTGCTGCTCGACGAGATCTGCCTCACCGCGCCGGAGACGCGCCATCTCGCGTCCGCGAAGGAAGACGTTTCCGCTATCTACATCTGGGCGATCGCGGCGACGGGGCGCGGCGTCGCTGGTCTCGGCAAGGCCGCGGCTCATCTTAGACAGCTAAGGTTTCGCAACGCGGATTGCTATGCGCAGCCGTCAACCGTGGCCGGCCGCGATATCATGAAGGCGACAGGATTCGAGCCTGTTCCAAGCTTCCAGCCCGACCTCTGGTGCTACGAGCGGCCATGGCATCGGCAGCCGATGCGCATGCCGGGCGCGATCATCCAAGCAAGGAGTTTTGCAGATGCATGGTACTAGGATTCCTCTCGCGAAGCCCGATTCCCGCGCCATCACCATTCGCCTCGCGCGCGATCTCAGCGATCTCATGCTGGTCACCTCGATCCGCTCAGCCGTCTATCTCGCCGAGCAGGATTGCCCGTTCGATGAGGAGTTCGACGGCAACGACATGGTCGCCGCGCATTTCATCGGCTATGTCGGCAACGAGCCTGCGGGCTGTCTGCGGGTGCGGTTCTTCGGCGACTTCGCCAAGGTGGAACGGCTTGCGGTGCGGCACCAATATCGGCGGTCGCGGGTCTCGTTCAAGCTGGTACAGGCGAGCGTCGATTATGTGAAGCGCAAGGGCTTTCGCAAGATCTACGGCCAGGCGCAGGACCGGCTGGTCGATTTCTGGGCCCATTTCGGCGCCAAGCCGCTTGGCCACAATCGCAAGATCACTTTCTCCGACTTCTCCTACACGGAAATGCTGCTGGAGATCGAGCCGGGCCCGGATGCCATTACGCTGGACAGCGATCCGTACGTGATCATCCGCCCCGAGGGCGATTGGGACCGGCCGGGCGTGCTCGACGCCTCGGCAGGACGGGCCGTGACGTCGCCGCTGCGGGACGTCGCGCTCGCTAGCCGTTGAAACTGGTGCAGCTGCGCGCAAAACCATGCTGGTTTCCATCACCGACGATCCGCCGATCCTGGTCTGCGCGGATCTCCAGGTCGAATATCTGACCCCCGGACGTCGTCACGTCATCCTCGACGGCGATGCCGCCACGGCGCGCTGCGTGGAACTGCTGACGCTGTGGCGCGACAATCTCTGGCCGGTGATGCATCTGAAGCGCATCGCGCAGGCGGCCTGGTTCAATCCGGCATCCAGGCTGACCGATTGGATCGCGGAGGCGAAGCCGCGGCCGGGAGAAATGACTTTCGAGCACCCGCTGCCGTCGGCCTACAGTTCGGCGCGTTTTGTGGACTACATGTCCAATATCCGCAATGTCCGTTGCGTGCTCGCGGGCTTTTCCCTGGACGAAACTGTCCTGGCCACCGCTGTCGACGGGTTTCATCGCAGCCATCGCTTCCAGGTGGTGGCCGACGCGGTCGCTTGCCGGCAGCCGGGGACTGCCGATGCTGCCGCCTACAAGCATGCGGTAGTGAATGTGATCGGAAATTTTGCTACAATCCAGTCCAGCGCCGAACTGATCAGAACCAGCGGCGCCGTTGCGGTGTAGGCGGCCGCGATCGACGGACGGAGTGGGACATTGTCACGGGGAGATCAGCTCGAGGAGCTGGCAAGCGACCTGTCGCGTGCCGCCGAGGCGGCGCGCCGTCTTGGTCTTCCCACGACGGTGTATCTGCTCTCGATGGCGCTGGTGGAGGTGCGGGAAGCCGCTGCTGCCGATAACGATGGGAATGACGAGGGCGCGGCGTGACAGCGGCCCGATGTGCGGCTTTGTGCAACGCTGCTGAGCGCTTGCTGCCGACGAATTGACGTTGCAAGTTCTGCGCTGTGGCAATAGCCAAGGAACTGGATCATCGAGTGATGACGCTGGCCGCGCCGGCGACGTGACGCTTTCAAGGATGCCCGCAAATGTCCATGTTGCCCAATTCGCAAGAGGCCCGGGATGTGGCCTACCAGCTCCATCCCTACACCAACGCGCGCGCCCATCAGGAGGCCGGTCCCCTGGTGATCGAACGCGGCGAGGGCCCTTACGTGTTCGACGCGTCGGGGAAGCGCTATTTCGAGGCGATGGCAGGCCTATGGAGCGTGGGGCTCGGCTTCAACGAGAAGCGGCTGGTCGACGCCGCGCACAAGCAGATGCAGGCGCTGCCATTCTATCACACGTTCTCCGCCAAATCGCACGGGCCTTCGATCGATCTTGCCGAGAAGCTGGTCGCGCTCGCGCCTGTTACGATGAGCAAGGTGTTCTTCACCAACTCCGGCTCGGAGGCCAACGACACCGTTCTGAAGTTGATTGCCTATCGCTCCAATGCGCTCGGCCAGCCACAGCGCAAGAAGGTGATCAGCCGGATGCGCGCCTATCACGGCGTCACCATTGCGTCCGCCAGCCTCACCGGGCTGCCGAACAACCACCGCTCTTTCGACCTGCCGCTCCCGAACATCCTGCACACGGGCTCGCCGCATTTCTACAAGGACGGCGCGCCGGGCGAGAGTGAGGAGGCGTTCGCGACCCGGCGGGCCGAGGAACTCGACGCGCTGATCCAGAAGGAGGGGCCGGACACGATCGCAGCCTTCTTCGGTGAGCCGGTGATGGGCGCGGGCGGTGTCATCGTGCCGCCGGCGACCTATTGGGACAAGATCCAGAAGGTGCTGAACAAGTACGACATCTTGTTGGTCGCCGACGAGGTCATCTGCGGCTTCGGCCGCACCGGCAAGATGTTCGGCTGCGAAACCTACGGCATCAAGCCCGACGCGATCGTGGTCTCCAAGCAGATCACCTCGAGCTATTTCCCCCTATCGGCCATCATGATGAACGATCGCATGTTCGAGCCGATCGCCGATGAGAGCAACAAGATCGGCGTGCTCGGCCACGGCTTCACCGCGGGCGGCCATCCGGTCGGCTCGGCGATTGCGCTGGAGAACTTGAAAATCATCGAGGAGCGGGGCCTGGTGGCGCATGCCGCCGAGCTCGGTGGCTACATGCAAGGCAAGCTGCGTGAACTCACCGGCCATCCGCTGGTCGGCGAGGTCCGCGGTGTCGGCATGATCGCTGCGATCGAACTGGTGCTGGACAAGGCGCGCAAGACCGCAGCGGCAACACCGGGCGCCGTCGGCGGCATGGCAAGCCGCATGCTGCAGGAGCGCGGCGTGATCTCGCGCAACATGCTCGACGCCATCGCCATCTGCCCGCCGTTGATCGTCACCAAGGCCCAGATCGACGAGCTGGTCGCGGCGATTTCAGGTGTGCTGGACGACATGAAGGGCGAAGTGGCGAAGCTGACACCGGCGTAGGGGGCGTCGCTTTACGCGTGAGCGGAGCGCTCTATCACACCCCCGGTGTCGTCCTGGCGAAGGCCAGGACCCATACCGCGTGATCTATCGAGAAGGGTGGTAGCAGTCCCGAACGACGAGTCTTCGCCAAACTGCTCCCTGGGTAATGGGTCCCGGCCTTCGCCGGGACGACAAGGAGGCATCGGGCCTATTCCGCCCGCTGAACCCCGATCACGCGGCCTTTCTCGACCGCCAGCGCCAGCTCGCCGCGCTTCAGTTTCAGGGCGGCCTCGCCGAACAGCTCGCGGCGCCAGCCGCGTAGCGCCGGCACGTCGGCCTCGTCGTCGGCCGCGATCTCCTCGAGGTCGTCGACGGTCGCAATCACCTTGCTGGCGACCGCATGGCGCTCCGCGGTCATGCGCAGCAGCACCTTCAACAGCTCGACGATCGCGGCGCCATTGTTATTGTTGCGCGGCTTTTCCAGCTTCGGCAGCGTCGCGTGATCCCGCGCCAGCCCGCGCTCCACGGCGGCGACGATGTCGGCGCCCCATTTGGATTTCTCAAAACCCTTCGGCACCGAGCGCAGGTTCGCGAGCTTCTCGATCGTATTCGGCGCGTGGGTCGCGATGTCGCTGACGGCCTCGTCGCGCAGCACGCGGCCGCGCGGCACGTCGCGGCTCTGCGCCTCCTGCTCGCGCCAGGCGGCGACCTCCATTAGGACCGCGAGGTCCTTGGGCTTGCGCACCCGCGTCTTGAGCCGTTCCCAGGCACGCTCGGGGTGGAAGTCGTAGGTCTTCGGCGAAGTCAGGACTTCCATCTCGATCGAGACCCATTCGCTGCGCCGGCGCTTCTTGAGGTCGGCATCGAGGGCTGCGAATACGTCGCGCAAATGCGTGACGTCGGACACGGCGTAGTGCATCTGCTCCTTGGTCAGCGGCCGGCGCGACCAGTCGGTGAAGCGGTGAGTCTTGTCCGGGCGGTGTCCAGTGACCTTCTCGACCAGCGCGTCGTAGGCGATGCTGTCGCCGTAGCCGAGCACCATCGCCGCGACCTGGGTGTCGAACACCGGGTGCGGAATGATATTGGCCTGATGCCAGATGATCTCGATGTCCTGGCGGGCGGCGTGGAACACCTTCAACACGCCCTCGTTGCCCATCAGCTCGAAGAACGGCTTGAGGTCGATTCCCTCGGCCAGGGTGTCGATGACGATCGCTTCCTCGGCGCTGGCCATCTGCACCACGCACAGCAGCGGGTAATAGGTGGTCTCGCGCAGGAACTCGGTATCGACGGTAATGACGGGGTGCTTGGCCAGCCGGCTGCAGGCAGCCGCAAGGTCAGCGGTGGTGGTAATCAAATCCATGAACGGCCCATGACAAGTCCATCAGCCGTTCTGCCGAAAGCGCTGTGATGTCAAGGGGCTCGAAGCGAATTCGAGCCTTGCATTTGGGCCGGAATCGCATTTTCCGACGAGAATCCTATTCGTAGCGGACCCGCCGGGAGGGTTTGCGCGCACAAGGCAGTGCCACCACGACCACGCACATGGCGACCAGCGCCAGCCCCAGGAACTCGAAAACCAACAGATCCACGGCAAACCCCCTCGGAAACATTGCTAAACTTGTCTAGGGCGAATTGAGGGTCTGTTAATTCTCGTGGTTACCGGCGGCGGGTCGGGCCGGATGGTGGACGTGGGGTTAACGGGGGCGGCCGTCCAAAACGAATTCGGCGCCCCGCATGACGGAGCGCCGACGTTCGTTTGACGTTCCATCCGGCCTTACGGCAGCTTCAGCGAGGTCTCCGCGTTATACGGCTTCAGCGTCTCGTCGGCGGCCTTCTGGGCGGCGGCGAGGGCCTCCTTCGGTTGCTTCTTGCCGTTGAGGACCAGCATGACCTCGTCCTCCAGCGTCTTGCGCACCGGCACGGTCTTGTAGGTCGCAAACCACGGTTTTGCGACGTCGAGCTGCTCGACGGCGGTCTTGGCGTCCGGGTTCTTGTTCAGGAATTCGACCATGTCCGGCGTCTTGTAGGCGGCCATGTTGGGGGCGAAATACCCGGTGGCGCGGCTCCACCAGCCGCTCTTCTCGGGCGAGGTCATCCACTTGATCAGCGTCCAGGCGGCCTTCTGCTTGTCGGCTCCCTGGCCCGCCGGAACGATCAGCGAGGCGCCGCCGATCGGCACGGCGTTGCGGACGTTGCGCGGGATGAAGGCCACCTTGTAGGCGAACTTGGCGTTGTCGCGCACGTAAGTGAGCGAGCCCGTCGAGAGCATCATCATCGCGGCGTTGCCGGAGATGAAGGAGGTGCTGACGGCCGGACCGGGCGTGGCGCCGGGCGCGTGAACCTTGTGCTTGGTGACGAGGTCGTTCCACCAGGTCAGCGCGCCGAGCATCGAGGGCGTGTCGTAATAGACCTCGCCGCCGAACTCTTCGTTGTAGTAGCGCCCGCCATTGCTCATGGTGAGCGTTTCCATCATCCAGCCGCAATAATCGTAGGCGCAGGGGATCGCGATGCCCCATTGGGTCACCTTGTCACCCTCGCGCTTGGTGAGTTTCTTGGCCCAGTCGGTCAATTCGGCCCAAGTCTGCGGCGGCTTGTTCGGATCGAGGCCCGCTTCCTTCGCCTTGTCGGCGTTGACGTAGAGCAGCGGCGTCGAATTATGGAATGGCACGCCGTAGACCGAGCGGTTGATCACCGCGTTGCGCTGCAGCGCCGGAAAGAACTGGCCGAGAAACTGCTCCTTGGTGGTGCCGTCGGCGGCGATCAAGGGATCGAGGTTTGTGAGCTCGTTCTCGATCTGCATATCGAGCAGAAAGTTCGCCGACATGATCACCGCAGCCGGCGGCTTGCCGGCCTTGATAGAGGCGCGCGTCTTGATCAGCGTGTCGTCATAAGAGCCGGTGTAGACCGCGGTTGCCTTGATCGCGGGATGGGTCTCGTTGAATTCCTTTATCAGGGTGCTCATGTCGCGGGCGAGCTTGCCGTCGACGGGCACCGGGAAGAACAGGTCGATCTCGGTCGGGCCTTCGGCCAGCGCCGGGAAGGTGAGGGCGCCTGCCAAAGTGCCTGCGATGGCAAGGCCAAGCATGAGCCTGCGGGAAAACAGCATCGAGAAATCTCCTATTTGATGCCTGAGGTGACGAAAGAGCTGATGAAGCGTTTCTGGAAGATCAGGAAGGTGATG
The DNA here is from genome assembly GCF_055811715.1 of Bradyrhizobium sp. WSM4872. Lineage (NCBI taxonomy): Bacteria > Pseudomonadati > Pseudomonadota > Alphaproteobacteria > Hyphomicrobiales > Nitrobacteraceae > Bradyrhizobium > Bradyrhizobium sp. WSM4872. Next base: position 593,538 of record NZ_JBVVPT010000001.1, on the reverse strand, counting down.
AGCAGCGGTGCGATCACCATCAGCGTGCCGGCGGCGATGGTGCCCCAGGCCTGCGTTCCTTCCGCGGTCGCCGTGAAGACCGAGAGCCCGACCGTGAGCGGCCGCTTGTCCGGCGAGTTGATCACCATCAGCGGCCACAGGAAGTCGTTCCAATGGCTGGTCACGGAGATGATGGCAAAGGCTGAGAAGCTCGGCATCGACAGCGGCACATAGATGTGGCGGATGCGCTGGAGCAGGCTGGCGCCGTCGATCAGGGCAGCGTCTTCCAGCTCGGTCGGTATAGCCTCAAACGCTTGCCGCATCAGGAAGGTGCCGAAGGCGGAAGCGAAGAACGGCATCATCACGCCGGTGAGCGTGTCGTAGAGGCCGAGCTGCGCCACCAGGCTCAAATTGGGCACGATCAGCAGCACCGGCACCAGCATCAGCTGCATCAGGAACAGATAGAAGATCAGCGTCTTGCCCGCGAAGTCGAGCCGGGCAAAGGCAAAGCCCGCCAGCGTGATCGTGACGACCTGCACCAGGAGGATGCCGGTGCAGATGATGATGGTGTTGAGGGTGTAGCGCGGGAAATCGCCGATTTCCCAGGCGTCCCTGACGTTGTCGAGCGTCGGCTTCAGGCTCGGCATCAGCTCGGCCATGAGGTTGATGCCGTCGGATGCCGGGCGCAGCGTCGCCACACCCATCCACAGGAACGGGATCAGCCAGACCACCGCGAGCAGCACGGTCAGCGCAAAGCCGAGCTTTGGCGTGATTTCCCGGCGGGTGGCGAGTGGGGCGTCCCTGAACAGACGGTCGAACAGCCTCATGACCCGCCCTCGCGGTTTGCCATCGTCCGGAATGAGAGCGCGGTGAGGCCCATCAGCGCCGCAAGCGTCAGCAGTGTAGCTGCCGAGGCCTTGCCGATGTCGTAGTGCTCAACCGCCTGCTGATAGATGTAGAACAGCACGAGATTGGTCGCGTTGGACGGCGCGCCCTTGGTCATGACGAAGACGTGGTCGACCTGCGTGACCGCGTTGAGCGTGGCGATGACCGTGACGAACAGGAAGGTGGGCTTGAGCTCGGGCAGGATGATGTGGCGCAGCCGCTGGTACGGCCCGGCGCCGTCGAGATAGGCGGCTTCCATGACATCTTCCGGCACCGCCTGGAGGCCGGCCAGGAAGAACAGCATGTAGTAGCCGGCGTTCTTCCAGATCGTGATGACCATGATCGCGTAAAGCGCGATGTCGGAATCGCCTAGCCAGTTCGGCAGCACCGGCAGGAAGCGGCCGATGTAATAGTCGAGCAGCCCGACATTGGGCAGGAAGATGAACAGGAACAGCGCGGAGGCCGCGACCATGGGGATCAGCACCGGCAAAAACAGCGCGGCGCGCAGCGCGCTGGTCACGGCATTGGTGCGCGCCAGCGCCAGCGCGAACAGCAGCGCGAGGCCAATGCTCGGGACCGCGGTGCCGACGGCATAGACGAGATTGTTGACGACCGCGCCAGTGAAGGCGGGGTCCGCAAGCACCGCTGCGATGTTGTCGAGACCGACGAAACGGACCGGCGCCCTGGGCGTGGCGCGCTGGTACAGCGCGTCGACGAGGACGCGGCTCATCGCACCATAGGTGAACAGTGCGAGGAAGACGAGCGAGGGCAGCAGCAGGAGATAGGCCGGCAGCGAGGTCTTGAAGCGGTGAGAGAACCGCTTCAGGACATGCAGGCGCGGCGCCGCCGAGGCCGCGACCGGGAGAGCCGCGGGTTCTGCGAAGCTCATCTCACCGCGCCGGGAAATTGAGCGCATAGTCGCGGTCGTCCACTCCCGCCGGTGGCTCGAAGGGAAAGCGCAGACTGGTGTCGAGGAAGTCGTGGCTGTGCACGACCAGGTTCTCGCCGTCGATCAGCACCACGCCGTAAGCCGGCGGCTCATGGCTGGCGAGATGCTCGGCCGCGGCAGCGTCGAGCTCGAACCAGACCTGGTGATTGGTGCCGCGGAGCGTCGAGAAGGGGATCTTGCTGTAGCTGCCGAAGATCGGCCGATGCACGTGGCCGAAGAAGAGGTGACGGATGCGCGACCGGTAGGGCGCAATTACCTCAGCGAACTCGGCGCTCTGTGCCAGCGAGATTTCGTCCATGGCGTGGACGCCGACCGGGAATGGCGGATGATGCATGAAGACCACGAATGGCATGTCCATCGGCGCGGCCGCGAGCGTGCTCGCGAGCCAGCCGAGACGCCTGGAGCACATCTCGCCGGCATGGCTGGTCTCGTCCAGCGTGTCTAGAAACACGAACAGGCCGTGCTCGGTGGTGCGCGTGCCCTGCACGAAACCGTTCGGATCGCGCGGGGCCGCCTTCAGACTATCGAGGCAGGTGACGCGGCGGTCATGATTGCCGACCATGGCGATGTAGGGAATTTTCAACGCCGCCATTGCGTCGGCGAAATTGGCGTAGGATTCAGCCTCGCCCCAATGGGTGAGGTCGCCGGTCACGACCGCGAAGGCGGCGTCGACGTGATGCTTGTTGACGTCGGCAATCGCAGCGTTCAGTCGGGCGCGCGGATCGAGGCCATACAGCTTGAGCCCGGGGTTCGCGAGATGCGTGTCGGTGATGTGGATGAACTTGAAGGGCATGGCGCTTGTCAGGATCGTTGGAGGGTGGGCGCCTCCGGCAAGACGACCCTGACAGGCCGTTAGAGTGGGAGTGTTTCAGTTTGATGACAGCGGTTCCGGTGGCGCGAGGCGTCCACAAGCTCGGCTCGCTACGCCTTCGCCTAATCCACCCTACGCACCGAGTTTGTCATCACGTCCCGCAGAACGTCTGCAGCACCCGCTGCTCCGGCAGCGGGGGATCGGCGTAGGCGGCGTAGTCCGGCTGGTCCTCGAACGGTTTGGCCAAGACCTTCACCAGCTCCTCGAATGGCGCGTAGTTGTCATCGTTGACCGCGGCCTGGATCACGGCCTCGACGCGGTGGTTGCGCGGGATGAACATCGGGTTGACGGCGTGCATGACAGCCTGCCGTTCGGCTGCGGTCTGCGGCTCAAGCGCCGTGCGCTCGCGCCAGCGGCTGGCCCACTCGTCGAACGCCCCGGGGTCCATGAACTGGGCGCGTGCATCGTCGGCAGCCGGATCGCCGGCGGCGTCACCAAGCTTGCGGAAGGTGAGGGTGAAGTCGGCCTGGTTCTTGGCCATGGCATCCAGCAGGTCCTGGATCAGCGCGTCGTCGCCGTCGCGCTCCGTGAACAGGCCGACCTTCTTGCGCAGGCCTGCCTGATAGGCGTCGCTGAACGTGTCGGAGAAGGCGGCGAGAATGTCCTGGGCCTCGGCCACCGCCTTTTCCTGATCGTCGGAGAACAGCGGCAACAGGCATTCCGCCAGCCGGGTCAGATTCCACAGCGCGATGCGCGGCTGGTTGGCATAAGCGTAGCGGCCCATCTCGTCGATCGAGGAAAACACCTGCGCCGGATTGTAAGTGTCCATGAAGGCGCAGGGGCCGTAATCGATGGTCTCGCCGGAGATGGAGCTGTTGTCGGTGTTCATCACGCCGTGGATGAAGCCGACCAGCAGCCAGCGTGCGACCAGATTGGCCTGGCGCGCAACGACGCCACCGAGCAGCGCGTGATAGGGCCGCTTGGCGCCGAGCAGCTCCGGATAGTGCCTGGCGATGACATGGTCGGCGAGCCGGCGGATCGCGTCGGTGTCGCGGCGGACGGCGAAGAACTGGAAGGTACCTACGCGGATATGGCTCGAGGCGACGCGGGTCAGCACCGCGCCGGGCAGCGCGGTTTCGCGGATGACGTGCTCGCCGGTGACGACGGCGGCGAGTGAGCGCGTGGTCGGGATGCCCAGTGCGAACATCGCCTCGCTCACGATATATTCGCGCAGCACCGGCCCGAGCGCGGCACGGCCGTCGCCGCGGCGGGAGAACGGGGTGGGTCCCGAGCCCTTGAGCTGGATGTCGCGGCGGATGCCGTCCTTGTCGATGACTTCGCCGAGCAGCACCGCCCGTCCGTCGCCGAGCTGGGGTACGAACTGTCCGAACTGGTGGCCGGCATAGGCCATGGCGATCGGATCGGCGCCGGCGGGAACCGTCTTGCCCGCCAGGATTTCGGCGCCCTCAGGGGTCTCCAGCACGTCAGGATCGAGCCCGAGCTGGACCGCCAGCGGCCGGTTCAGCTTGATCAGCCGGGGGGCCGCCACCGGCGTCGGTGCGACCCGGGCGAAAAAGCTGTCCGGCAGCGCCGAATAGGAATTCTGGAACGGGAAATGGACTGTCATGGTCTCAAGATAGGCGTGGAACGCCTGATGGCAAAGGCTTGAGCCCAGATTGGGCAAAAATGGCCACTTCCAGCCGAAAACGGGCCGTCCCCTTGGTTGCCGCCCCCGGCCTCGTCGGGTAAACCCTGCCGCAACGTTGGGCCTGCCGTTTCGGCGGTTCGATTCGATCCTCCGACATTGAATTTGGGACGACTATGCATCGCTACCGGTCACATACATGCGGCGCGCTCCGCGAGAGCAACATCGGCGAGACGGTCCGCCTTTCGGGCTGGGTCCATCGCGTTCGCGACCATGGCGGCGTGCTGTTCATCGACCTGCGCGACCATTACGGCCTGACCCAGTGCGTGGTCGATCCGGACTCGCCGGCGTTCTCGCAGGCCGAGAAGCTGCGTTCGGAATTCGTGGTCAAGATGGACGGCAAGGTCCGCCGCCGCCCCGAAGGCACCGACAATGACGATCTGCCGACCGGCAAGATCGAGATCTATGTCAGCGAGATCGAGGTGCTGGGCCCGGCCGGCGACCTGCCGCTGCCGGTGTTCGGCGACCAGGAATATCCTGAAGACATCCGCCTGAAGTACCGCTTCCTCGACCTGCGCCGCGAGAAGCTGCACCAGAACATCATGACGCGCGTCGACATCATCAAGTCGATGCGCAGGCGCATGGAGGGGCAGGGCTTCTTCGAGTTCAACACGCCGATCCTGACCGCGTCCTCGCCGGAGGGCGCGCGCGACTTCCTGGTGCCGTCGCGCATTCATCCCGGCAAGTTCTATGCGCTGCCGCAGGCGCCGCAGCAGTACAAGCAGCTCCTGATGATGTCGGGCTTCGATCGCTACTTCCAGATCGCGCCCTGCTTCCGCGACGAGGACCCGCGCGCAGATCGTCTGCCGGGCGAGTTCTACCAGCTCGACGTCGAGATGAGCTTTGTCACGCAGGAAGACGTCTTCGCCGCGATGGAGCCTGTCATCACCGGCGTGTTCGAGGAGTTTGCCAAGGGCAAGCCGGTGACCAAGGGCTGGCGCCGCATTCCGTTCGCGGAAGCCTTGCGCAAATACGGCTCCGACAAGCCGGACCTGCGCAACCCGATCGAGATGCAGGACGTCTCCGAACACTTCCGCGGCTCCGGCTTCAAGGTGTTCGCGCGGATGTTGGAGGACCCCAAGAACCAGGTGTGGGCGATCCCGGCGCCGGGCGGCGGCTCGCGCGCCTTCTGCGACCGCATGAATTCATGGGCGCAGGGCGAGGGACAGCCGGGCCTTGGCTACATCATGTGGCGGGAGGGCGGCGAAGGTGCCGGTCCGCTCGCCAACAACATCGGTGCTGAGCGCACGGCCGCGATCCGCGCGCAGATCGGCGTGAAGGAAGGCGATGCCGCGTTCTTCGTCGCCGGCGATCCCGACAAGTTCTGGAAGTTTTCAGGCTTGGCCCGCAACAAGGTCGGCGAGGAGCTGAACCTCACCGACAAGGAGCGGTTCGAACTCGCCTGGATCGTCGACTTCCCGATGTACGAGTACAACGAGGAAGACAAGAAGGTCGACTTCTCGCACAACCCGTTTTCGATGCCGCAGGGCGGTCTCGATGCCTTGAAGGGCCAGGACCCGCTGACCATCAAGGCGTTCCAGTACGACATCACCTGCAACGGCTTCGAGATCGCCTCGGGCGGAATCCGCAACCACGTGCCGGAAGCGATGGTGAAGGCGTTCGAGATCGCCGGCTATGGCGAGCAGGAAGTCGTCGATCGCTTCGGCGGCATGTACCGCGCCTTCCAGTACGGCGCCCCGCCGCATGGCGGCATGGCCGCCGGTGTCGACCGCATCGTCATGCTCTTGTGCGGCACCAACAATCTGCGCGAGATCTCGCTGTTCCCGATGAACCAGCAGGCCATGGACCTCCTGATGGGCGCACCGTCGGAGCCCAGCCCCAAGCAGCTCCGCGAGTTGCACGTGAAGGTGAGTCTGCCGCAGAAGTGAAGTTTGCGCGGGAAGATGTCCGTGCCCCGGACGCAGCGCAGCACGCAGTGGTGCGCTGCTGAGCCGGGGCTCACGTCTAAGCGAGCAGCAGGCTTCTGGATCACGGCTCTGCGCAGTAGCGTTACACGCTGCAGCGCGTCCGGGACACGAATCCAACTACAGCCCCGTCGACGCCTCGATATTGAACTGCGCCAGCGTGCCCTCCGGGTCGGCATTGAAGAGCTGCATCAATTGCATCAGCGGCACTTTCGCGCGCGGCGTTACCTTGATGACGAGCGTCTGGCCCGGCGTTTCGATGAAGCTTGCGACCGCATCCACCGCCGTGCCTGCCTCCGGATTGGCGGCGGCGATATCTGCTCGGTAGGCTTTGACGCTATCGACGAGTGTCTGGCGTGCGACGTCGCGGCTGACATTTCGCCCTCGAGCATTCTGCGTCACCGTGGAATCGACGAAACCATTGTCGCGCACTGAGAACTCGAGCGCGACAGCCTCAATCCGGGCCGCCTGACCCATCAGCTGGGCGGGATCCGTCGAAAACACCTCGCGTGGTACGTTGCTGAGCGCGACACGCAATTGCACTTTTGCGATCCCGATGTCGAGCGTCGCGGGCGTCAGAGCGAAGCTGCTGGACGACTCTGTCCACGCCGCGCCGAGATCCAGGTCGATCGCGAGCTTGTCGATTCCGCTGAGGATCAATGTAAGCTGCTTCGGATCGGATGGATCGGTGGGCATGACCATCTTGGCAACCACATGCGCCTTGCTCGGGATTGGGCCGATCATCTGCCCCCAGTCCACGCTCAGCGTGTCGATCGTGACCAGCTTCTTGGTGTTTTTGTAAGGCGCCGACACGCCCTTGATCTCCGCGCCCGAGAGCACGCCGAACAGGCCCAGCATCTGAGCCGGCGAGGGGGGCTGTCCGGGATGGGTGAGGCTCGCCGCCCACCGCATCAGTTTCGCGATGCTGAGCGATTTGAGCGCAAAGCGCTCCATTTTGATTTGCCCTTGTGGCGTCGGCGCATCCAGGCCTTCGAGCGCGAACTCGCCCTCTTGATATCTGATGGCCCTGAGCCGGGGCGTCCCCTGCGGGGTCGTCATCGACATGGTGCCGATCTCGATCTTGCCGACGCGAAGGCCCTCATAGAACCCGGCGAGCTTTTCCATCATCTCGCGCGATTGCGCCGGCGTCGGCGGGACCGAGCTGTCCGCCGGCAGCAGTGCCAGGATCTCGGCCGGCCGGAATTTCGATGGTTGCACCGCGATGTCGGTGATGGCGATCCCGTCGACCTGCATCCGGATGCCGAGCGTCGAGGTAACGACATAGGTGCCGCTGGAGATCTGCCCGTAGACACGATGATAGCTTTCGTCGTTGGCCTTCTGGGGATCGAGCACGGCGGCGATCGCGGTCGAATCGAAATCATTGATGGTGATGTCGGACACCTCGCCGGTCAGCTTGTCCGTCTTGCCCGGCTGCGGCACGTCGATCGTGAAACTGGCGCGCTCCGCCTTGATCGCGGCGATCTTGCCTTGGCCGAGCTTCTGGATCGCGAGACCCGAATAGGCGACTTCGCCACTGCCCCCGGCGCTTTTGCCCGCATCGAAGGCGACCGCGAGGGTCGGCGCTATGACGGAAGAAGCCGTCACGTTTGCGTACTGGTCGAGCACGAAACGGTACATGTCGATCAGGGAGCCTGACGTTGGCGCGTTCTGAGCATGAAGGGGACCGACGTAATCCCGCATGGTCAGCTGCGGGACCTTGTAGGAGACTTTCAGCTTCCCGGGGCCGACCTCGTCGAGCGCGACCTCGAAGCCCGAGACATCGATGCTGTCGGCCGCGAAGCGTGTCTCCTCGACCTGGCGGATGCCCACGCCCTTGATGACGGCGATCTTGACACGCGCTTGTGGCTGGTTGGTAGGCTCAACCGCGATATCCTCGATCGTCAACGTCCGACTCGTCAGATCGAACGCCACCTTGCCGTGGCTTGCCTTGCCGCCGCCGGAGCGGATCTGCTCGAAGACGGCGTCGATCTCGGCGGTGACGCGATGCTTTGCGTAGAAGCTGAAGCCGAACCATCCGCCCGCGGTGACCACGGCCACGACGATCAGGCCAATCAGGATTCGCTTCATTCCCAGCTCCAGTTGCTCGCGTTGCAGGACGCAACCTGCCATATTCGCAAAGCAACGCGCGGTCCAGGGAAAGCGAGCGCGATCAGATATTTGACCGCGCGGCCTGTTGATGGGGCCGCAATCGGATGTTGCCACCGGGGCGCCCGGCGTGCTTCATCCCGTTTCCATGACCCGGAAATACCACCCGAAGGCGGGCCGGTCAGGACAACGTAGTTTGAGGCCGGTAACGCGAGGCGAGACACCGCATGTCGTCTTATTCCGATGATCTCCACCAGGCGGCGCTCGCCTATCACCGTCTGCCGCGCCCCGGAAAGCTCGAGATCCAGGCGAGCAAGCCGCTTGCCAACCAGCGCGACCTCGCGCTGGCGTATTCTCCCGGCGTCGCCGCCGCCTGCATGGAGATCGCCAAGAACCCGGCGGAAGCGGCGACGCTGACGATCCGCTCCAATCTGGTCGCCGTGGTTTCGAACGGCACCGCCGTGCTCGGCCTCGGCAATATCGGCCCGCTGGCCTCGAAGCCGGTGATGGAGGGCAAGGCGGTCCTGTTCAAGAAATTCGCCGGCATCGACGTGTTCGACATCGAGATCGCTGCCGACACCATCGAGCGCGTGGTCGAGACGGTGGCCGCGCTGGAGCCGACCTTCGGCGGCATCAATCTCGAGGACATCCGCGGACCGGAATGCTTCGAGATCGAGGCGCAGCTCAAGGAGCGCATGAAGATCCCGGTCTTCCACGACGACCAGCACGGCACCGCGATCATCGTCGCCGCCGCGATCACCAACGGCCTGCGCCTGAACGGCAAGAATCTGTCGGACGTCAAGATCGTGGCATCGGGGGCAGGGGCCGCAGCGCTCGCGACACTGAACCTGCTGGTGTCGATGGGCGCGCAGCGCAAGAATATCTGGGTCTGCGACATCGACGGCCTTGTTCACGAAGGCCGCAACACCACGATGGACCGTTGGAAGGCGGTCTATGCGCAGAAGACCGACAAGCGCACGCTCGCCGACGTGATCGGCGGCGCCGACATCTTCATCGGCCTCTCCGCACCGGGCGTGCTCAAGCCCGAGATGGCCAAGGCGATGGGCGACAAGCCGCTCATCATGGCGCTCGCGAATCCGACGCCGGAAATCATGCCGGAGGAGGCGCGCAAGGTGCGTCCCGACGCCATGATCTGCACCGGCCGCTCCGATTTTCCGAACCAAGTCAACAACGTCCTGTGCTTTCCCTTCATCTTCCGCGGCGCGCTCGATGTCGGTGCCAGCGCCATCAACGAGGAGATGAAGCACGCCGCCGTCGAGGCCATCGCGCAGCTCGCGCGCGAGGCGCCGTCCGATGCGGTCGCGCAAGGCTTCGATACCGGCGAGACGCAAGGGTTTGGCCCGGGCTCGCTGATCCCGAGTCCTTTTGATCCGAGGTTGATCCTGCGCATCGCGCCGGCGGTGGCGAAGGCCGCGATGGAATCGGGCGTTGCGACCCGGCCCATCACCAATTTCGACGAGTACACCGCGCTGCTCGAGCGCTTCGCGTTCCGCTCCGGCCTCGTCATGAAGCCGATGTTCGCCAAGGCCAAGACCCAGCCGGTGCGGGTGATCTACGCCGAAGGCGAGGACGAGCGCGTGCTGCGCGCGACCCAGGTGGTGCTGGAAGAAAAGCTGGCGACGCCGATCCTGGTCGGACGTCCGTCGGTGGTCGAGGCGCGCATCAAGCGCTTCGGCCTGTCGATCAAGGCCGGCAAGGACTTCGACCTCGTCAATCCCGAGGACGATCCGCGCTACCGCTCCTACGTGCAATCCTATGTCGAGGTCGCCGGTCGCCGCGGCGTGACCCCGGATGCGGCGCGCACGGTGGTGCGCACCAACAACACCGTCATCGCGGCGCTCGCGGTGGTGCGCGGAGAGGCGGACGCCATGCTCTGCGGCGTCGAGGGCCGCTACATGAGCCATCTGCGCCATGTCCGCGAGATCGTCGGGTTCACGCCGGGGATCAGCGACTATGCGGCGCTTGCGCTGCTGATCACGAGCAAGGGCGCCTTCTTCATCGCCGACACCCAGGTGCGGCCCAATCCGAGCGCCGAAGAGCTCGCCGAGATCGCCTCGCTCGCGGCGGTCCACGTCCAACGCTTCAACATCAAGCCGAAGATCGCCTTCGTCTCGCATTCGGATTTCGGCAGCTACGACACCGAATCCTCGCGCAAGATGCGCCGCGCGACCCAGCTCCTGAAGGAGAAGCATCCGGAGCTCGAGGCCGACGGCGAGATGCAGGGCGACACCGCGCTCTCGGCCGCCGCGCGCAAAATGGTGCTGCCGCACTCGAACCTCGAGGGCGAGGCCAACATCATGATCATGCCAAGCCTCGACACCGCCAACGTCGCCTACCAGATGATCAAGTCTCTGGCGGACGCGCTTCCCGTCGGCCCAATCCTGATCGGCCCGGCGCGCCCGGCCCACATCCTCACCCCGTCGGTGACCGCGCGAGGCATCCTCAACATGACCGCAGTGGCTGTGGTGGAAGCGCAGGAGCGCGCGTCGCGGCAGCAGCCGACGTTGTTTACGTAGGGGCGGGCTCTTCACCTCGCCCCACAGTGGGGCGAGGGAGCGCACTTGCCGCGCGTCGGCGCTTCAATGCTTTCAAAACGACTTTCGCCATTTCCCCGTTTGTAAACCGGCGAATGACTCTCCATAATCCCTCAGTGCTTTCGCAAAAATCCGGTTTCAAAAGCCTGAGCAAAGAGGCCGATCATGCCAGCGTTCGTGACTTTCGGGCGGATCCTGTTCGCCGTGCTGTTCATCTACACGGGTGCGGCAAGACTGTTTGCCATGCAGGCGACCGTTGATTTCATCGCCGCCAAGGTCGTGGTGCCCGACATGATTGCGCCTTACGCCAAGCAGATCGAGACGGCGACGGCAATGACCACGCCGCAGCTGCTGGCGATTGCGATCGGCGCGCTCGAGATCATCGCGGGGGTGATGATCGCGCTGAATTTCGGCGCGCGCTTCTTCGCGATGCTGATGATCGTCTTTCTCGCGGTCGCGACCTTCCTGTTCGACGACTTCTGGAACCAGGTGCCGCCCGACAACGCCAAGATGCTGGTCGACGCGCTCAAGAACCTGTCGATCATCGGCGCGCTGTTCATGATCATGGGCTACGGCCGCGCCACGCGTCCGGCCGAGGCGGCCTACGGGGACGTGTGACGGTCAACCACTACGTCCTGCGCCACGGCGTGACAGTCACGTCATGTGCGGCGTCGAGCAGATACGGCGCGCCCGGCTTCATCCCGTGTGAGGCCAGCACCTCCTGAGGCGTACGCCCCGGTACTTCGACAAAACAGCCTTCGCCGCCGGGCAGCTGCAGATGCGGAGCTTCCGACAGCCAGAACGTGTCGTAGCGGTCCATGAACATGTCGAACACGACGGGGCCGCCGATGATTGCGACGGTGCCGGAAGCGACATCGGCGAACGCGCAGGCGTCCTCGAAGCTGGCGTGAGCCGGATTCCACAAGGTCGCGTTCGGCATCTCGGGATCGACGGTCAACGCCTTGATCTTGCGGGTCAGGATCAGGCGCTTGCGCTTGGGTGAATTCGGCTGCTGCTCGTGCGAGTGACGGCCGTGCACGATCAGCGCGGCGCGATCGAGCGCCTGCTCGAAGAACAGCTTGTCGCCTTCGAACTTCAGGCTGTCGGGCATGACATGCGCCGCGTCGGCGAGCATGCCGTCCGCGGAGATGATGACGTAGCCTTCGATGCGAAAGGACAATGGCGCGGGCTATTCGGAAACCGTCGTCACGACGCTGTTGACCGGCCGGTTGCTCACCGTCGGCAGCTTGACGTCCTTGAGCAGCTCCTGGTCGTATTCCGGCAGCGTCGAAGCCGGGAACTTGGCGCGCATCGCCACCACCTTGTAACCGCCGGCCTTCAGGCGCTTCAGCAATTCGGGCAGCGCTTCCGCAGTGTGCTTCTGGAAGTCGTGCATCAGGATGATGCCCTTGCCCTTGCTGTCGAGCTTCTTCATGACGGTCTCGATCACCTTCTCGGGCTTCGAGGCCTTGAAGTCGAAGGAGTCGATGTCGCAGGAGAAGATCGCCGTGTTGCGGTTGCCGAGATAGGTGACCATCTCCGGCGGATGCTGGAGCGCCGGGAAGCGGAAGAACGGCGAGGGCGAAATGCCGCCGAGCGCCCATTTCACCGCGGAAAGGCCCTTCTCGATCTCCTCCTTGCGCTGCGTTTCCGTGAGCTTCTTGTTGTTGAGGTTGGCGTGCGACCAGGTGTGGGTGCCCACGGTGTGACCGGCCGCGTAGACCTGCTTGAGGATCTCCGGCTCGTAGGTCGCGTGCTTGCCGATGGAGAAGAAGATGCCGGTGGTGCACTCGTCAGCGAGCGCCTTCAGCACCGCGGGCGTGTTCTTAGGCCATGGGCCGTCGTCGAAGGTCAGCACGACCTCCTTGTCGCGCAGGAAGTCGAGCTCCTTGAAATGCTCGAAGCCGAAACCGGGACCGCCCGTGGTATCGATCTCGACGGTGCGGGCGACCCCGAGCGCGCCCGGCGTGTTGCAGGCTGCGCGCGCGGGCTGCGGCGCCTGTTTAGGCGGGGGAGGATTGACGAACCCCGCCGGCGCGGCGGCTGCTGCAGGAGCGGGTGCGGGAGCTGCAGCGGCCGCAGCCGCAGCCGGTGTTGCCGCCGGTGCGGCCTGCGTCGCGACAGCGGGCTTCGCAGCCGGGGTCTGCGACCATGCCGCACCCGTCATCGCCAGAGACATCGCGCTTGCCAAAATCAGTCCTGCCGCCACACGCATGGTGTTGTCCTCGAGATTGATCCCGTTGTTCCGCCGCGGCTTTTCGCCTCCGGCAAAACCATCCTGCCCCTAACGATCCTAGCCTAGATGGTGGGCCCTCGCCATTGCAACGGCTGTTTGGCGCGCCAGCCCAATTGTGCCCAACCGGGTTGGGGACGCGTGGCGTCAAGTGTCGGCCAACGCCTTGGCGATTGCTGTCTTGATCCGGGTGTCGGCCGGCTCGACCGTCGATGCAAAGACATCGGCAATATAGCCGTCCCGGCCAATCAGATATTTGTGGAAGTTCCAGCGCGGAACTTCTCGCGGGCGCGCCTCTGCCGCCCATTTGTAAAACGGATGCGCCTTCGCACCGACCACGGCGGCAATAGGGAAGGTAACGCCGTATTGGTGGTGGGCGGTTTCCGATATCTCGCTGGTGCCGCCGGGCTCCTGTCCGCCGAAGTCGTTGGAGGGTACGCCAATGACGGTGAGGCCGCGTTCGCGAAACTCGCCCCAGATGTCTTGCAGGCCGGCATATTGCGGCGTGTAACCGCAGAGCGAAGCGGTGTTGACCACCAGCAGTGGCTTGCCGGTGAATGCCGCAAGGCGGATGTCGTCGCCTGACAATGCCGGGAAAGAGAAGGCATAGGCGGAGATTCGGCTCATGCCGCCATCCGCCAGTGCACGCGTCGCCGGCGCCAGCGTGCCAGCAAAGGCGGCGATGAGCATGGTCCTGCGGTTCATCATGACGGCGTCCCCCGAAATGATCCGGGGCGGATGTTACCCCCTCGGCGCGAGCGGCGTCGTCAACACCGCGTTATCTGACGCGATGAAGCGCTTAGTACAGGCGGACTATGAAGTCGGTGCCTTCGCCAGTCTCGCCCTGGTTGATGCCCTGATCGGAGACGATGATCGAGCCGCCTGATGTCAGCATTTCGTTGATCCTTGCGATCGTGTCGGCTGGGATCGAGACGCGGTCGAGCGCCTCGGCCGGGCTGTCCGGCGTGACCACAGGCTTGGCAGCGACGGGAATCACGGCCGCGCCACGCTGGCGGACTGTCAGGCGGACGTTATCTTCGCGTGCGGCAGAGCGGACGGACACTGGCAAGGACACCACCGACCAATGCAGCGCATTGGAATCCGTCTTGTCGACTTCGGCGGTGAAGACATGCGTGCCGAGCGGCCGATCGCTCGCAGCGATCGTGACAGGCACCTCGAACAGCGGCGCAAAGTTCTGCCGGACGTAGAGCTTGGAATCCTTGCGGCTGATGAAGACCGCGATCTGGCCCGCCCGCTTGGGCGCGTCGGGTTTTGCCACGGGCGCCGGATCGGCAACGCGGGTTTCGTCCTTCTTGACCTCGGGCGTCGCCGCCTGCGCTGGTGCCATGACCGGCGCATCGGGCGTCTTCGCGGGTTCGGACTTGGCCGGTTCAGGCTTGGCGGTTTCGGCCTTCGGCGCTTCCGCGGCGTCGACAGGCTTCGCTTCAGTGTTCGCGGGCAGCGCGGCGTCTCCGGCCTGGGGCTTGGCCGCGTCCGCCGCCTCAGCGGTGTTGGTCTCGGGCTTTGCCGTTGTCTCGGTCTGGTCGACCGATGCCGCCGCCTCCTCGCGGGCCGGGACATATCCGGTGGTCACGTCCGACATGACGGTGTGGCCGACCGACGAGCGCAGCTCGAGCACGCCGTCGGCGCTGGCGGTCTTCGTTTCGGCCGGGTTTGCTGCGGCGGCTCCGGTATTGGCAGCGACCTTGTCGGCCTTGTCGCCGGCATTGGTCTGCGGCTCGAGGCTGGCCGCGGATTGGAGCGGCACGCGCAGCGAGGCAAGCAGCGGATGTGAGAAGTTCTGCGGCGACATCTGGCCCGGCGAAACTATCACGCGCGCGCCCATCCTGGTCCAGTTCCACATCTTCACAGCGAACGCCATCGGCATGCGGATGCAGCCATGCGAGGCCGGATAACCCGGCAGCACGCCGGCATGCATGGCAACGCCCGACCAGGTGATCCGCTGCATGTACGGCATCGGCGCGCCGCTATAGATGTTGGAGTGGTGAAATTTGTGCTTCTGGATGACGCTGAACACACCCATCGGCGTCGAATGGCCCTTCATACCCGTCGACACCGGGGATTCCGCGAACACGCCGTTGGTGTCGTAGACCGTGACCCTCTGCCGGTCGATCGAGACGACGATGACCAGAGGACCTTGCGGTTTCGTGCCGGCTTCCTTTTCGGCAACAAGGTCTTTCTTGACGGCCGCACCGCGCTTCTGCGGCTTCTGGCGCGGGACTTCGGGATGGCGCTCCTGGCGCCCGTAGGACCCGTCGGAATAATCCGTCCAGTAATAGAATGCTGCATCCGCCTGGCTCGCCGTGCCGATCGCACCTGCCGCCGTCAAAATGGCGACCTGCCAAAATCGCGCCGGCTTGGCAGAAAAACCAGACCCGTTCACGCTGTTCATCATCGAATCCATAATCCAAATCAGATGTTAGTCTCTCAGAGGGGATACGCGTTCACCAGCACGGCGGTTCTGCGATCAGCTACTTTTGTCCAAAGCGTAGCAAAAAAGCCTCACGGAGCGGTAAACGGCGGCCGCGTCGGCTGGCCGGCCGTCTTCCTGATCGGTCGCCCGATGCCTACATTGCTGGGACTTGTTACTGGAGAACTTCATGTCATCTCGTTTCCCCGGTCTTTCCAGCATCCGCTTGAAAGGCCTCGCTTTATTCCTCCTGGCGCTGACCGTGCCGGCAGCGTCCGCCTTCGCCGCGGACGAGCCGGATCTGATCTTCCGCCGCTCGACGGTGTTCAAATGGATGAGCCCGAACGACAAGCTTGCGACCTATGGCCTCGACGACCCTGAAGTCGAGGGCGTGGCCTGTCATTTCACGGTGCCGGAGAAGGGCGGCTTCAAGGGCTGGCTGGGTCTTGCCGAGGAGGTCTCGGACATTTCGCTCGCCTGCCGTCAGGTCGGCCCGATCAAGTTCAAGAACAAGATGGAGCAGGGCGACGACATGTTCCACCAGCGACGCTCGCTGTTCTTCAAGAAAATGCAGATCGTGCGCGGCTGTGACGCCAAGCGCAACGTGCTGGTCTACATGGTCTATTCGGACAGGCTGATCGAGGGTTCGCCGAAGAACTCGACCTCGACCGTGCCGGTCATGCCGTGGGGACCGGCAGACGCCAATGTCCAGAAGTGCGGAGAGTTCTTCACTCAGTGACGCTCTTGCGTTCACTCACTGAGGGGTTTGCGTTCACTCGGTGATGTCAGCGCGGCTGGCGCGCGGTTTTGCAAGATGCGAGCCGGTCAGCCGCACGAATGACTGCGGCGTCGCCTCAAACCCACGACTTGATTGCAGCGCCATTTCGCCAGGCGAATTGGCGCTGCTGTGAACAGGTCGTTGCTCCCGGCGGTCCGTTCGTTGGTCCGCATCGCGCGCCGTTGCGCGATTCTGCGCCGTCATGATGGCCGTTCCTCGCATGAACGCGCTCGGCGATGCCCGGGCGTCCTCGGTCTCGATAGCTTGGGTCGCAGTCGAAGCGCCCCCGGTTCGACAGCACGCAGCCTTCGTTCGGCTTCTCTTCAGCAGAAAAACGTAAAACGCATGTGAAGGGTGTGAGGCGGGATCATGACGGCGCCAGCGTTCCGGCGCGCATCCGATCTCGCCCGGAACCCGTCAAATCACTTTGCGCTGCCGCACGACCCATCTGAAAAGATTGAGATTTTCCGTCGAATATGTCGTCGCCGCGAGCCGGACGAAACAATTCTCACGGAGATGAAACCATTTTCCGGCTTTGGCGCATCACGCGCGAAACCGCCCATGGTTATCAACCTCACAACGACGACGGCGCACGCCGGCCACCGAATTCGGAGAGAAGTTCATGCGCACGCTTAGCCTCATTCTTGCTTTTGGTTTCGTGCTCGCCGGCTCCTCGTTCGCAGGCTCGCCGGATGGCAATGTCCCGGGCATCGGTACTTTCCAGTACAGCGGCTCGCCGATCATGACCCCGGCGCCGCAGCCGATCGTGGTTGCCGCGCGCTTCTGATCGTCAACAAGAAAAATCAGCCGATAAAGGCCATCATGCTTGTTCGTGCTTTCGCTGCGGCGTTCATATCCCTTCTGACGATCAGTGCCGTTCAGGCGCAGGTGCGCTCTCCCTCAAGATTACCCGATCCCCGTACTGAGTTCGTGAGGCAATGTGCGCCGCGCATGCTCGGACGGTGGGAGCATCCGGAAGAGGTCTGCGGCTGCCTGCACGATCATGCTGCCGCCGTCGTCGAGGATCGCGATCTCCGCGAGGCCCTGCTGCGCGGCATCAGCGAGACCGGGGTGCCGACGATCGAGACCGACTGGGTGCCGGCCGCAAAGCAGACCGAAATCGGCCCGACCTTCACCAAGATCGCCAAGCCGACCCTGCAATGCATGTTCGATCCGGCGAAGTAGCGCTCATCGCTTTGATTTCGGACCAAACCGCGACACGCAGGTGCTGGTCCGTGCGATGCCCTTGTCGGTCATCTTGGCGCCGCGCACTTCCTTGACTTGTCCGGCGGGACAAGTTCCGTCGTCCACTTGCACGCGCTGGCCGAGCTTGAGATCGACGATGTCCTGCTCGCGTCCGACCGTGCCTGCGCGCGCCGTCGCGGCAAGTGCGATGAAGATCATGAGCGAGAGGCAAGTCGCACGGCGTAGCAGCATGGTGTGAGCTCCCGGCATCGGTGCCGCAATGTAGGGACCGGCAGCCGATTCTCATAGTGAACGTTCGTCATGCGCGCCGGGCCGGCTTGCGCCTTGCACGCACGGCTGCTCGCGATTCCTGCGCGAGCCGCGCGGCGGATGCCACGAGCTTCGGAACCGCGTGGCCGGAAAATCCCAGCACGAAACCGGGCAGTGGACGTGAGCGTGAATAGGTGTCGGCCAACAGCCAGCCTTCGGCGCCGGCGGCCTGCTTGGCTTCTGCCGCCACCAGCAGGTCGACCGAGGGATCGAAGCGGGCGACAAGATGCAGGCCCTGTGATGGGACCGGCACCGACAGCACGCCGCCGGATACGGCTTCGAGCGTCCCGGCCAGCGCGTCGCGCGCCTCGCGGTAGAGCTTGCGCACGCGCTTCAGGTTGGCCGCGAAGGCGCCGGAATTGAGCATGTCGGCCACCGCGGCCTCCATCAGCGTGCCGGGAAAGCGGTCGAGCGCGGCCCGCGCTGCGGTGACATCCGCAATCAAGCGCTCGGGCAGGGCGCAATAGCCGATCCGCAGGCCCGGAAACAACGTCTTGGCGAACGTGCCCATGTAGATCACACGCTGGAGGTGATCGATGCCGGCCAGCGACATCAGCGGCGCGCCGTCGTAACGGAATTCGCTGTCGTAATCGTCTTCCAGCACGAAGGCGCCGGCCTGCCTGGCCCAGTCCAGCAGCTCGAGCCGCCGCGGCATCGACATCTGCACACCCAGCGGAAACTGGTGCGACGGCGTCACATAGGCTGCGCGCGCGGACGGCGCCGCCGCGCGGCCTCTGGCGATCCGCATGCCGTGCGCGTCGACGGGCACGGACACGGCACGATAGCCGCAATGCGCGATAGTCTTGCGCGCGGCGGGATAACCTGGGTCCTCGCACCAGACCTGGTCGTTGGACTTCAGGATCGCGCTCAGCACGATGCGCAGCGCGTGCAGCGTGCCCGACGTCAGCATGATCTGATCGGGATCACAGCGCAGGCCCCGCGCCGACAACAGATGATCGGCGATCGCCGCACGCAGCTCGCGGCTGCCGCGGGGGTCGCCATAGTGCAGATGCTCCGCGCCGAAGGCGCGCATGCGGCGGCCGACAAAGGCCCGGAAACGCTGCACTGCGCGCGCGTCAATATGGGTGCAGCCGAGCGAAAACGCGCCTTGCCCGGGCGCTTCCACGAAGATCTTCGGCCGCTTCGGCTCGGCCGCGCGCGCGGGGATGCGCGTGGCAACGAAGGTGCCGGAGCCGACGGTGGCATCGGCAAAGCCGTCGGCGATCAGCCGCTCATAGGCGGTGACGACGGCATTGCGCCGAAAGCCTGTCTGCTTGGCCAGCGTGCGCGACGGCGGCAGCGGCTCGCCGGGTTTCACCAGGCCGCCGACGATCATCTCGCACAGCGCCTGGTACAGCCGGTGCGCCGACGAAGCGCCGGCCGTGATGTGCGGGCCTGCGAGGTCGAGCGGCAGCTCGGCTTTGGCCGGCGAGGGGACAGAATTGGTCGGAATTTTTTCCATGGAATTGGCACTATCGCAGACCAAATCCGCGGCTACAACTGCGCTGGAAGTGATCCAATCCGACAGGAGCGGCCGTGAGCCAGACCGAGAGCCCAAATTCCTATCCGACGTCCGCGCGCAACCAGGTGAAGCGCCGTCACGACCGCGGCTTCTACGATCACGACACCGTTCATCGCATCCTGGATTCCTCGATGCTCTGCCACGTCTCCTATGCGATCGACGGCCAACCCTATTGCACGCCGACCTTCTTCTGGCGCGAAGGGACGAAGCTGTATTGGCATGGCTCGAGCGCCAGCCGCATGCTGCGCAACCAGACCCGGGGGGAGCGTGTGTGCCTGACCGTCGCCCATCTCGACAGCATGGTGCTGGCGCGCTGCGGGTTCAATCACTCCGCCGACTACCGCGCCGTGATGGCGTTCGGCACCGCCTATCTCGTCACCGATCCCGAGGAGAAAGAACGCGCGGTTATCGCGATGGTCGACCGCTTCTTCCCCGATCGCACCGCAAGCCTGCGGGCGAGCAACACGCAGGAGATCAAGGCGACCTCCTTTATCGCGATGGAGATCGAGGAAGCCTCCGCGAAAATCCGGGCCAAGGGTGTGGCCGACGATGAAGAGGACTATGCGCTGCCGATCTATGCCGAGCGCATCCCGGTACGCACCGTGCTCGGCGCGCCGGAGCCTTGCCCGCGGCTGCTCGACGGCGTCAGCCGGCCAGCGACACTGAACGGCTATTCGGAAGGCCGGCTGCTCGAAGATGCATTGCGGGATGCCTATTTTGCAGAGTACCCGAACGGCTGAAATCGGTTAGCTTGCGCTCCATCGATGATCTCAATGCCCGATTGGAGTTGCCTGATGAATGCCGAAACGCAGCAGAGGATTCTTGACGCCGTCGATGCCGGCTTCGAAGCCCAGCTCGCGACAACCCGCGATTTCGTCGCTATCCCCTCGACGCGCGGGGCGGAAGGGCCTTGCCAGGACATGATCGGCGACCTCCTGCGCGCGCGCGGCTACGAGGTCGACGACTGGCACATCAATGTCGACGACCTCAAGGATCTGCGCGGCTTCGGGCCCATCGAGCACGATTTTTCGAAGGCGCGCACTGTGGTCGGCACGTACCGGCCCAAAACCGAGGCGGGCAAATCGCTGATCCTCCAGGGTCATTGCGACGTCGTACCGGCCGGGCCGCTGGAACTGTGGGACACCCCGCCGTTCTCGCCCGTCATCGAGGACGGCAAGATGTTCGGTCGCGGCGCCTGCGACATGAAGTCGGGCACCATCGCAGCGCTCTCCGCGCTCGATGCGATCAAGGCCGCAGGCCTCAAGCCTACGGCGCGGATTCACTTCCAGTCCGTGATCGAGGAGGAGAGCACAGGCGTCGGCGCGCTCTCGACGCTTCAACGCGGCTATCGTGCCGATGCTTGCTTCATTCCTGAGCCGACCGGCGGCAAGATGGTGCGCTCGCAGGTCGGCGTGATCTGGTTCCGCCTGCGCGTGAAGGGCCATCCGACCCATGTCGCCTTCGCCGGCTCCGGCGCGAACGCAATCATGGCGGCCTATCATTTGATCCAGGCGCTGCAAAAACTCGAGATCGAGTGGAACGAGCGCGCGAAAGCCGATCGTCACTTCAAGACGCTGAACCATCCCATCAACTTCAACCCCGGCATCATCAAGGGCGGCGACTGGGCCTCCAGCGTGCCGGCCTGGTGCGACGTCGATTGCCGGATCGCCGTGTTGCCGGGCTGGTCGATCGCCGATCACCAGAAGGAGATCATGGCCTGCGTTGCGGCTGCCGCGCGCAACCACCGCTTCCTCGCCAACAATCCCCCGGAGGTCGAATGGTCGGGCTTTTTGTCGGAAGGCTATGAGCTGACCGACGCCGCCGCGCCTGAGGCGGCGTTCGGCAAGGCCTTCAACACCGTCTATGGCGGCGCAGTCGAAGATCTCGTCTTCACCGCGCTCACCGACACCCGCTTTTACGGCCTCAATCACGGCATCCCGAGCCTGTGCTTCGGCGCGAGCGGCGGCGAGATGCACGGCTTCAATGAATATGTCGATCTGGACTCGCTTAAGAAGACGACCAAGGCAATGGCGCTATTCATCGCGAATTGGTGCGGGGTGGAGAAGGGCTAGGGGCCTTCCGCCGTCATTGCGAGGAGCCCTTGCGACGAAGCAATCCAGTCTGTCACCGCGGAGACAGTCTGGATTTGCTTCCGCCTTCGCTAAAGCTTCGGCGGACAAGTCGCTGCGCTCGCAATGACGGGGATTGCCCAATCCACCGGCGTTCAAAATCCTTTAAGCTTAAAAGAAAGACTAGGATGCCGCCCGCGCCGGTGGCAGACTGGCGCCAGGTCCAGATGGCCTTGAGTCCGTCGAGGAAGCACGATGCGCGATTGGGATGACGCTTATGCCAATTCGGCCCATATCCCGGGCTCGGACAAGATACCGGCGCTGTGGGCGGAGCGGGCGGCGGCTTATCGCGCCGGGCTTAAGAAGTTTCGCGCTGACATCGCCTATGGCGCCGGCGAGCGCCAGCGGCTCGACCTCGTCCTGCCCGACGGCGACAGCAAGGGCCTCGTCGTGTTCGTCCACGGCGGCTATTGGATGCGCTTCGACAAGTCGGCATGGACTGATCTCGCCGAAGGCGCGCGGCATCACGGCTGGACCGTGGCACTGCCAAGCTACACGCTGACGCCGGCCGCGCGCATCTCCGACATTACGGCAGAAATCACCACGGCGACCGCCAAGGCGGCCTCGCTCGTCGCGGGTCCGATCCGGCTCGCCGGCCATTCCGCCGGCGGCCATCTCGTCACGCGCATGCTGTGCGACGACAGCCGGCTGGAGCCGGCCGTCGCCGACCGCATCGCCGGCACGCTTTCGATCAGCGGCCTGCACGATCTGCGTCCACTGCTCAAGACCAGGATGAACGACACCCTGCGCATGACGATGGAGGAGGCGACGCTGGAAAGCGCGGCGCTGCATCTGCCGCGCGGGCCTTCGCCCGTGACCGCCTGGGTCGGTGGCAACGAGCGACCCGAATTCATCCGCCAGTCCGATCTGATGGCCAATGTCTGGACTGGATTCGACGTGCCGACTCGTCTTGTCGTCGATCCCGGGCTGAACCATTTCACCGTGATCGACGCCCTCAAGGACCCGTCGTCGCCAATCACCGCGCGCCTGATCGGCCTCGACTGACGGGGCCTCAAAGATCGATTGAAAGGGCCTGCCATGACGTCCAGCCAATACGATCCCGCAAGCGAAGGCGCCGAGACCGATTTCGCCCGGCGCATGTCCTACGGAAGCTATCTGGCGCTGGACGCGATCCTCGGCGCGCAGCATCCGCTGTCGGAAGCGCATGACGAGATGCTGTTCATCATCCAGCATCAGACCACCGAACTGTGGATGCGGCTCGCCATCCACGAGCTCAGCGCCGCACGCCGTTCGATCGCGAAGGACGAGGTGCAGCCTGCAATGAAGATGCTGGCACGGATGTCGCGCATCTTCGAGCAGCTCAACGGCGCCTGGGACGTGCTGCGCACCATGACGCCCAGCGAGTATACGCGCTTCCGCTCGCAGCTTGGCCAGTCCTCAGGCTTCCAGTCGCGGCAATACCGGTTGATCGAATTCCTGCTCGGCAATCGCAACCACGCCATGCTCAAGCCGCACGCGCACGATTTGGAAACCACGCAGCTGCTCGAAACCGAACTCGCGACCCCGAGCCTTTATGACGAGGTGCTGCGGCTCGCCGACCGCAACGGGCTCAAGATGCCCGCGGCGGTGCTGGCGCGCGATGTTCGCGAAACTCATAGCTTCAATGAAGGTGTGCTGCAGGCCTGGCGTATCGTCTACGAGGCGCCGGAAACGCACTGGATGCTCTATGAGCTCGCCGAAAAGCTGGTCGATTTCGAGGATTATTTCCGGCGCTGGCGCTTCAACCATGTGACGACGGTCGAGCGCGTTATCGGCTTCAAGCGCGGCACCGGCGGCACCGGCGGCGTCAGCTACCTCAAGCGGATGCTGGAGGTCGAACTGTTTCCCGAACTCTGGCGCGTGCGCACGATCCTGTAGAGATTTTCATGACCAAGCTTCGCGTCTACGACGACACCAAAGCGCTGTTCCATATGCCGGACGGTGTGATCTATCTCGACGGCAATTCGCTCGGCGCGTTGCCGCTTGGTGTCGCCGAGCGCGTCAGCCGCGTCATCACCGCCGAGTGGGGTGATGAGTTGATCCGCGCATGGAATACGGCGGGCTGGTATGCCCAACCGCGCCACGTCGGCGATCGCATCGCGCGGCTGATCAGTGCGGAAGCCGGCTCCGTCATGGTCGGAGATACGCTGTCGCTCAAGGTCTATCAGGCGCTCGCCGCCGCGCTTGACATGAACGCATCGCGCAAGGTCGTCCTGTCAGACACCGGCAATTTTCCGACCGACCTCTACATGGCCGAAGGCCTGATCGCGACGTTCGGCCGTGGCCATCAACTGCGCCTGGTAGCGCCGGAGCAGATCGAGGCTTCGTTGTCGGAGGAGATCGCGGTGCTCTACATCACCGAGGTCGACTACCGCAGCGGACGCCGCCACGACATGGCGAAGCTGACCGCAAGAGCGCATGCGCTTGGCATCGTCACGGTCTGGGACCTCGCGCATTCGGCCGGTGCGCTGCCGGTTGACCTTGCGGGTACCGGCGCTGATTTCGCCGCCGGATGCACCTACAAATACATCAACGCCGGCCCCGGCGCGCCGGCCTTTCTCTACGTCGCGCCGCGCCACGCCGACAGCGTGCGCGCCGCTTTGTCGGGGTGGATGGGACACGCAAAGCCGTTCGCGTTCGAGCTTGCCTATGCGGCCGCAGGCGGCGTCGAGCGCATGCGCGTCGGCACGCCGCCGGTGCTGGCAATGGCAGCGCTGGAGGCCTCGCTCGATATCTGGGACCGTGTCGATATCAGAGAAGTCCGCGCGCGTTCGCTGGCGCTCGGCGATCTCCTGATTGCCGAGGTCGAACGCCGCTGTCCGTCCTTGAAGCTCGTTACACCGCGCACCCATGAGCGCCGCGGGTCTCAGGTCTCCTTTGCTTTCGACGGCGGCTATGCCGCGATGCAGGCCCTCATCGCCCGTGGCGTCATCGGCGATTTCCGCGCGCCTGACATCATGCGATTTGGCATCGCGCCGCTGTATATCGGCGAGAGCGAGATCATGCGGGCGGCCGAGATCATGGAGGAGGTGATCGCGGGCGAGATTTGGCGGCGGCCAGAATATCAGGTGGTGAATGCGGTGACGTGAGGGGGCCCGTGCCCCGGACGCAGCGCAGCGCCTCTCGGCGATGCGCTGCAGAGCCGAATGTCACGGCGGCGATTACCTCGGACGTCATTGCTTTGCCGCGCGGAGCAATTCACCCTGAGAGCAGAATGATTTGGGAGGAGATCCGATGACGCCGCTCGAGAAACTTAAAGCAATGAAGATGCCGTTTGCCGAACTCAAGGGCGTCGAGTTCGTCGAAGCCGGAAAGGATCGCGTGGTGGCGCGGATGATGGTCAGGCCCGATCTCTGCACACTTCATCACACGATTCACGGAGGCGCGGTGATGGCGCTGGCCGATTCCGTCGGCGCGGCGGCCACCGTGATCAATCTGCCGGAGGACGCCAAGGGCACGACCACGCTCGAGAGCAAGACCAATTTCATCGGCGGGGCCAAGGAGGGAACCACGGTGATCGCGACCGCTACCCCAATCCACAGAGGCCGGCGCACCCAGGTCTGGACCACCCGGCTGGAGACCGAGGACGGCAAGCTGATCGCCGTGGTGACGCAGACCCAGCTGGTCCTCGTATGAATACGGGGGCTTGATTTTATTAACGAATTAGTCGCCTCCAATGCCCGAAACTTGGGCAGGTTCCCGTCTTGAAAAGTTTGTTGCGATGCACAATATTGGAGGCCTAGGGATTCGAACGCCTCCTCGAGGGACACCAAGAGGAGTTTTGACTTGTCACTCGCAGCAGATTTTGGACTTGAAGTAACCAGCCGCCCGAAGTCCGTCCAGGGCTACGTGCGGACCTTGAGCCAGCAGGAAGAATTGCCGCTCTTGCGCGATCATCTGCTGAGGCTCGATGCCGAAAGCCGGCACGACCGCTTCAACGGTTTTCTCGACGACAGTTTTATCGAGCGTTACGCCGCGCGCTGTGCCGAGGACGGCACCGTGATCGTCGCCTACATCGTCGATGGCGTGGTCCGCGGTGCGGCCGAGCTGCATCCGCCAGAGGGCGATTCGCTGCCCGAGGTCGCCTTCAGCGTGGAAGCCTCGGCGCGGCGCCAGAACGTCGGCACCGTGCTGTTCAGCCGTTTGATCGCGGAAGCGCGCTGGAAAGGCTACAAGCGCCTGCGCATTACAACCGGTGCCGAGAATCACGCAATGCGCGCGCTCGCCAGGAAGTTCGGGGCGCATCTGCAATTCCGTCATGGCGAATCGACCGGTACGATCGATCTCGCCAAGGCGCCTGAGGACGAGCTCGCTGATCTCGCGGCCTCGCCATTCGCGGCCGGCCGCGCTCTTATCAGCTTCAACTCGACCTGCTGGAAGATCATTTCCAGCATCTATGGCAATCGCGCCGCCTGACCTGAAAAAGCCGACTGGAATCAAAAAGCGGACCGGCAAAACCGGTCCGCTTTTGTATTGGAAATAGGGAACTAAGCCTTCAGGTGCCGGTGCGCTTGTCGTTGCCGAAGCGGCGCACGACACGGCGTTCGACCACCACCGAGCGCTGCGCACCCTGTTCGCCGGCGATCACGCGGGTCGAGGTGATGCGGCTGTTGGTGCGAACCTGTTTCTTGACCTCGGCCTGGACGACATCAAGCGGCATGCCCATCAGGGCTGCGGCGATCTCGGCCTGCTGCTCCTGATCATCGGTGATGCCGACGGCGGCGAAGATCGCCTCGTCCAGGGTCGGCGGATCGTGGCGCACGCGCCGCGTGCCATATTTGGTATTCCAGTCTGCGTTCATAACGGCCTCGTTTCGATGCCGGGATACCTAGTGCCGTCTATGTTGCATTGCAATATGAAATCGGTGTGGCATCTCAGCTATGCACCGGTTGGGTGTCAGGGTGGTGACGCGACACCGGCAACATCCGCAACCCGCTGCTGTGGCCAGCGTTTCAGCGCCGCGTGGCCCGCTTCCGTCAGCCCGTAGATTCCCCGTTCGGTGCGTTCGAACCAGCCATACACATTGTTAAGCATGATCTTGCCGGCATCGGGACAGCGTTGGCGCAACTCGCTCACCCTCCGCGGGCCTGCCGCAAGCTCCGAGGCGCAGGCCAGCGCCTGCTGCCGATAAGCCGTCATGATCGGCGCGCGCGTGCTGCCGCCCAGCACCGGATCGCCCTGGCGGCGCTGATGCTCCGCAACGAGGCGCGAACGGACCTTCGGCTCGCGGCGTGGGGCTGCCGTCGGCGGCTTCACCAGCACCTCGACCTGACCCCGGTCGGTCACCCCGAGCATGCCGAAGCCGAGGCGGCGACAGAGATTGCGATAGCGCGCGTCGGTCTCGCGTCCCTTGCCGCGCACCGACATCTTTGCTGCGATCCAGACCTCGTCGCCGGCCGGTGCACGATCGACCGCCTGAAGGATCAGCTCGAGATTGAAGGTGAGCTTGAGCTCGCCGATCACCACCACCGGCGGATCGCCGGCGCTGAGGCCCACGAGATCGCAGCCGCCGATCTCGCCCTTGACCGTGAAGCCGAGCTCTTCGAGGAAGCGTTTGACAGGCAGATAGAGCGTGGTTTCCAAAGCAAGCTTCCGAGTGTCACGTCCGAGAATCAGTCTGCGGCAGTTTAGCCCCGGAATGGACTTAGAGCTCTGCGCCATTTGATCGGGAACAGATGATCCGGCTATCCTGAGGGTAGGATAATCGGGCGGTTCACGAAGATGACCATCAGGAATGGGCTCTATCATATCCGCATCGAAATGTTGGATGCCGTCCAGGGCGGCAACCAGGGCGTCATGGTGATGCGCGACGGCAGCATGCGGGGAGGGGATTCGTTCTTCTTCGCCTACGGCAGCTACACCTCGGCCGACGGCAAGTGGAAGGGCGAGCTGACCAACGAGGAACATTCCCCTTCGTTCGACGAGCGCCCGGTGTGGGGCCGCAAGGTCGTGACCATCGGCTTCAGCGGTACCTATAATGACGAGACCGCGTACGGCGAGGGCATCGCGCTCGCCGGCAAACAGAGCATCCGTTTCAAAGGCAATCTCCGGCTCTTGGTGCCGGATTGATTACACCCGGCCGCCGACCGGGATCAGCGCGCCGGTGACGCCGCTCGCGGCATCGCTGGCGAGGAACAGGATGACTTCGGCGAGTTCTTGCGGTGTCACCCATTTGGTGAAGTCCGCTTTCGGCATGTCGGCGCGATTGGCCTTGGTGTCGATGATCGAGGGCAGCACAGCGTTCACGGTCACCTTGCTTTTCCACTCGCTTGCCAACGCCTCGGTGAGGCGATGGACGCCGGCTTTCGACGCCGCATAGGGGCCCATGCCGGAGCCGGCCTGAAGCGCGCCCATGGCGCCGATGTTGACGATGCGGCCGGCCTTGGACGCGGCCAGATGCGGAAGCGCCGCGTGCGAGGCGTTGAGCGCCGTCAGCAGGTTGAGCGCATGCATGCGCTGCCATGTCTTGATGTCGCCGTCGCCCACGGTCTCGAAGGCGAAGCCGCCGGCGATGTTGATCAGCCCATCGAGCTTGCCAAAGTGTCTTGCCGCCGCCTCGACCGCCGTCTTTGCTTGTGCTGCGTCGGACAAATCGACGCCGCCGATCTCGATGCGCTCAGGCGTCGCGGAGATTTGCGATGGCGCATGGTCGATGCCGGCCACGCGCGCGCCGCGCGACTGCGCGGTCTCGGCGACGACTTTTCCAAGTGCGCCGAGTGCGCCGGTCACCACAATGACTTTTCCCTGCACGAGACTCTCCGTCCATCAATGGGCCGGACTATTGCGCGGCCCGCATTGGACTTGCAATGGCGGCCGGTTCCAAATTGGGCTATAGATGCAACTTCAGATAGTGGAGGAGGCTGTTTCATGGGCGACAATTTGCCGACCCTCGAGTTTCCTGCTGCGATCGTTGACTTGCAGTATCCGCTGCCGAACTTCAGGAAAGCATTGGGCGGAAGGGGGCCCGTGCGCATCGTGGCGATGGGGTCGTCCTCGACGGCCGGACTTGGCAACGTGGTTGCATATCCAGCGCGGCTCGAGCTGTATTTGAGAAAGCACTACAAGGATGACGATCCCCATCGGGACATCCGGATAGATGTGCTCAACCGTGGCAAGGGCGGCGAAGAGGCGCCGCAAGAAGTGGCTCGGTTCAACGATGACATCTTTGCCGACAATCCTTCGCTGGTGCTCTGGCAGGTCGGAACCAACGCCGTGTTTCGCAGCAACGAATTCGACTTCGATAAAGTGTTGGCTAAGATCGCCGAGGGATTGGCCCGCCTGCGCGATCATCCGGCCACAGATGTCATTCTCATCAACCCGCAATACGTCACGGCCATGCTCGGCGACAATGCCAAGCTCTCGGAGAAGATGGTCTCGGCGATCCGGGCCGCCGCGCAAGAGGCCAAAGTCAATTTGTTCCAGCGCTGGGCCCTGATGCGGCACTGGAACGAGCACAACAACGCCTCGCTCGAGCAACTGCTCGCGCCGGACGACGAGTTGAAGCTGCACCAGAGCGACTGGAGCACCATGCAAGTCGCGCGGGCTCTGCGTTCGGCGATCCTAACGGCGACGGGTGCAACACAGAGATGCCCGTGTATGATTACGACGTGAGATAGCGTTCTTTGAGCGCCGTCCGCTCGGCCGCGCCGAGCTTGAGCCCGTCCCGCAAATAGGTTTCGAGATCGCCATATTCGGCGCCGACAGCTTCGAAAGCCGCGGCAAGGTACGACGCCTCTACGCTACCGATGGCATTGCGTACGTCCTCGGGCAGATCGGTGGCCGCCGTCGCGTCGCGCTTGTAGTGCTGGTTGGTCAGCAGATAGTCCTCGGCAATGACGTCATCCGGCACGCCGAGCGCATGCAGGATCAGCGCGCTGGCAAAGCCGGTGCGGTCCTTGCCGGCGGTGCAGTGAATGACGAGCGGCGCGCGGTCCTCCAGGAGATGACCGAACAGGTTGCGGAAACTGGCCGTGTTGTGGCGGACATAGTTGCGATAGGATTCGCGCATGAGTTCGAGCGCGACCGGCGCGGTCAGCCTGCCTCTGGCGAGCTCGGCGCGCAGCGCAGCCACGACCGTCGGCTCGATCGGCAGCGAATGCACGGCGATCTCGTTGATCACGCAGACGCCCGCCGCGCGCTCCTCGACGCCGCGAAAATCGAAGGCGCTGCGCACACCCAGCGCGCGGACGATCTCGACATCGGCAGCAGTGAGCTGGCCGAGATGGTTGGAGCGGAAGATGTGCCGCCAGCGCGTGGTCCGGCCATCTGCGGTCGGATAGCCGCCGAGGTCGCGAAAATTGCTGGCGCCTTGCAGGGCGAGATGGCGGGCAGGGGAGCCCTGTACCGAGGAGTCTTGTCCGGAGGAGTCTTGCAGGGACTTGTCTTGCATGAGATCAGTTTGGGTTATGGCTCCATTGGACGCACAACGGGCGTCCTTGAATCTATTACAGGGGGCGATCATGGGCCGGCACAAGGCCATTCTTTTGACGGTCGCCATGCTGGCGGGCGGAGTGATCGGAGCGCGGCAGGCCGATGCGCAGACGTTCCGGACCTACCACTGCGCCGATGGTACGCAGTTCATCGTTGGGTTTTATGACGCCGACAAGCGCGCCTTCCTCCAGATCGACGGCGAGCCTGTCACGCTTGCGAAGCGGCTGACGGTCTCCGGCGCGCGCTATTCGGGGGCGGGCATCACGCTTGTGATCGGCAAGACCGGCAGCACCACGGTCAAGCATCTGAAGCGGCCGGTCACGGCCTGCGCGGGGATCTGAACGGCGGCATTTCCACAAAAATCAAAAAGGGCCGAAACTTCGTTGTTTCGACCCTTTTTCAAACTGACGCCGGACGCTTGAGAGGGCGCGGCGGTATCGAACCGAACGCAGGCATCAGCGATCCCATTTCGGCTTGGCTTCATCGACTGCTTCCTGATGGTACCAGCTGCCGCTGCAAATCGTCTCGTTCACGGGGAGCGAGGCGTGGTTGGCGGGAAGGCGGGTCTCACCGTTGCGGCGCCCCCCGAGAGCGGAGCGGCCCCCGACAGGGAATTGGTAGATCTGTGCAGATCCGTGACTCAGTCCATTGTTCATCATTGCGGTATCTCCCGAGATCGCAGCGCTGGCCTCCATGGTGCGCCCGACTCGTTGGCTTGTGGTTACTGGAATCCCCATATCGGCCGTGCATTCCGAAATGCAAAGTGCTGAAAAGGAAATCAGCCTTGGCCTATTTTGTAGGCAGGGTGCATTCTGCTTCCTCCAAGGCAGCGGTCGGGTGGCTAACGCGTGGGCCATTGCGAAGGTTGCGGGCGACGGGCGCAGACTTGGCGAATATTGCCGGACGTTGATGCGCGTTTAGTCGGCAACCTCAGGCACCGGCCTGCCTGCTCCAGAATCGGGCGTTTTCCGCGGGATTTTTGCGGTGCAGCTATTCACGCAAAGGTGCGCCGCTATGACGCACGGCGCAGTCGACGATCCGACGGGCGGGAGAGGAGGCCGGCCGCGGTGGAAAACCTCCCGCGCTGCGGCCTTTTGGCACGTTAAATGCTTGGAAAGGGTCGGCCGATGTTGGCCGGGTAAACAATCGTGCGGGGGCCTGCGGCCCCCACCTTTCGCATCATCTACAGAGAGGCTCAATGACCAAGTATAAGCTCGAGTACATCTGGCTCGACGGATATACGCCGACTCCGAACTTGCGCGGCAAAACTCAGATCAAGGAATTCGCGTCGTTCCCGACGCTCGAGCAGCTTCCGCTCTGGGGCTTCGATGGCTCCTCCACCCAGCAGGCTGAAGGCCACAGCTCCGATTGCGTGCTGAAGCCGGTCGCGGTGTTCCCGGATGCCGCCCGCACCAACGGCGTGCTCGTGATGTGCGAAGTCATGATGCCCGACGGCAAGACCCCGCACTCGACCAACAAGCGCGCCACCATCCTCGACGATGCCGGCGCCTGGTTCGGCTTCGAGCAGGAATACTTCTTCTACAAGGACGGCCGTCCGCTCGGCTTCCCGGCCTCCGGCTATCCGGCGCCCCAGGGTCCGTACTACACCGGCGTCGGCTTCTCGAACGTGGGCGACGTCGCCCGCAAGATCGTCGAAGAGCATCTCGACCTCTGCCTGGCCGCCGGCATCAACCATGAAGGCATCAACGCGGAAGTCGCGAAGGGCCAGTGGGAATTCCAGATCTTCGGCAAAGGCTCCAAGAAGGCCGCTGACGAAATGTGGATGGCCCGCTACCTGATGCTGCGCCTGACCGAGAAGTACGGCATCGACATCGAGTTCCACTGCAAGCCGCTCGGCGACACCGACTGGAACGGCTCCGGCATGCACGCCAACTTCTCGACCGAGTACATGCGTACGGTCGGCGGCAAGGAGTACTTCGAGGCGCTGATGGCGGCCTTCGACAAGAACCTGATGGACCACATCGCCGTCTACGGCCCGGACAACGACAAGCGTCTGACCGGCAAGCACGAGACCGCGCCCTGGAATAAGTTCAGCTACGGCATTGCCGATCGCGGTGCTTCGATCCGCGTGCCGCACTCCTTCGTCAACAACGGTTACAAGGGCTATCTGGAAGACCGTCGTCCGAATTCGCAGGGCGACCCATACCAGATCGCTTCGCAGATCCTGAAGACGATCGCCTCCGTGCCGGCCGACAAGAAGGCCGCCGCCTAGATCCTCCCGGCCCGGGCTGGGGGGCTGGCCCGGGTTGGACTTCGATCCGCCGAAGCCGAAAGGCTTCGGCGGATTTTTCATTCTGATGACAGCCGTTTGCGGAGCCGCCTCGGACCTCATGGCGGGAAACTTGTCCATCGCCGCCGAAAGCGGGATAGAGTGCGCCTGGGTGCGCGCAGGGCCGGGGACGGCTGGTGTTTGAAGGCTTCTACAAGGTGAGATTTCAGCTCGGCGACGCCGTCGGCCGAAGCGTGATGCATGCCGGCAACGGCAAGATGCTCGGCGGCAATTCGGCCTTCGCCCATATCGGCACCTACGCGAAGACGGAAGGCGGCGTCGACATCGTGATCAACACCGTCCGCCACAACCCCGATCCGAACTATCGCGCCATGGCGGGCACGGACGACGCGACCCTGCTTGCCAAGGGCTGGGCCGACGGCGATCTCTATCGCTTCAAGGGCGAGCTCAAGGAGCTGCCCGGCGTACCCTTTCAGTCGTTGATGACACCCATCACCGAAGACGAGATGCCGATCGCCGGCGGCGTCGGCGAGGCCGGCATCGCCGACGGGCTCTACTCGGTGCATCTGCGCATGCTCGACGGCGTCGACGGCGGTCTCACCGGCGTGATGCTGCTCAACAAGGGCCGCATCCTCGGCGGCGATGCATCGTTCTATTATCTCGGCAGCTACACCGCCGCCAACGGGCGCTGGAAGGGCCAGATCCTGAATCAGGAGCACACGCCGGCCAAGGACGATCCGATCTTCGGCGGCCACGAGGTCGGCATCGGCTTCTCCGGCACTTATGATGCCGAGCAGGCGGTGCTGGAGGCAACGGCGCTCGCTGGCAAGCGTAGCCTGCGCCTGACCGCCGCGCTCAAGCTGATGCACCGCGCCTGATCGCCACAGGAATCGCTGATGGAAAAAATTCGCATGCTTTCGACGCTCGGCCTGATGGGCGCGATGCGCAGCCTGTCCTCCGCGTACGAGACCGCAACCGGCGTCCACATCGACGCCGATTTCGCGCCGACGCTGGCGCTGCTCAAGCGGTTGCGCGACGGCGAGGCCGCCGATCTCGTCATCCTCACCCGCGAAGGGCTCGACGAGATGATCGACGAGGGTCGCGTCGTCTCAGGGAACGCGGCCGATCTCGCGCGCTCCTTCGTCGGCATCGCGGTGCGGGTGGGGCAAGCGCATCCCGATATCGCCACGGAAACCGCACTGCGCAAGGCGCTGCTCGCGGCGCGGTCCGTGGCCTATTCGCGGCTGGGTGCGAGCGGCGTCTATTTCGCCCGGTTGATCGCGCAGATGGGCATCGCGGCAGAGATCAACGCCAAAGCCACCATCGTCGAGCAGGGCTTTACCGCGGAGCGGCTCGTGAGCGGCGAGGCTGAGCTCGCCGTGCAGCAGATCAGCGAGCTGAAGCAGGTCGAGGGCATCGAGGTGATCGGACCGATTCCGCATGATCTGCAAACGCCGGCCGTGTTCTCCGTCGGCCGGATGACAAACGCCGAGCATGCCGACGCCGCGGATCGGCTGCTGCGCTATCTGGCATCACCCGAGGTCGTCCCCGTGCTGCGCCAATCAGGACTCGAGCCTTGAATTTGCCGGGGCGACGACGCAACTTGGCGTCCATGCGGACTTTCCTCGTTGCCATCCTTCTCACGCTTGCGGCGCCGTTGTCGGCGCATGCGCAATCGGCCGATCTCGTCCTGTGCGACCGCGTCGCCGCGGACCCCAGCGATCCCGACAAGCCGGCCGATATGAAGGGCGTGACGGAGATTGCGGCCTCCGACGTTGCGACCGCCATCAAATTCTGCAAGCAGGCCGCACCCTCATCGCGGCGCGCGATGTTCGCGCTCGGCCGCGCCTATGCCGCCAACCGGCAGACGGCGGACGCGATGGCCGCCTGGCGCAAGGCCGCGGACAAGGGATCGAGTGCGGCAATGGTCGAGCTCGGTGTCGCCTACGGCACCGGCTCCGGTGTCGCCAGGGATGAAGCGCAGGCGCGCAAATTGTTCGAGAAAGCGGCGCAGGCCGGCAATCCCCGCGGCATCAGCAATCTCGCCGCGCTCGGCGGCAGCGGCGGTGCCGCGCCGGCCGATCCCGCACAGGCGCGCGCATTGCTCGGCAAGGCCGCCGAGACCAATGCCGAGGCGCAATACCAGCTCGGCATGATGCTCTCCGAAGGTACGGGTGGTGCGAAGGACGACGCCGCGGCGCGTGCGCTGTTCGAGAAGGCTGCCGCGCAAAACCATCCCGGCGCGCTGGAGCGGATGGGCGCCTTCGCGCAGGAAGGCCGCGGCGGACCAAAGGACAAGGACGCCGCGAAATCCTATTACGAGCGCGCTGCGGCGCTCGGCGACGCGGATGCCAAGCAGGCGCTGGAGCGGCTGCGCTGTCCCTATGCGATCAAGGACAAGCAGGGCAAGCTCGTCACCACGCTGTGCTTCTAAAGCGCGATGAACGCGCTTTGGATTCATGTGTGAGCATGACCTTTTCGGACAACCGCTGCGCACTTTTCCGGATCATGCTGTCGCTCACTTGTAGTAATAGGCGAAATTGTTGCGGGCGTCGTGCTTGTGTCGACGGGGTCGAATGCGTCAGGAACCAGCTCGGACACGGTCCGTTGAATCCTCGACAGCAGGAGGCGCAACCATGATTCGCAAGCTCGCATCCGGCGAATATCGGCTCTATTCGCGCAAGGTGAATCCCAAGACCGGCAAGCGCCGCAACCTCGGCACGTTCAGGAGCCGTGCGGCGGCCGAGAAGCATGAGCGCGAGGTGCAGTATTTCAAGCGTCACTAGCGCCTGAGGAAGGCCGTCGCGACCGCCCGAACAAAAAACGCGAAAAACAACCCCATGCACAGTAGCCAAGTGCTTGAAATCTCAGCTCTCGCAAATGGTGTGAAATCGCCATCTACGGAATTGCCGAAATCGCTTGCGCCGTCGGGCAAAACAGGCGCATGATGGCATCATGGCAGGGTGTGGCTTCGCGAATGGCCCTGCGCGAAAAAGCCCGATGGCCTTCGTGCGACGCTGGTGCTAGGTAGCGCGTGCTTTCCTTTTGATATTCCGGGTCAATTGCGTTGCTGGACGGGCTCTACAAGGTTGAATACGGCGTCAACGATGCCTTCGGCCGCAGCATCATGTGCATGCATGACGGCAAGCTGCTGGGCGGCAATTCGGCTTTTGCGCATCTCGGAAGCTATTTCGTGCGCGATGGCGAGATCATCGCCGAAGTCATCACCGAACGGCACAACGACGATCCCAACTACAAGCCGCTGATGGGGGCTGATGTCGCCTCGATCGGCGCACGGGGGCGGCTCGTCGGCAACCAGATCCGTCTCGCGGGCAGCGCGGACACGATGCCGGGTGCCGGTTTCTGGGCCAATCTCACGCGGCTCGATGACGAGGGATTGCCGCCGCAGGGGACGATTGGTCCGGGCGGGGTCGTGAACGGGCTCTATGCGATCCATCTGCGCGCGCTCGACGGCGTCGATGCCGGGCTCTCCGGCGTCATGCTGCTGATGGACGGCCGCATCCTGGGCGGAGATGCGTTCTTCTACTATCTCGGCTCCTATTCCTCGGCGGACGGCCGCTGGAAGGGCGAGATGCTCAACCAGGAGCACACGCCAGCGAAAGGCGAAAACCCCGTGTTCGGCGGCTACGAGGTCGGGATCGGCTTCTCCGGCACCTGCACAGAAGACAGCGGCGAGCTCGAAGGCATTGCGCTCGCTGGCAAGCGTAGCTTGCGGCTGGCAGCATCGCTCAAGCTGATGCGAAGGGCGTAGGCTACCGATCATCTCGTCGCGTGCTAGTCCTGGTTCTCCAATGCAGAGGGTCGCATGATTTGGCTGGATCTCTCGAGCCACTCACGCGTCGTGACCAGATTGACCGCATCGGTGAGGTACATCCCCACTGCGAGGCCACGGTCATAGCTTGCCCAGAAACGCGGAAGAATCTCGATGTTGCGTCCCCCGCGTCCGATGATCCTGACGAGCCCGGCTGATTCAGCGGAGATCATCAAGTTGCGGACATGGGTTCGGGAGACGCCGAAACGGCTGGTGGCCTCGATATAGGGCACGACCGCGCTCGGGTCGCCGGCATCCATTGCAGCCTTGAGCACCGCATTCTGGATGAGCGGCCCGGCGGCATGGCTGAAGAACAGCATCGTGTCCGGCAGCGTCATCATGAGGCGAGCCGCTGCAGGATTGAAGGGCGGAGATTTGCTGCAGTTGAGGACGTAAAAGTCCCGATCGCGCGAAAATATCGGGCCGTAATCGTGACCGGGATACAGCGTGGCAAGGGGCACATAGTGAGCCACCAGCCATTCGATGTGATGCGCGCGCAGCCTGTCCGTGGTTGCCAGCAATCGGACCCGGCCGTCGTCGGGGGCTCTGCGCAATTCGAGAAACCCGACCTCCCGCAACCGCGCGATCAAATGATCCACCTGCCGGTCGCTCGCGTATCCGAACAAGGCAAGTTGCTGTTTGAGGGCGCTGACGGTGAACCAGGTCTCGCGTCGGGAAGGGTCATGGGCGGCTTCGAGGACTGCCGCACAGTGGAAGACAAAGAACCGCCCCGCCTCCAGGAGAAGCCGAACCAGAAATGGTTCGCCCTCGTACACCTTCACGAAGCTTGCCAGATAAGCGTGCCGCGCCTCAGGCAGGCGAGAATGCTGCACGATCTCATCAAGCGTCAATCGCAACCGGCCGCCAACCAAGCGCTCAAGTTCGTCCTGCTCCAAAGCCGCCCCCTGATCCTGACGTGAGGAAAATATAAAAGGGGCGAAGCGATAGGCGCAATGTTTTCCATTCAATCCTGAGTAGAAGCCGCTAGGTTTCTGGCGATTGCTCGGGCACCGGCCGCCCCAAGGAAGTTTAGCTGAGGCGCGGCCGAGCCCGTGCGGCGTCGCAGTATGCAGCGATAGGCCGGCAGCGATCTTCAGTGCGTGTGTTGTTTCCGATACTACAAAATACTACTTAAAATTGTCTTTCATGAGGCGTGCCATTACGGAGTCTTTCAAAATGCCTGATACGAACACAGATTTCCCGCTCGTCCCCGAACTCGCGAACGCGAACAGTCAGCCGCCGGACAGGTCAGCCTATGTCCAGCTTCAAAGCGTGGATCGGCCCTTGGTCATGTGGGCCAATTCCGACAATTCGAGCAAGAGCGCCTATGTCTGCGACGAGCCGAACGAGAATCTGTCAAACACCACCGCGATCATCGAGAACTACTGGGACGGCAAGGGGCCGCCGGTCTACCAGCTGGTCTTGCGGCAGTTCTGGCGCCCCGTTGGGAAGTCGTACCATCGGATTCCAGTGGGCAACACCCTGACGATCAGTGTCACGAAGACTCAGGGGGTATCCTCGACAGTCTCACAGTCGATTACCGCATCGCTGGGCATCTCGTACGGCGCACTGAGCGCCGAGGTGTCAGCGACGTTCTCGAAATCCGTGACGACTAGCGACGAAAGCTCGTACACAGAAACGGTCCAGATCAGTCCGCCAGCGGACGGAATGGTTCGGGTGTGGGTGCTGTGGCAGCTGGTGCACGAGATCGTGGCGATCCAGGGCTCGTACGACACCGGCGGCAAGTTCGTTTCCAACGGCAACGTGCTTCCGAAGGGGGACCGGAACTACGCCAATCGCAAGGCTCAAGTCGCGTGGAACGGGCGCGGTCGTTACAGTAGCGGGGCGTGGGTCAACTACGACGATACGTCCTGGTTGTTCCCGTCCGATACGTTCGTGGCCTACCAAAAGGACTTCCCCGCAAGCGGGGCTGTTGGCAGGCTGGCATAGGCTCGGGCGAGTGCGGCTAGGAAGAGTGGCGCATCCGTGACGGAAAGTTCCTGCTTTGCGGTGACAGTGCACTCAATGATCCCAGCCACACTCGTGCGCTCGAGGTGCTGACTGAACCAAAGTGCACTGTCACCGCAATATACTCCTCGGCGGATTGCCGTGGAAAGTTGAGATGCTGAACCCGGTGCAAACGTCGCCGAAAGGCGAGAACCCCTTGTTCGGCGGCTACGAGGTCGGGATCGGCTTCTCCGGCACCTGCACGGAAGACAGCGGCGAACTCGAAGGCATCGCGCTTGCCGGCAAGCGCAGCCTGCGGCTGGCGGCCTCGCTCAAGCTGATGCGGCGGGCGTGAAGGTGCGGGTACACATAAGCTTGCAAGTATCTGCTTTTCACGCGCGAAACACGGCCATGAACATTGGTTCCTGTGGTTTTGACGCTCGCGGGCCGCAGATCCTTCGCCACTCCTCGAAGTGGCGTTTGGGACAAGGGCTCACCTTTTCATTCGCGCGCAACACGTAGGCGGCTGCGTCAAGAGACTTTTCCGCGCGCCTTGTTTGCCGCGGACCACCGCCGCTCGATTTCCTTCACCGCCGCCCGCATGTTGGGCAGATACTTTTTGGCGGCCGCCTCCGGCGTCATCGACGATGAGAAGAAAATCAGATTCAGGCTGCCGAGGACGGGGCCGCCCCCCGGAATGGCCAGCGCGATCGCGCTGATGCCCGCCTCCGATCCACCGACGGACGAGGCGTAACCGTCCTTTTTCGTCTGTGAGAGAATGTCCTCGATGAAACGACGGTCTTTCGCCAAAGCCGCGTCCTCCTCGACGAGTGATGCGGTGAGGTCCAGCATCTCTCGTCGCAGAGCAGGCGCGGAGGCAGCCAAGATGGCTTTCCCAAGCGCGCTGCGCACCAAGGATCTCCTCCGTCCGACCATGGACCGATGAACGGAGAACGGACTGAAGGGATGTGTGCTTTCCCGAATAAGTACCGACCCGAGTTCGAACACTCCGAAGTCGCTTGGCCAGGAGACGCCATCCAGTAGGCCGAACATCGCGGGCAGTGCCGCCTGGCTCGATAGATCCCGTGA
This sequence comes from Bradyrhizobium sp. WSM4872, assembly GCF_055811715.1. Lineage (NCBI taxonomy): Bacteria > Pseudomonadati > Pseudomonadota > Alphaproteobacteria > Hyphomicrobiales > Nitrobacteraceae > Bradyrhizobium > Bradyrhizobium sp. WSM4872. The sequence goes on along the minus strand of NZ_JBVVPT010000001.1, from coordinate 554,466 downwards.
AGACACGCCTTCGCTCAAGGTGCGTACTTGGGACGTCAAGCCGAACAAGGCATTCGTCTCGTCAAAGGTCACGTAGCCATCTTCGCGCAGCGTATCGAGCAGACGATAGCAGGTGGTACGGTTGAGTCCTGTCCGCTTTGCAAGCTGTACGACGTTGGATGGGCCGCTTGCATTGAGCTCGTTGATCAGCGCCAAGCCACGGGAAAGTGCCCTTACGCTGCGGTGCATGATCCCTCCAGACGTGTTCGCACTGCGAACATTTCATAGACTCAGATGGAATCCTAGTTCAATCGGCGGCAATCCATCCCGGCACGCCCAAAAGGGCGGCGACGGGAGGAAACGATGGTTCATTCAAGCTTTTATTTGTCTGCGGCCGTGTGCTTGGCTCTCGCGGCGCCGGTCGCGGCGCAGACCGCCGGCGGCCCCCCGAATCTCAGCGGAGGCAAGGTCAAGGTCGGTGTCCTGACTGACATCGCCGGCCCCACGGCCATGGCGAACGGCAAGGGTTCGGTGATCGCGGCTGAAATGGCCGCCGAGGACTTCGGCGCCGGCCTCAACGTCGAGGTGATCTCGGCCGACCACCAGGGCAAGCCGGACGTCGGATCGCAGATCGCCGGACGCTGGTTCGACGTCGAAGGCGTGGACGCGATCGCCGACATGCAGGGATCCCCGATCGGCTTCGCCGTGCAGAACATGGCGGCGCAGAAGAGCAAAATCATGCTGTTGTCCGGTTCGACCTCCTCGGACTTCAACGGCAAGGCCTGCTCGCCGCTAACGGTCCAGTGGACGGTTGACACCTACAATCTCGCGAAAGGCGCCGCCAAGTCCGTGGTCGAGGCCGGCGGAACGAAATGGTACTTCCTCACAGTCGATCAGGCGTACGGCAATGCCCTGACGCGCGATACGTCTGAGCAAGTCAAGCTCAATGGCGGGCAGGTGGTCGGCAACTCGGTGTTCCCGCCGAACACGTCCGACTTCGCTTCGTTCCTACTCACCGCGTCCAATGCCGGCGCCAACGTGATCGCGATCGCGGCGTCGAGCGGCGATACGGTGACCGCGCTGAAGCAGGCGGACGAATTCGGTCTGAGCTCAACGGCCAAGATCGTTCCGCTTCAATCGGTGCTGACGGACGTCTACGCGGTAGGTCAGAAGATCGCGCACGATGCCTACGAAGTGTCGCCGTTCTACTGGGACCGGACGCCCGAAACGCGCGCTTGGGCCGAACGCTTCTTCGCCAAAGCCAAGATAATGCCGACCGGATTCCATGCGGGCGTCTACTCCTCGGTCGCGCACTACCTGAAGGCCGTCAAGGCCACGGGTACCGACGACGCCCCGACGGTCATGAAGCAGATGGAGAAGGAACACGTGCACGACTTCTTCGCGGCCGACGGCTATATCCGTGCCGACCGCAAGATGATCCACGACATGTACCTGCTCCGGGTCAAGAAGCCTGGCGAAAACAAGGGTGCCTGGGATCTCTACAACGTCATTCAGACGCTGCCCGGCGAGTCCGTCAACCGCCCGCTATCCGAAAGTCCGTGCCCGCTGGTGAAGAAGTAGCCGCCAGCCATCGATCGACCATCCAACTCGGCGCGAGGAATCCGAACATGTCAGTCGCCATCGTCTGCGCTTCTCACACGCCTCTGATGTACAAGGGACCGGCCAGCAACGAAACCGAGCAACGCGTCCGAACCGCGTTTGGACGGCTCGGGACCTTCGTGAAGGAGTTCGCACCCGACTACATCATCCAGTTCGCTCCCGATCACTTCAACGGCTTCTTCTACGACCTGATGCCCTCGTTCTGCGTCGGGGCCGGCGCAGTCTCGCTGGGCGACTGGGGAGGCGGGACGGGACCGCTGGATGTTCCGGAGAAGACGGCGCTCGAGCTCATCGACCACGTGAGGGCCGAGGACTTTGACGTGGCCGTATCTTATCGCATGCCGGTCGATCACGGCTTCGTTCAACTGTGGGAGGCGATGCTCGGTGACTTCAAGTCGATCCCGATCCTGCCGATCTTCGTCAACGCCGCTGCGCCGCCCGTTCCGACCTACCGCCGTGCCCGGCAAATCGGTGAATCGGTAGGGCGGTTCGCTGCGCGTTCCGGCAAGCGAGTCTTGTTTGCCGCGTCGGGGGGCCTCTCGCACGATCCGCCGCTGCCATCGATCAAGGACGCGCCACCGGAGATTCGGGAGCGGCTGATTAATGGGCGAAATCCGACCGCGGAAGCCAAGGAAGCCCGCGAGAAGCGGGTGCTCGAGGCGGGCGTTCTCGCAGAAGCGGGAGAGGGGCCGTGCCAGCCGCTCAATCCGGATTGGGATGCGCAGTTCATGGAGATCCTGCGTAGCGGCCAGATCTGGCGTGCCGACGCGCTCGACACCGACAAGGTCCGCGAAGTTGCGGGACGCGGTGCCAACGAGGTGCTCGCATGGGTCGCCGCCTTCGGCGCCTTCTCGACCGGCGGCCGCTTCAAGATGGAGCAGGAATTCTACGAAGCCATTCCGGGCTGGATCGCCGGCATGGCGATGATGGCGGCCAAACAGGCTGACGGCGCTCACTGATCACGAAAACACCGCGCGAATGCGGAAGCATCGCGGAGCAGGCAAATGGCATACGAAACAGACGTGCTCATCATCGGCGCCGGGCCAACGGGCTCGACGACCGCTCTGGCGCTCGCGAACTGCGGCGTTCGCAGTCACATCGTGTCACGCGGCAACTGGATGGCCGACAGTCCGCGAGCCCACATCACGAACCAGCGGGCCAACGAGGTCTTCCGCGATCTCGGGATCGCGGACGACGTGGCCAGGTACGCGAGCCCCTGGGAACTGATGGGCGACACGACCTTCACGACCAGCCTGGCCGGCTCCGAGTTGATCCGGATGCGGACGTGGGGAACCGGCGACGATCGCCGCGGCGATTACCTGCGTGCCAGTCCGTGCGGAATGGTCGATATCATTCAACCGCTGCTCGAGCCCATCCTGTTCCAGAAGGCGGCCGAGAAGGGTGCGACCTTCGCATTCAACACCGAGTATGTCCGTCATGAGCAGGATGCGGACGGCGTAACGGCGACGCTGCGAGATCGCCTGGATGGGCGTGAGTACACCATTCGCGCACGCTACATGGTCGGCGCGGACGGCGCTCGATCCATGGTGGTGGACCATCTCGGGCTTCCGATCGAAGGTCAGATGGCACGGGCCGGGACCGTCTACACCGTCTTCAACGCCGACCTCTCCAGGTACAGCAAACATCGGCCGAGCATCCTGAACTGGATCGTGACGCCGGATGCGAGCTTCGGTGAGATCGGCATGGGGCTGCTGCGGGCCGTGCATCCGTGGACGCAATGGATCGCCGGGTGGGGCTTCGACATCAGCAAGGGTGAACCGGACTTGTCGCCGGACGCGATCATTCCGAAGATCAAGGTGTTGATTGGCGATCCTTCGGTTGAGATCGACATCTTGAGAACGTCGATCTGGTATGTGAACCAGGCCTACGTGACCCAGTATTCGAAGGGTAGGGTGTTCTGCGGCGGCGACGCGGTCCACCGGCATCCGCCGTCGAGCGGGCTCGGCAACAACACATGCGTACAGGACAGTCACAACCTCGGTTGGAAGCTCGCGTACGCCGTGAAGGGTTGGGCCGGTCCGAAGCTTCTGGAAAGCTACTCACAGGAGCGGGCGCCGGTTGGAAAGCAGATCGTGCTGCGCGCCAACCAGTCCCGGCTCGACTATGCCCCGCTGAACGCATGCTTCCGCGTGCCCGGCGCCGAGAATCCGGTCGCCGCCGGCATCGCGCGTTTTCGCGATCCGGGCCCAGATGGCGTCGCGGCCCGGAAGGCGGCGCAGGCCGCGCTTGATCTCAAGCAGACGGAATTCAATGCCCAGGGTACCGAGATGAACCAGCGATACGAATCCTCGGCCGTGATTCCCGACGTCGGTGGCGAGCCCGAGCAATGGCGGCGAGATCGCGGCCTCTACAATCAGCCCACGTCGCGCCCGGGTGCCAAGATCCCGCATGCGTGGCTCGTCGATCGCGACGGCTTGCGGGTGTCGACCCTCGACGTGACGGGTAAGGGCCTCTTTGCCGTCGTGACGGGCCTCGCCGGCGTCGCATGGAAGGAAGCGGCACTGCGCCTTGACCTCCCGTTTCTCCGGGTCGTCGTGACGGGCTCGCCCGAAGCGCAGGACCTCTATTGCGAGTGGCAGCGCACTCGCGAGATCGACGAAGCTGGAGTTCTTCTTGTTCGCCCCGATGGTGTGGTCGCCTGGCGCGACATGGAGGGGACTTCGGACACCGGAGAAGCCGTGGACCGGCTGAGCGCTGCGATACGGAGGGTCCTCGATGTTTCGGACCTTTCGGCGATCCCGCGCGAGAAGCCGCAGCCGCCATCGAGGCCCAGCGGCACCCCGCTCTTCGCCTGACACACAAACCAACGAGATCGAGTCATGAGCGACACAAGACCAGCGAACTTCTCCAGCGTCTGGGCCGACCTGCGGGGCGCTTCCTTCAAGCAGCACTACATCGACGCCGGCGGAATCCGGACCCGCTGCATCGAGTCGGGCGACCCGTCCAAGCCGCTCGTCCTGGCGCTGCACGGTGTCGGGGGCCATGCAGAGGCATATTCGAGGAATTTCGGCCCTCATGCCGATAGCTTCTGGTTCGTTGCCATCGACATGCTGGGACACGGTTGGACCGACAAGCCCGCGATCCACTACCAGGTCAAGGACTACGCCGACCACGTGCTCGCCGTCCTCAAGATCCTCGGCAGGGACAAGGCGATGATCAGCGGTGAATCGCTGGGTGGATGGGTCGCGACCTATCTCGCCGTACATCGTCCCGCCGTGGTGGAGAAACTGGTCCTCAACACCGCCGGCGGTTGGACCGCGCACCCGCAGGTGATGGAACGACTGAAGAAGCTGTCGAACGAGGCTGCTTCCGATCCCTCATGGGAGCGGATCAAGACGCGCCTTGAATTCCTGATGTGCGACAAGAGCATGGTCTCGGACGACCTGATCGAGACCCGTCGTGCGATCTACGCGCAGCCGGGATTCGCCGACACGATGAAGCGGATCATGTGTCTGCAGGACATGGAAATCCGTCGACCGAACATGATCACCGCCGACCAGTACCGATCGATCAAGGCTCCGACCATGGTCGTGTGGACCTCGCATGATCCGACCGCCACGCCCGAGGAAGGCAAGCAGATCGCGGACATGATTCCGGGTTCGAAATTCGTCGTCATGAACCGCTGCGGCCACTGGCCTCAGTTCGAGGACGCGGAGCAGTTCAACCGCCTCCACATCGAATTCCTCCGGACCGGCAAGTAAGGATCGTTCAGATGAACCAGCAAACCAAGCACGGCGGGCTCGCCGCCGAGATCCGCGCGGCTTACGCCGGCACCCCGATCGCGCCCATCCGGACGCAACTGGCAGAGCTCGATGTCGATGCAGCCTACGCCATCCAGCAGGAGAACACTGCGCACTGGGAAAACGAGGGGCGGCGCGTCGTCGGAAGCAAGATCGGATTGACCTCCCGTGCGGTCCAGAAGCAGCTCGGCGTCGATCGTCCCGACTTCGGCGTACTTTTCGCCGACATGATCGTGGGAGAAGACGAACCTGTCGTGGTGGGACGCGTCCTGCAGCCGAAGATCGAGGCGGAAGTAGCCTTCCTACTCGACCGCGATATCGAGGTCGAAACGCCGACCGTGGCCGACGTTGTGCGGGCAGTGGCCTATGCGATGCCCGCCCTCGAGATCGTCGGCAGCCGTATCACCAATTGGGATATTGGGATCGTCGATACCATCGCCGACAACGCCTCGTCGGGGCTCTTCGTTCTTGGAGGACCCGTCAGACGGCTGGATGGCTTGGATCTCCGCTCGCTCCAGATGCAGATGACGAGGAAGGACGAGGTGGTCTCGAAGGGGACGGGCGCCGCCTGCCTCGGCAATCCGCTCAACGCGATGGCCTGGCTCGCCGGCGAACTGGCGCGTCGCAAGCGACCGCTGCGCGCCGGCGACGTCGTTCTCTCCGGAGCGCTGGGGCCGATGGTGCCCGTGAATCCGGGCGACGCATTCGAGGCCAACATCGCCGGGCTCGGGACCGTTTCGGCACGATTCGCCTAGCCACACGAGCCGTATGCGTCGTGAACTCCTCGGGTGGCGGCGGTGCAGTCGAAAACGATCAAGCCGCGCTATCGAAGTGATGCCGCTCGGCGCACAAGTTCGATTGGACTTCGCCGCGGAACGGACGCTTCGACCTCGTCACGGAGCCGGACACGCCGCTCCGGTCTTGACCCAAGCCTCGACCAGCGCACCGGCCTGCTCTTGCGTGCCCGGCACGGGCGAGCGGCCGAAGCCGGGCTTCCAGGCCCAGCCGACGAGGGTGTCCTTGCCGATATGGTCGATCAGGTCTTCCACCTTGCGCCCGCCATTGCGGGCGGGATCCCTGATCTGTTCGCAGATCTCGCCGACGGTCTTGCCCTCCCAGGCCATCTCGCGCGGGGCCAGATGCCATTCGGGATGGCCGGGCATGCGGCCGGGCTCGAAATTGGCCTTCTGATGGCAGCTGTTGCAGCGCATCGCCTCAAGGCCGTGGCCGTCAGCGCCGCGCGTGACCGGCGGCTGATGCAGGCGGGCATTGTCGCCCTGGTGCGGCCTGTCGCCGGCCGGATGGCAATTGGTGCAGCGCGGATTTGTCAGCACCTTGCCGAGCTCGCTGAAGATTGCGGCCGAACGCTTCTCTGTGTCTCCGATCGAGGCAAAGCTCTCGGGCGAGGCGAGGGCGTGGCTTGCCGTCTCCGAGGCCGCGTAGCCCGTACTGAGACTGCCGGCGAGGGCGGCGGCCACGGCAATCATCTTGAACCGCATGTCGGAGATCATGATGCGTGTCACTTGGTGGCCATGAGGTAGCGCTTCGAGTCGGCGAGGATCACGTCCCGCACCGCCTCGTGATATTTGACGTAGCCGGTGCAGCGGCAGAGATGACCGTCGAGCGCGTCAGCGATGGTCTGCTCCAGCGCCTCGCGCGCGACGAGTGTCCGCGACAGGCGCTCCAGCAAGACCTGGCCCTCATTGAGGAAGCCGGCGGTGCAATAGCCGCACTGAAAGGCGAAATGCGCGATGAAGGCCTTTTGCAGGGTCGAGAGCTCGCCGTCCTTCGCGTGCCCCTCGACGGTGCGGATCGACTTGCCGTCGAAATTCACGGCGGGCGCGACGCAGGTCGGGCTGGTGGTGCTGGTGCCATCGGGCGCGTCGATGATGACGGCGCAGCTCAGGCATTGCGCGGCGCCGCAGCCGAACTTGGTGCCGGTCATGCCGAGCATCTCGCGCAGAAAATCGTTCATCGAGAGGTCGTCGCGGACGTCCATCGGACCGTGCTTCTGGCCGTTGATGGTGAGGCTGAGGGTCGTCACGCGAGCACTCCCTTCAATAGGCTTGCGGTGACCGGCAGCGCGCGGAAGCGATGGCCGGTGGCGTCGTGGATGGCGTTGATCAGCGCCGGCACGATCGGGATCATCACGACCTCCGCCATGCCCTTCGGCGCTTCGTCCGATACCAGCGGCTTCAGCATCTCGATCTCGAGATCGCGGAGCGGCAGGTCGGAACCGCGTGCGACCAGATAGCGCCCGAGATTCCATTCGCCGTTGCCCGGCCCGCCCTCGAACGGGGGCAGGGTTTCGAGCAACGCGTAGCCGACGCCCATGGCGAAGCCGCCCTGGGCCTGGCCCATCACCACCTCGGGCACCAGCGCGGTGCCGCATTCGAAAACGCTATAGGCCTTGGCGATGCGAAGCGCGCCGGTTGCGCGCTCGATCTCGACGCGGACGACCGTGCCGCACATCGAGGTGTAGGCGGTGCCGATCCGGTTGTTGTCGGTCGGCGGAAACTTGACGCTGGTGCGGTTGACCCGCTCGAACTTGCTATTGCCTTTGCGGATCGCCAGCGCGTCGATCTCGGCGCGGTATTGCTCGCCGGACAGCGGGAAGCGGGCCCGCGACCACGCCCAGCGCGAGAAGCTGTGCGCAACCGCACCGGTGACGAAGCCACGCGTGTGAGCCGTTGCCGCGAGCGTAGGGAGGCCGAGCGGTTCGAGGCCGGGCATGGTGAGCTGGCCGTTCTGCCAGCTTGCGCTAGCCCATTGCCCCGCGCGCGGATCGGTCCTTGCGATGCGCCACAGCTCGAGCGCCGCGGGCCACAGGCCGAAGCGGAAAATGACCCGGGCGGCCTCCGCGGCGGAATGCGTGCCGACATGCGCGCCGATCGAGGAACTCGTCGGCGAGCTGATCGCAGGCACCCAGCGCGGGTTTTTCTCCGCGGCATCCTGCGTCTTCTGGTCCATGGTGGAGGGATCGCCCGACGTGACCAGCCCGAGCACGTCATAGCTGTCGACGCGGGCGACCGAGACCTCGTCGGCGATGGCGCCAAGATGGCCGGCGACGCGGTTGGCCAGCGCCGTCCCGATGCCGTTGCCCATCTCGACATGATCGCAGAAGATCACGATCTTGCCGTCAGGTCCAAGCTCGACACGGCCGAGCGAGCCGTCCGCGCCGGAGCCATAGTCTTTCGTCACGCAGGCAACGCCGGTGCCGACCAGCCGATCCGACGAGGTCTGCTTGAACTGCGCCCGCTGCTGCCAGATCGGGTGCTTCTCGAGCTTGTCGAGGATTTCGGGCGTCCGCACCGAGACGATGTAGGGATTGCCCGTCATGGTCCGGCCGTTCTGGGGCAGCGCATTGCGCCGCCGGAATTCGATCGGATCGCGCTTGAGCTCGGACGCGGCTTCGTCGATCAGGACCTCCAGCGCCGTCATGGCTTGCAGGACGCCGTAGCCGCGCATGGAGCCCGCGCTCACGCCGCGCGAGTGCACCGCGACGGTCCTGACGTCGACCTTCGGAATGTCGTAGATGCCGATCGCGCCGGTGGCCGCGACGACGGCAACGCTGGCGGAGAAATGGGCGAGCCCGCCGCCGTCGAGCACGTGATCGGCGGCGAACCCCTTGATCTTGCCGGTTGCGCGATCGATGCCGATGCGCGAGCGCATCTTGATCGAATGGCGCTTGATGCCGGCCTGAAACTGCTGGTAGCGGTCATGCGCCAGCCGCACCGGCTTGCCGGGAAAGCAGATCGCCGCGAGCGCAACATAGAGAATGAAAGGCGTGTGATCGCGGCCACCAAAGCCGCCGCCGACATGGGCGAATTGCGCGTTGATGTGCGCCGGCTTGTAGGGCGCGCGGGCCTTGCCGAGCAGATGCGCGATCGACTCCGCCGCCTCGTAGGGCGACTGTACGCCAAGCAGCAGTTCGAGATTGCCGCCCTTGCCGTCGTACCAGGCGAGCCCGCATTCGGGCTCCAGGAACATCGGGTCGACCGATTGCGTCTCGAACTCGCGGTCGAGCACCAGCATGGATGCGTCATCCGCGGCAAGCTCGGCACGAATCTGCTCGCCATGTTTCGCCGCCTTGGCGTAATCCGCCGGCATGTCCTTCGCGAGCGGCGACCACACCGGCAGCGCCGCGCTCTGAACCTTCTTGGGCGAGACCCAGCCGGCCTGGAGCGGCGAATAGACATCCGGCTTGTCAGGCGAGGGACCTGCCACGCGCGTGAAGCGGAAAGCCCCGTAATCCGGCACGACGACAGGCCCGGTCTCCTCGCCGAACTGGACGAACGTGCCGTCGCGCAGCGCGAGACGCGCCTGGTCGAAGGTGTCGAACTTTTCGAAGATCAAAAGCGCGACCGGCTGGCCGAGGTAGAGCGGCGTCTTGCCGATCGGACAGAACAGGTCGCCCGCGTAGAACTCCGGCACCTGCGTCCCGATCCGGTCGAGCTCGGCGGCAGTCACCACCACCGACGGCTTGAGCGCGCCGCCGAGGCGGGCGAGGTCCAGTCCGGTGTAGACGTGCGTGGCGTCGTTGGCGCGGACCAGGATGGCGTGCGAGGTGGCCTGCGGCCAGCCCTGCAGATCATTGGCGCGGAAGTCGGAGGCGTAGAGCTTCGCACCGGTGACCTTGGCGACGCCGTCGACGCGGCCGGCGCCATTTGTCGCGGGATTGAACTTGCCGCGTCCAGGCAGCGTCTCGTGCGCTGCGAAGGGCACACCGGCCGCGGATGCAAGATGTGAGAGGCTGACCGAGATGCCTCCCGCCGACAACCACTTCACGAACTCGCGTCGCGAAGGCCCCATGATCATATCCTTGTACAGAGTTTCGAGAACATCGGGATGCCGTCAACATGCGATGTCCGAAGGGCATGGCGCGCGCCAGCGCGAATCCGTCACGATGCATCATGCGACGATAGAACGGGTGAGAAGGTTTACAACCGCTGAATGTCGTGCGCTCGCAGATCGAATTGTGGTTTCGTGCTTGCTTTAGAGTCGAATCGAACGGAAGACGGTCCGGCAACAGGGGGCGCAATTCAAATGCAGCAGGATCCGAACGGTGCGTCTTCAGTCACCGGCACGATGGGCACGACGACATTGTCGCGCCGCCAATTGCTGGATTGCGGTCTCAAGGCCGGCGCGTTGTCGCTGTTCGCAGGTGCAGCGAATGCCCAGCACGCCGCGCACGACCATGCGGGCATGTCCCACACCGCGGACATGTCGCCGACCATGGGGATGGTCGCTGAAACGCCCGTTCCCGCCATGGACCAAGCGCTGCTCGAGCCCGAGGTGCGGCGGTCCGTCAATGGCGTGCTGAGCACGACCATGCGCGTCGGCTATGCCTATCGCCAGATCGGCGGCGTCAGGCTCTATGTCAGGTCCTATGAGGGCGGCAGCCCCGGCCCGACCTTGCGCATGAAGCCCGGCGATACCCTGCGCATCAAGATGATCAACGATCTGCCGCCGAACCGCGATGGATTGCCGGCCGACATCAGCCATCCGCACCAGTTCAACAACACCAATTTCCATTTCCACGGCGCGCATACCAGCCCGAGCGGAATTTCCGACAACGTCATGCGCTCGATGGCGCCGGGCCGCAGCTACAACATCGAAATCACCCTGCCGGCCGATCACACCAAGGGCACCTATTGGTATCACCCGCATCACCACGGCAGCGCCGACATCCAGATGTCCTCCGGCATGGTCGGCGCCATCGTCATCGAAGGCGATTTCGCCGAAATTCCCGAGATCGCCACAGCCCGCGAACGGCTCATGGTGCTGACCCAGGTGGTCTACGATGCCAACGGCATGGTCGAGAATTTCGAGACGCTGTTTCCCGAGACTGCGACGCGCTTTCTCGCCATCAATGGCCAGCGCCGGCCGATGATCGAGATGCGGCCCGGCGAGGTGCAGCGCTGGCGCATCCTCAATGCCGCCTACCAGGACGACATGCTGCTCGACCTCGAGAAGCACGATCTGCATGCAATCGCCTATGACGGCATCCAGCTCGGCGCCATGCAGCCGCTCAAGCAGGTCCTGATCGCGCCTGGGCAGCGCGCCGATATTCTGGTGAAGGCAGGAAGCCCCGGCACCTACGCCTTCAACGCCACGCCCTACGATCAGGGGCATCCTTCGCCAGTGGGACCGCTGGCGCGGGTCGTGGTGTCAGGCGCGCCAATGGACATGAAGCTGCCGCGCGCTTTGCCACCGGCGCCGCTCGCGACCATCAAGGACTCCGAGATCACCAACCGCCGCAAGGTGGTGCTGTCGGCGACCGCGCCGGAGGCGGATGCCGCCGGCCATTGGCAGGAATTCGAGTTCTTCGTCGACGGCAAGAAGTTCGACCCCGGCCGCATCGATCAGCGGGTCAAACTGGGTGCGGTCGAGGAGTGGACCATCGTCAACACGCACGAGCATGACGACCACGTGTTCCACATCCATACCAACCCATTCCAGGTGATCTCGGCCAACGGCAAGGCGCTGGCGGTGCCGGAATGGCGGGATTCCGTGATCGTGGAGCGCAAGGGCGGGCAGGTCGTGTTCCGCTCGCGCTTCATCGATTTCACCGGCGTCTACATGCTCCACTGCCACATGATGAACCATGAGGAGATGGGCATGATGCAGACCGTGGAGGTCTACAAGGCGTAAGTTGCGGGTCGAATTGCGCGAATTCGGCGGCGCGCGGGGCTGATCCGGGTCCGGCCGGGCTTCCCCTGGCGGCCCGCATGGCCTATTGACGCTGCAACGCAACAATCCTCCAAAAAGACCTCATGATCCGCCTCGACAACGTCAGCAAGCAAGCCGGCCACCAGATCCTGTTCATCGAAGCGTCCGCCGCCCTCAACAAGGGCGAGAAGATCGGGCTCGTCGGCCCGAACGGCGCCGGCAAGACCACGCTATTCCGGATGATCGCCGGCGAGGAACTGCCCGATGAGGGGCAGGTCTCGACCGATCGCGGCATCACCATCGGCTATTTCAACCAGGACGTCGGCGAGATGGCCGGCCGCAGCGCCGTGGCCGAGGTCATGGACGGGGCGGGACCAGTGAGTGCGGTGGCAGCCGAGCTGCGCGAGCTCGAGACTGCGATGGCCGATCCGGACAAAGCCGACCAGATGGACGAGATCATCGCGCGTTACGGCGAGGTGCAGCACGCGTTCGAAGAGCTCGACGGCTATGCGCTCGACGGCCGCGCGCGCGAGGCACTGTCCGGCCTCGGCTTCAGCCAGGAGATGATGGACGGCGACGTCGGCAAGCTCTCCGGCGGCTGGAAGATGCGCGTGGCGCTCGCCCGCATCCTCTTGATGCGTCCCGACGTCATGCTGCTCGACGAGCCCAGCAATCATCTCGATCTCGAAAGCCTGATCTGGCTGGAGAAGTTCCTGCACGACTACGAAGGCACGCTGCTGATGACCTCGCACGATCGCGAGTTCATCAACCGCGTGATCTCGAAGGTGGTGGAGATCGATTCCGGCTCGCTCACCACCTATGCCGGCAATTACGAGTTCTACGAGCAGCAGCGGGCGCTCAGCGAGAAGCAGCAGCAGGCGCAGTTCGAGCGCCAGCAGGCCATGCTCGCCAAGGAGATCAAGTTCATCGAGCGGTTCAAGGCGCGCGCATCTCATGCGGCGCAGGTGCAGAGCCGGGTGAAGAAGCTCGACAAGATCGAGCGGGTGGAGCCGCCGCGCCGCCGCCAGACGGTGGCGTTCGACTTTCCGCCGGCGCCGCGCTCGGGCGAGGACGTCGTTGCGCTCAAGAAGGTGTTCAAGGGCTACGGCAGCAAGCGGATCTATGACGGGCTCGATTTCATGATCCGCCGCCGAGAACGCTGGTGCGTGATGGGCGTCAACGGCGCCGGCAAATCGACGCTGCTCAAGCTCGTCGCTGGTGCGAGCGAGCCGGACGAGGGTACCGTGGCGGTCGGCGGCAGCGTCAAGATGGGTTATTTCGCGCAGCACGCGATGGATTTGCTCGACGGCGAGCAGACGGTGTTCGAGTCACTCGAATATGCGTTTCCGACCGCGGGTCAGGGCTCCCTGCGCGCGCTCGCCGGCTGCTTCGGCTTCTCCGGCGACGACGTCGAGAAGCGCTGCCGCGTGCTCTCGGGCGGCGAGAAGGCGCGCCTGGTGATGGCGAAGATGCTGTTCGATCCGCCGAACTTTCTGGTGCTGGACGAGCCGACCAACCATCTCGACCTCGCCACCAAGGAGATGCTGATCACGGCGCTGTCGGATTTCGAGGGCACCATGCTGTTCGTCTCGCATGACCGGCATTTTCTCAGCGTCCTGTCGAACCGCGTGCTGGAGTTGACGCCCGAAGGCATCCACCAGTTCGGCGGCGGCTACACCGAATACGTCGCGCGCACGGGGCAGGAAGCGCCGGGGCTGCGGAGCTAGCATACCGCTACGCCGCCTTGACGCGTTGCTGCGGCCCGCTACGCTCCTTCCAAAAGGGGAGCGAAACAGCCATGAAGCAGCTGCGCATCGGCGACATCACCATCGATGCGGTGATCGAGCGGGAGGGGCCGTGGCGGCGGCCGCAGGATTTTTTCCCGGCCTATGACGAGGCCGTGTTCAGGCATCATCTGCCGACGATGGAGCCTGAGGTGTTCGACGCCGCGCGCGGCATGATGGTGATCACCTATCAGACCTTCGTGGTGCGCACGCCGCGCTACACCATTCTGGTCGATACCTGCACCGGCGAGGACAAGGGCCATCCGCCGCCGTTCGATTTTCCGGGCAAGGAGCGCTGGCGCAACGAGCTGTTCGCGCTGGGCATCTCTTTCGAGCAGATCGACTACGTCTTCTGCACGCATCTTCATATCGACCACACCGGCTGGAATACGACCTTGCGCGACGGCCGCTGGGTGCCGACGTTTCCCAATGCGAAATACGTCTTCCACAAGGGTGAATATGCGGCCTGGGAGGCCGAGCATGCCAAGGGCGGCAATCCGCCCGGTACCGTGTTTCGCGACAATTGCCTGCCGATCGTCGAAGCAGGCCAAGCGCTATTGGTCGATGACGACTACGCGCTCGACGACACCGTCACGCTGACGCCGACGCCGGGGCATTCGCCCTGCCATTGCTGCGTGAACATCTTCTCGAAGGGGCGCCGCGCGGTGGTCGCTGGCGATCTCATGCATCACCAGATCCAGTGCCGCGAGCCGGACTGGTCGGCCAAGCCGGATTGGGATGCGAAGCAGTCGGCGGTGTCGCGGCGAAAGTTCTTTGCTTCCGTCGCCGACACCGACACGCTGATCTTGCCTGTCCATTTTCCGGCGCCGACGGTCGGGCTGATCAAGCCGCTCGGCGCCGCCTTTGATTACCGTTTCAAGCGGGAGTAGGGCGACCGCCTCGCCGTCATGGCCGGGCTTGTCCCGGTCATCCACGACCTTTGCTACACGGAAACAAGGCCGTGGATGCCCGGGCCTTCGCCTCGCCGAAGAGGCTTCGGCCTCGCAGGCGGGACAAGCCCGGGCATGACGAGTTCATGGAGCGACCGTACATCCGACGGTCTAGTACGTGTAGAACATCCGCTGGATTTCCTTCGTGTCGGTCGTCTTGGTCAGCGCCAGCATCAGCAGAATACGCGCCTTTTGAGGATTGAGCGTATCCGAGACGACGAAGTCGTGCTCGTCGTCCTTGGCCTCGCCGTTGCGCGCGACGATGCCGTTGCCGACCCGGCTGCTGCGCACGATCACGACACCCTTCTTGCGGGCGTCGTCGAGCGCCGGCTCGACCGCGGGACGAGCCAGGCTGCCGTCTCCGACGCCGGCATGCACGATCCCCTTGGCCCCGGCGGCGACAAACGCGTCGATCGCAACCCGGTTCATGTTGGCGTAGCCGTAGACGATGTCGACTTGCGGCAGGACATCGAGGCTGGAGACGTCGAATTCGGAGTCTGCCGTGTGCCGGCGCGTCGATTGACGATAGAAGTACGGCTTGTTGCCCTGCATGTAGCCGAGAAAGCCGAGTTCAGGCGTGCGGAAGGTGTCCGCCGTCGAAGTGTTGTTCTTGGTGACATCGCGGGCCGCGTTGATCTGATCGTTGAGAGCGACGAGCACGCCCTTGCCGACGGCCTCGTCACTGCCCGCGAGGATCACCGCATTGAAGAGGTTGATCGGCCCATCCGCGCTGATCGCCGTCGACGGCCGCATCGCGCCGACGACGACGACAGGTTTCTTGCTCTTGACGACGAGGTCCAGAAAATAGCTGGTTTCCTCGATCGTATCGGTCCCGTGCGTGATCACAATGCCATCGACGTCGTCCTGCGCGAGCAGCGTGTTGACGCGCTTGGCAAGCTTGAGCCAGTAGTCATTATTCATGTTCTCGCTGGCGATCTGGAAGACCTGCTCGCCCTTGACGTTAGCCACCGTTTTCAGTTCGGGAACGGCGTTCAGGAGGGTCTCTATGCCCACGGTGGCTGCGGTGTAACCCACCACGGTGGTGCTGCTCGCCCCGCTGCCGGCGATCGTGCCGCCGGTTGCGAGCACCATGACGTTGGGCAGTCCCGGGCCCCGCGCGTTCGCGGCTTCAAGTCCGATGAGCAGAGCGAAGAGCAAGCTCATTGCCGCGATGAAGTGATGACGCACTCGAGGTTGCCACATCTTGACGTCCCTTTCCTAGAAAGCCTTGCCGATGCGCCCCGGTTCGCTCAGCATCGCATGATCGGTCAGTCGAGAGCTCCTGTCTAGGGCGACGCTGCTTTCGGATGATGTGGTCTGGAAACCGGCACACGGAAACACACACGCGAATGGCCGGGACAAGCCCGGCCATGTGCAGTTCGTCTGGTGATTGCTCAGTAAAACAGCAGCGAATTCGCAGCGCGACTACGCGCCCATCTCGCACTTCTTCATAAAGCTGTTCTTGGCGGCGCCGGCGAGCGGCTTGCCCTCGGCGCTGACGGCCTTGGGCGCGCAGGCGTCGGCCTTGCACTTCTTCATGAACGAGGTCTTGGCGGCGCCAGCCAGGGCCTTGCCGTCCTTGCCGACGGCCTTGCTTTCGCAGGTGTCTTCCGCGAAGGCCGAACCCGCCGCAAACGTGGCAACGATCGCAGCCAGGAAAATTCGCTTCATCATGATTGTCTCCCTAAACCAGAAATGGCGCGCGGATTGGAGCCGGGAATCGTGGCGCAATCAAGCTGGATGATCGCCTGCCGCCCGGTCTTCCTGGCGATTTTCCGAGCGCGGGTGCGACGGGGCCCACCGCCTGCTGCACTGCTCGCTGACCGGGACGGGCGATCCTGCTAGCTTCGGGCGAGTTTAGCCGAAGGGAGCATCGTGATGGAGACCCTGATTGCGAACATGCCGGATGCCGATTCTGACCGGCATTCTCACCTGGTTCGGCCGCAAGACATGGAATGGCAGAAGACGCGCTTTCCCGGCTGCGAGGCCAAGACACTGCTGTTCGATCGCAGCAGCGGTCTGATGACGGCCTTGATGCGCTTTGCGCCGGGATCGGTGCTGCCCGATCACGAGCATGTTGGCGTCGAGCAGAGTTATGTCATCGAGGGCGCTCTCGTCGACAACGAGGGGCCGGCCAAGGGGATTGCCTGCAAGGCCGGCGAATTCATCTGGCGCGAGGCGGGCAGCCGGCATGCTGCCTGGTGCCCGGAGGGCGCCCTGATCCTGGCGATCTTTCAGGTGCCGAACAAGTTCTTCGAAGCCGACGGCCGCGTCGTCGATGCCGCCGGTCAGGATTGGGACCAGACGTGGGGGCACACCGACGCGCAACGGGCGGGGAGCACCTAGCCGCTCATACGCCGCGCGCGAGAAGCGCCTTGAAGTCCGCGCGTGCGCGCTGCGCTTCGGCGCGCGCCACCTCGGAGGCGTCGCCGAGGCCGAAATAGCCGTGGATCAGGCTGGGGCCTTCATGGTGCTTTACCGGCACACCGGCGACTTCCAGCGCCCGTGCATAGGCCGTGCCCTCGTCGCGGAGGGGATCGAACCAGGCGGTGGTGACGATCGCGGGCGCGACGCCGGCAAGCGAAGTCGCGCGCAGCGGCGAAACGCGCCAGTCGGTCGCGTCCGAGGGATCGGCGAGATAATGACCGCAGAACCACTCCATCACGGCGCGGGAGAGGAAGTAGCCTTCGGCATTCTCGGCGCGCGAGGGGAAGCGTGCGTTCTCGCGCGCGTCCGCATAACTCCCAAGGACGTCAGTGACGGGATAGACCAGGAGTTGCGCGGCGAGCTTGATGCCGGTGTCGCGGCAGGCGATCGCGGTGGTGGCGGCGAGATTGCCGCCGGCGCTGTCGCCGGCGACGCCCAGGCGTTTTGCATCGCCGCCAAATTCCGCGACGCGGCCAAACACGTCGCTGACCGCGGCAAAGGCGTCCTCGAACGCGCCGGGAAAGCGCGTTTCGGGCGGGCGACGATAGTCGACGGAGACGACGACTGCGCCGGTCTCGATCGCAAGATTGCGTGCCTGCCGGTCGTGGGTCTCGAGGTCGCCCGCGACCCAGCCGCCACCATGGAAGAACACCACGGTCGGTGCGGGCGTGGTGCCGACCCGGTAGACCCGTGCATCGAGCGGTCCGGCGCCGCCTTTCACCTTGATATCCGCGACGATGTCGACCGGCGGCGGCGGTATGGCCGCGCGCGAGGCAGCCAGTGCGCGCAAGGAATCGCGGGCGCTCTGTGGCGTCATCGTCGTGTGATCGCGCATCGGCAGCAGCGGAATGATCTGGGCGATGACTGGATCGAGCGGTGCGGCCATGGAATCCTCACACGGTTCTTGGTCTTGCTTGCGGGTTAGCATAGATATTGCGCGCCGCATCGGCAACCGCTCGCATGTGGCGATGCCGGGGAATGCAATGCCGTGGGATGAACGGGCAGGGAGGTCTTGAGGTGGAATTCGAAACGCTGGTCCAGTCGCGCCGCAGCGTGCGCGGCTTCAGGAACGAGCCGGTGCCGCGCGCGGTGATCGAGGCGATCATCGACAGCGCCAAGCGTGCGCCGTCGTCGATGAACACCCAGCCCTGGCATGTCCACGTGCTCACAGGCAGTCCGCTGGAACAGCTGCGCCGACGCAACATGGAGGAAATGGTTGCCGGCGCCAAGGTCAAGCGCGACATCGTCAGCCACGGGGAGTACCAGGGCGTGCACCGGACCCGGCAAGTCGACGTCGCCAAGAAACTGTTCGGCGCGATGGGAATCGCGCGCGACGACAAGCCGATGCGCCAGGACTGGGTGCTGCGCGGCTTCCGCCAGTTCGACGCGCCGGTCTCGCTCGTCTTGACCTATGACCGCGTGCTCGATCCCGGCGCGGTCTGCCATTTCGATCTGGGCGCGCTCTGCTACGGAATCGTGCTCGCGGCCTGGGACCGCGGTCTCGGTTCTGTGATCAACGGGCAGGGCATCATGCGTTCCGACATCGTGCGCGAGGTCGCAAACATTCCGGAGGACGAGGTGATCATGACCTGCGTCGCGATGGGCTATCCCGACGACAACTTTGCCGCGAACGCCGTTCGCTCCGATCGCGAGGGCAATGACGATTTCGTGCGCTACGTCGGATTCGCCGAGTAACGCAGGCAGAGGAGATTATTCTCTCGCCGGAATTTTTTTGGTGCGGACCCCTTGGCGGCCTCTTGCAATCTCTATCGTGCAGGAGGAACAATGTACGGACTGAAAGGTTTGATGCTGGCGCGAGGGAATTGACATGCGGCGGCTCGCTAGCCTGGTTCGACGGTTCTTCGGCCCGCGAGTGCGGCGTCCGATCGATGATGATCCAAGTCTTCCTTTCACACCCGAAGAGTTCGGCCGGATGATCCGTAGCGGCCGGCACGAGGACATGAAGCTGCTGGCCGAAGGGCTCGCCTGCCGGACCGTTCCGCGCCGCACCAGACATCGCGCCGCGCACTAGACTGGGGTCGAGACGGATTGCTGCGCTCATCTCGTGAGAGCGACCTGCCTGAACGCGGTCAGCAGCGCCTTCTCCAACTTTCCGCTCATCCCGCATAGGATCTCATAGGCCTCGCCGCGTGGCAGCGTCGGCTTGTAATGCCGATATTCGATCAGGGCCGCGAAGATGTCCGAGATCGTGAGAATCCGCACGATGTCGCCAATGCTCTCGGCCCCGAGCGCATCCGGATAGCCGCTGCCGTCGAGATATTCGTGATGATGCCGCACGGCATCGAGGATCTCCGGCGAGATATCGTCTTGGTCTTTCAGAAAATCGTAGCCCGCTGCCGGGTGAGTCTCGATCATGGCACGTTCCTCCGGATCGAGACGGCCGGGCTTGTCGAGGATGGCAAGAGGGATCCGGGCCTTGCCGATGTCGTGGAACATGGCCGCCGTATACAGGCGCTCCAGATCGGGCCTGCCGACGCCGAGGCTCAGGCCGAAGTCGATGGTGACGCCGGTGACGAGGAGACAATGCTGATAGGTCCCCTCGTGATGGCGCCGCACCGCCGTGAGCCATTCCGACAGGCCATGCTGGCTGATGCGATCGGCGATCTGGCGGCCGGCTTCTCTGGCGCCGTTGATGTCGATCGGCTGGCCTGATGTCACCGAGGTGAACATCGACGCGATCGCGGTCGCCGCGGTCTCGACTGCATTGTCCGACTGCGCCGCGTGACCTGAGGAACCAGACGCCTCTTCGGCGGGATCAGCAAGCGCTGCCAGCAGCTTGCTCTTGTCGATCGTCCCGGGAAGGACGAGCGTGGCCCCGAGCGCGTAGGCCTGCGAGATACTCATGTGAGAGGCGTGCTCGACCAGGAAGATGCGCTTCGTTGCCTTCGCGAGCTTTACGGCTCGTTTCTTGATGGCCGCAATGGTGCGGACATCCCGCAATTCCGCACGGATGACGATCGCGAACGGCACCTGGGACAGCTTGGCTTCCGCGTCGAGCCGTTCGCCTGCGACGGCAAACTGCTGCTCGAGAATCGAACAGATGCTCGATAATTTGTCTGAGGAATCAGCCAGCACATGCACGAACGGGCGTGCCGCTTCCTTCTCTCGGATGCCGCCGTTGCCTTTGACGGGGCGGGATATAATTCGCGCGTTCTGCACGGTTGACCTGAATTATGCTGAGTGGATGGGGCTGATGAGTCCTTGGGCCTATGTGCTCTGAGCGGCAGCGGCGGCTGCCGGTTTCCTCTTGCCGTCTACGGTGACGAAGTGCACGCCGGCCGTGGTGCCGTCGATCCAGACCAATTCGCAGCGCCGGTAGGCGAGCCCCGTCGACGACAGCAGCAGGAAGAATTCCTTGGCCCGCAGAACGTCGAGCGTGCCCTCGACTTCGATCTTCGCACCGCTTTGCGATATGTCGAGCAGAACGCAACTGCGCCGCCACGTGCCGTCGGAGCCCATCAGATTGACCGGCTGCTTGTGATCCATTTTCACGCGCTGCGCTTTGCGACCGTCGAACTTCATCGGCTAACCCCCATCTTCGCGCCGCGATTTGCCGGATCGCTCGTGTTGGCGCTTGCGGCTATTTCCCCCCATCGCACTGTCCATTGGCTGGTGGACAGAAGCAGCGTCTCGAAGATCCGTTGCGCGCGCTCGCGCCCGGCATAGGAGAGCCTTTTCCCGCTGCGGTTGCTCAGGATGGTCAGGGTGGTCTGCCAGTTCAGCCGCGAGGCCCGGCACGCCATGACCAGCCCCTCGCAATCGTCGTCGCTCACGACATGCTCGATAATTTCGAGCGGCGCCCCTGAAAGCACCGACAGCGCCGTGAACAGGTTGGCCGTCTCGCCGCGGATCGCAAAACGGTTCACCGTGGAATCGTTGAGCTTGCCGATGCGGTTGAGGATGACGATCTCCGGCCTCGCGCTTGCATACTCGGCCCGGCAAGGCCGCTTTGGCGGAGCCGGCTCCGCTTCCGGCACCGGCGCCGCGGCGGATGGGTTGGGCGTCGCCGGTGCCTGCCGCATTGGTGGGGCGGAGAGCAGCTTGCGCACGACCAGGTCGGGCGTGCCGGGCCGGAGCGCCAGCGCCTTCGCGATCTCGCCGTCCTGGTCGGCCTTGGCAATCAGCGCTGCATAGGCTGCGTCGGAGAATTTCGTTCCCGGGTTCTTGATCAGGGCAAGGCAGATCGGGCCGCCGTGCTTGATCAACGCTTCGGTCACGGCCGGCGCGATGTCGCTGCGGGCGGCGATTGCGCGTCGATGCAACTCGCCACGGGAGTCAATGACAGCCTCGAGATCTGCCGCGGAAAGTGCGCGCGACTTGAGCAACACAGGACATGCCACGTCCGGATTATCGTGCGAGGCGAGACGCCACAATGTTTCGGGAGGCGCGATGTCAAGCTCGGCGAGCGCCGTGCTGAGCTGAACCAGTGCGCTGGTCTCGACTCGTTCCGTCAATCGCAGCAGAACACCGTCGACCACGTTGCTGAGCAATTCCCGGCACTGGTCGCGGCTGCCAGTGAGCAACTGCACCATGCCGGAGAGAATGCGTGCGCAACGCTCCGCCGGGCAGGTTGCGACCGTCTCTTCCAATTCAGCAAGAACATCAGCAGGCGAATTTGCCATCATGGCAGGGGCCTGACCTAAAATTAATTTGGACTATCGAACTGCGCCTATTCCGCTCGACAGACGTTAATTTGAAATTTGGATTTTGCTCGTCTAGGTATATGTGCACCGCTGGATACACGGAAAACGCTATCGAAAATTGGCGAGATTTGATGCGCCGGCTTGTCCTTGGACTTCGCCGCTCGCCAACTGGGCAACATAGTGCGAAGTGATTCTTTCAGACTTAAGGGACACCGGAACGGGGAAGTTGGGCCGGCATCCTCGCCGGACGCGCGTTTGTTGCGACGCGAAGTTTCACATTGCCATGAACAGAACTGATGATGCGCCGACGCTGGCGCCGAAGGTATTTCGTTTCACCGACGTCGATGAATTTCGAAGTGCCATACGAGGCCTGAACTTCGAGTTCACGCCTTTCGTCCGGAGGATTTCGGCCGAGCAGACCATTCTGTCGCTGCCCGGCTGCGACGTGAATCTGACGCGGGCATTTCCGCGGGTGGTCGACGCACAACTCGTCGAGAATTGCACCGCGATCGGATTCACGATGGACGATTTGGACGTGCCGGTTCGATTCAACGGCACGCAGCGCACACGACCCGTCATCGTCATCGGCAGCAGCGGCGCGGCTTACACCACCATCGAGGAGGTGCAGCGGCAAATCGCCTCGGTGGTGTTCAGGCCGGAGGTGACAGATCGCGGCTGGCCACAAGCAGCCCTCTGCTTCAACATCTTCGAAACGACCGCCGCGGGCTTGAACCGGCTCCGCGGTGTGGTTCGGGAGGTGTTGGCAGCCGCTTCAGAGCCGGTCGATGCGCCCGACGTGCCGCTGAAGGCTGCCGCCATGAGGGAGACCCTGCTCGGCGCTGTGGACGCAATTTTCGAAAGCATCGTTCCTGCGCGATGGACCCTGCGCCCCAATGACGAGCGGAACTTCAAGGTCTTTCAGGACATCCGCGCGCTGCTTTCCGACGACCTCTCGCAGCCCATCTACAGCGACGAGATCGCGCGCACGCTCGGCCTGTCCGTTCGCACCATGCACGACGTCGTCCGCCGCTATCGCGGCATGAGCCTGCACCGCTACTTGCGCCTGCGCCGGCTGTGGCTGGTGCGCCAGCGGCTGCTCGCCGGTGCCGACAGCGTCAAGGCCGTCGCGCTGGCGTTCGGCTTCTGGCATCTCGGCGACTTCTCCAGAAGCTATCGCGACCAGTTCGGCGAGACACCGTCGCAAACGCTTGAATGCGGACGGCGAACCTAGTGCGTCAAAACGTTGAGGCCGGTCTTGATGATCCGTGCTATACTACCGGTCATGAGCAATCGCATCCTCGTCCTCTACGGTTCCTACCGTTCCGACCGCATGGGCATCCGCCTCGCGAATTTCGTCATCGATCGCCTGCGCGCCCGCGGCGACGACGTCGTGTTCATCGACGCCAAGGCGATCGGCCTGCCGATGCTCGATCGCATGTACAAGGAATATCCCAAGGGCTCCGCACCCGAGGCGCTGGAGAAGCTGGCGGGAGAGATCCGCGGCGCCGATGGTTTCGTCTTCGTCACCGGCGAATACAATTGGGGCATTCAGCCCGGCCTGAAGAATCTCACCGACCACTTCCTCGAGGAGTGGTTCTGGCGTCCAGCCGCGATCGTCAGCTACTCGGCCGGCCGCCTGTCCGGCGCGCGTGCCTCGACCGCCTGGCATGGCACGTTGTCGGAGATGGGCATGGTGGTGGTGTCGAGCACCATCGGCGTCGGCCCGATCGCACAGACACTGTCGGAGGCGGGCGAACCGATCGGCGAGGGCGGCAAGGCGCTGGAACGCTCGTTCCCGCGTTTCGCCGACGATCTCGCATGGTGGATCGAGGCGGCCAAGGCGCAGCGGGCGCGCAAGGCGCCGCCGTACTGAGCGCCTTACGCGGCCCTGACCTCACCGAGGAAGCGATCGAACTGTCCGGCGAGATCGCGTGACTGGGTCGAGAGCTGCTCGGCCGCGCCCAGCACCTCCCGCGCGGCCGTGCCGGTGTCGTCGGCGGCGCGCTGCACGCCTGATATGTTGGTGTTGACCTCCTGGGTGCCGCGCGCGGCCTCCTGGACGCTGCGGGCGATCTCCTTGGTCGCCGAGCCCTGTTCCTCGATCGCGGCCGCAATCGCGGTGCCGATCTGGTCGATTTCGCCGATCACGTCGGCGACGTTACGGATCGCGGTGACGGTCTCGTCGCTCGCGGCCTGGATCGCCGAAATCTGCTCGGAGATTTCGGTGGTGGCCTTGGCGGTCTGGCCCGCCAGCGATTTCACCTCGGCAGCAACCACCGCAAAGCCGCGGCCGGCATCGCCGGCGCGGGCAGCCTCGATGGTCGCGTTCAACGCCAGCAAATTGGTCTGCTCGGCGATGCTCTGGATCAGCGTGACGACGTCGCCGATCTTCTGCGCGCCCTCGGCCAGCGCACGGGCGGTGTCGCCAGTGCGGCGGGCGTTGTCGACGGCGCGGGCGGCGATCTCGGTGGACTGGGCCACTTGACGGCCGATCTCCGAGATCGAAGAGGTCAGCTCTTCGGTGGCGCTCGCGACGGTCTGCACGTTGCTCGATGTTTGCTGTGAGGCGGCGGCGACGACCGCGGCCTGGCTGTTGGTCTGGGCCGCCGTCGAGGTCATCGACTGCGCCGTGCTTTCCATGGTGGAGGAGGCTTTCGACAATCCGCCGACGAGCTCGGTGACCTTGGCTTCGAACGCGCGGGTGATCCCGTCGAGCGCCTGGGCGCGGCGCATCTTGCCGTCGTTCTCGGCCTGCTTCTCGGCCGCAAGGCTGTCGGCCCGGATCATGTTGTCCTTGAAGACCCGGACGGCCGCGGCCATGGCACCGATTTCATCGGAACGCTCGGCGCCGGGAATCTCTTCCGCGACCTCGCCCTCGGCAAGCCGCGACATCCGCGTCGTCAGGTTGACGATCGGAGCGCAGACCCGGCGGCGGACCGTGACGATGAGGCCGGCGCTGGCGATCAGCACAGCGAGGAGGCCCGCGAGTGCGATGGTGAAGCTGGTGTGGGCCGCAGTGGAAGCACCGGCGAGAATCTGCTCGGCGTTGTCGTAAAAGGCGTCGCGGACCTCGATGATGGTGCTGAGGCCGCGCTGCGTTGCGGTGTAATAGGTGTCCATGTCGTGTTCGTACTTGCCGCTGACCGCACCCTCCTTCACCAGCTTGAGCTCGCGGCCGAACTCTTCGATGTAGATCGCGTTGAATTTCTCCAGCGCGGCGGCAACGTTCGCCGGCGTTGCGGGATTGCCGCGCAACTCCAGCAGCGACATCACGATCTGGTCGTTGCGGCCCTGCGAGCGGCTGATCTCGGCCTTCTCGGTCTCGGTCGCCGGTTTCTTGCCCCCGACGAGATTCTTGTGCAGGCTCGAATTGAAGCCGCCGACGTCGCGCAATGTCATGGCGATGTTGGCGTAGCTGGCCTGCCGGTAGGCGTCGCCATTGAGGATCGCCATGCGGCGGACCTGCTCGTTGAGCAGCGCAGTCACGCTGGCGTTGAGCACGGCATTGTCGGCGACGATCTTCTTGGCGGCGTCCTTGCGCGCCTCCGGCGGGCCCGACATCGCCTTGTCGATGGCCTCGCGTAGCGCGGTGAACTTCGAATTGATGGCGTCGATGTTGCCGCCGGTGGTGTTGCCGTCGTCGAACGGGCCGGGCAGGTCCTTGCGCAGCGCGTTCATCGTGTCGCGGGCGGCATCGGTCTGCTTGCGCAGCTTGCCCTGCTCGGCAAGCAGCGCCGGGTCGACGGCAGGAGGGCCATAGAGGATGTTGGTGGAAAAGCCGCGCTCGGGATTGAGGTAGCGCGGGATGTCGCTGACGGCGCGGACGATCGCCAGCCGCCCCTGGGCTTCGGTGATCCGCTCCATCGTGTGGTATTTCGTCACGGCGACGTAGACGGCGAGGCCGCCGCCCACGGTCGAGAGCGAGACGATGGCGGTGGTCAGGAGCGTACCGATTTTCATGAGTCTGTCCGGCAACTGGCGCGGGAAATTATTTGCACGGACAATAGGCAGGCGATGTTAATCCCGGGTTTACGCTGGTGGCTGCCGGCGGCCGCGGTCACCTGGCCTTGCGGTCGAGGGCGGCGAGGATATCGAGCGTTGCCGGATCGCGATCGCCGGAAAAGTACCGGACGAGCGCCTCGTCGAAAACGGGTTCGTCGGACACCGCGTCGAACAGCGTCATCGACGAGCGGAATTTGGCGTCATCGGGCGCGCCGAGGATGGCGTTGATGGTCCGACCCTCGATGGCAAGCACGAGGCGGGTGCATTCGATCAGGCGCGGACCGAGGATGGGGTGGGCGAGATAGGCCTTGGCCTCGGCGCGGGAGGCGATGGCGTAGCGCTGCGACATGGCGCTGAAGCCGAGGCCGGCGACCTGCGGGAAGACGAACCACATCCAGTGGCTCTGCTTCCGGCCCCGGGTCAGCTCCCCCTGGATGTCGCGGTAGACCGGGTCCTGGGCCCGGACAAAGCGTTTGAGGTCGAAAGGATCGGTCATTGGATACCTTAGGATACCCTGGAATGGCTTGCCGGAGCCTTGCCAGACCCTTGCCGGCCGCGATTATGCCTAACTTTTGGCTCCCAATGTGGTAGCTGGTATAGAATCTCCGGGTGGGGTGGGTCCCCCCGGGGATCGATTTTGGGGAGCTGATGGTTTCCGACCGGGCACAAGCCGAGAGGCTATTGTCGCGCCGCCGTATTGGGCGAGCCGAGACGATATTGCTGTCTCTGGCCGCCGTCGCCCTGGCCCTGGGCGCTGCCGCCTGGGTCGCGGATATCGGCGGTTCGGGCTCGCTGGTCACCGCCGCGCTGCCGCCAGCCAATGCGCCTTCATTCGATGATCGTTTCGCTTCTGCTTCGAGCAGTCCGCCCGCCCGCGAGCTCGGCCTGCGGACGCTGGAGCGCTCCGCGGTGAGTGCAGTACAGCTCAAATTGCGCGACGCCAAGGCGATGCTCGCCCAGAAGCTCCAGGGTGACGACTGGCGCTCGACCCTGACCGACGACGACCGGCACATGTCCGAGGAGGCGAGACTTGCGCAGCGTGCCGACGCCATCCCGATGCCGCGCTCGCGCCCGCCGCAGGCGGACTTCTCGGCCCAGATTGCTTCCAGCCAGGCTTATGCCGAGACCAACCCGAGGGTCGACAACCGCAACTTCTTCGAAAAATTCACCGACAAGATCAAGCTGGCCTCGCTGACGCCTGACAGCGGCCTGTTCGGCAAGGCGCCGGATCTCGCCGCGCTCGGTTACGATTCGCGCACCGCGGTCTATGACATCTCGGCCAAGGCGCTTTACCTGCCGAGCGGCCTCGCGCTGGAAGCGCATTCCGGCATGGGCGCGCTGATGGACGACCCGGAGCACGTCGACCAGCGCATGGTTGGCGCGACCCCGCCCGCGACCTACGACCTGAAGCCGCGCGAAAAACTGTTTCACGGCGTCCGCGCGCTGCGCTTGACGCCCACCGAGGGGACCAGCGCGCTCGGCCGCGTCGGCCTGCTCACCCACAATTACATGCTCGGGCCTCGTGGCGACTCCAACGGCTGCGTTTCGATCAAGGACTATGATCGTTTCATGAAGGCCTACGACAATGGTGAGTTCAACCGTCTGGTCGTGGTGCCCAGGCTGACCCCGTCGGCGACCGCCTCGCAGCGGGCGAGCACCGAGTCCTGATATCTGCTCCTGATATTTGCCTGCCGCGGCGGGGCTGCCGTTTTCCCTTCCTTGAGCCGTCATCGTCCAGAAGCAGCCCATGAGTGATCCGCAAAGTGAGTGATCCGCAAAGTTCCGAGACCCCGCTGCGCACGACGTTCAAGATCAAGCTGAACGGCGACACGCTGGCGATTGCGACCGTCGGCCAGGCCTATCAATTCCTCACCAATTTCAAATCGGTCGAGTGGATGGAATTCCGCTCGCTGCATGAAGACGCGGTCGCAGCGCTCGAAGGCGCCGCCGAGAACGCCATGCTCGTCGTGCAGGCGACCAACGCCGTGCGCGCGCTGTTTGTGAGCGCAAAACTGCTCTGAGAGTGACACGGCGGATGTTTGGGGAGAGTCCCGGACTGCGCTGCGCTCCATCCGGGCTACCGCTCACGACTTGAACTCCGCTATAGGAACGGCAATAGCTCGCGAAGATCGACCTCAAGCCGATACATTGAAACATAGTTCAGGGAGAGACCCATCATGAAACGCCGTACATTCCTGAAGGGCGGCGCGGTCGCTGGTGCGACGACGCTGGTTGCCGCACCTGCGATTGCGCAAGGCGCGCCCGAGATCAAATGGCGTCTGACCTCGAGCTTCCCGAAGTCGCTGGACACCATCTACGGCACCGCGCAGACTTTTGCGAAATATGTTGCCGAGGCCACCGACAACAAATTCCAGATTCAGACCTTTGCGGCCGGCGAGCTCGTCCCCGGCCTGCAGGCGCTGGATGCGGTCAGCACAGCCTCTGTCGACATGGCGCAGACCCCGCTCTATTTCTACATCGGCAAGGAGCCGGCGCTGGCCTATGCGACGGGCGCGCCCTTCGGCATGAACCATCGCCATCAGGAATCCTGGTGGCATTTCGGCGGCGGCGCCGACCTCACCAACGAGGCGCTGAAGCCCTTCAAGGCGCACGCCATCCTCTGCGGCAATTCCGGCACCCAGATGGGCGGCTGGTTCCGCAAGGAGATCAAGGCCGTCGACGATCTCAAGGGCCTGAAATTCCGCATCGCCGGCATGGGCGGCCATGTGCTGGCGCGCCTCGGCGTGGTCCCGCAACAGATCGCGGGCGGCGACATCTATCCGGCGCTGGAGAAGGGCACGATCGACGCAGTCGAATTCGTCGGTCCCTATGACGACGAAAAGCTCGGCTTCCAGAAGGTCGCCAAATACTACTACTTCCCCGGCTGGTGGGAAGGCGGCGCCATGCTGCACATGATCGTCAACGACGAGAAGTGGGCGTCGCTGCCGAAGCAGTACCAGGCGATCGTCAACCAGGCCGCGTCGGCCGCGGGCGCCTGGATGCTCGAGAAATACGACAGCGTCAATCCGGCGGCGCTGAAGCGGCTGATCGCCAATGGCGCGGAGCTGAAGGCGTTTCCGCAGCCGGTGCTGGAGGCCTGCTATGCCGCGACCCAGGAGCATCTGAACGAGCTCGCCACCAAGAGCGACCTGTTCAAGCGCACCAAGGAAAGCCACGACGCCTATATGAAAGAGCTGCTGTTCTACACGCAGATCGCGGAGAATTTTTACGACAATTATCTGCTCGGCAAGATGCGCAACAAGACCTGATCGCAAGAGGGGCGCGGTGCTCACGCCGCGCCCGGCTTTCGTAGCCCGGATAGAGCGCAAGCGTAATCCGGGTCTCGCACGTCAACGGCACCGCCCCGGATTGCGCTGCGCTCCATCCGGGCTACGGATTCATCAGGCGCCTTGGGCCGCGCCCAAACCCAGCTTCTCGTAAATGCGCCGCGCATAGGCGCCGAACGCGTCCGTCGTCTTGAGCGGCAGATCGCGCGGGAAGGGCAGGTCGATCGGGAAATAATCGGCCATCTTCGCCGGACCTGACGTCAGCACGGCGCAATGCGAGGACAGGAACACGGCTTCCTGAATCGAGTGCGTGATGAAGATGATGGTCTTGCCGCTCTCGCGCCAGATCCGCAGCATCTCCAGATTCATCTGCTCGCGCGTCAAGGCG
The DNA here is from genome assembly GCF_055811715.1 of Bradyrhizobium sp. WSM4872. Taxonomy (NCBI): domain Bacteria; kingdom Pseudomonadati; phylum Pseudomonadota; class Alphaproteobacteria; order Hyphomicrobiales; family Nitrobacteraceae; genus Bradyrhizobium; species Bradyrhizobium sp. WSM4872. The sequence continues at coordinate 524,932 of NZ_JBVVPT010000001.1, read as the reverse complement.
TCGAGCGCGCCGAACGGCTCGTCCATCAGGATCAGTTTCGGGTCGTGAATGAAGGCGCGCGCGATCGCGGTGCGCTGCTGCATGCCGCCGGACAGCTCTCGCGGATATTTCTGCTCGTAGCCGGCAAGTCCCACCAGATTGAGCAGATCGCGCGCCCGCTCGCGCGCGGCCTTGATCGGCAGGCCGACGATCTCCGCCGGCAGCAGCACGTTGTCCAGGATCGTCCGCCATTTCAGCAGCAGCGCCTGCTGGAACACCATGCCGATGTCGCGGGTCGGATCGAACGGGCTTTTGGCATTGCCAATCTTCACCGTGCCGCCGTCGGCGCCGTGCAGGCCGGCCAAAATCTTCATCACCGTGGTCTTGCCGCATCCGGACGGGCCGACCAGCGAGACAAGCTCACCCTCCTGCACGTCCAGGGTGACGTCGGACACCGCCAGGAATTCGGCGCCGCCGCTGCGATAGACCTTGCGGACGCCTTGCAGGCTGATGAAGGGGCTCGAGCTCATGCCAGCCATTTATCCAAGTTTGCGGCCACGAACGCGTCGTCGCTGAGGTCGGAATGCTCGCGGTAGACGCGCTCGATCTCGTCCTTCTGGCCGGGGCTCAGGCTCTCGTTCGGATCGAGGCACCACAGGCCCTGCATCAGGCCTTGCCGTCGCAGTATCTCGTGGCAGCCGGCGATGCAGCCGTGAAAATCGTTGGCGACGTCGAAGAAGGCGCTGTTGCAATCGGTGACGCGGGCATCGAGCGCGAGCAAATCGGCCGGGACGCTGTCCTTGTTCCGTGCCGCCTTGCAGCGCTCGAACTGTTTGATCGCGCTCGCGGTCCAGACCGACCAGTGGCCGAGCAGGCCGCCCTTGAAATAAGTGCGCGTGGTGATTCCGTTGTCGCGCAGGTCGAACGGCAGCATCAAATCGAGCAGGATGTGGTCGTCATTGCCGGTGTAGAGCGCGACGCGGTCGAGCGCGCCGGCTGCCGCGACGCCGCGCAGAACATCGAGGGTCCGGTAGCGGTTGAACGGCGCGATCTTGATCGCGATGACATTGTCGATCGAAGCAAAGCGCTGCCAGAACCGGCTAGACAGGAGCACGCCGCCCACTGCCGGCTGAAGGTAGAAGCCGACCAGCGGAATTTCGGCTGCGACCGCTGCGCAATGCGCGATGATGTCGTCTTCCGACGCGCCCTTCATCGCGGCGAGGCTGAGGAGCCCTGCGTGATAGCCGATGTCGCGCGCGGTGCGGGCTTCAGTGGTGGCCTGCCTGGTCGGACCGGCGAGGCCCGCGACCAGCGCCAGCGGACGCTTGGTCCAGTTCGCCGCCGTCTCGGCAGCGAGCTCCAGCACGGGACGATAGAGGCCGACATCGCGGATCGCGAACTGCGTGGTGTGCACGCCGACCGCAAGGCCGCCGGAGCCGGCGTCGATGTAATAGCGCGTCAGCGCGCGCTGATGCTTCTTGTCGAGCTGGCGTTCGGCGGTCAGCGCGAGGGGATGCGCCGGCAGCACGGTGCCGTCGGCGATCAGCTTACGGATTTCGCTGTTGATCTGGCTGTGGTGCATGATGTCCTATCCGAATTCAGGGCCGGCGACGGCGAATGGCATGTCCTCACCCGCGGCACTGGCGGGGCCGAACCGCATACGCTGGAACGGCCGTTCGATGCTCCAGCCCGATGCGGTCAATCCGTCAGGGAACGCGGTGTGCGACGCGACGGCGTCGAGCAGCAGCGGCCCGGTCTCCGATCGCGCGATGGCATCGACTAGGGTCAGCGCGGCTGCGGCGTCGTCGGCAAAGAGCGGGCCGATATGGCGCGCGGTGCGTCCGTCGCGCACCAGCGCGATGGCGCCGTTCGCGGAAACGATGCGTGAGCCGGGACGCTGAGCGAAGTTGGAGAGCAGGGCGGTTCGATCGAGGCCCGTAGCGCGCCGGTCACGCGCGCAGAGCGCGTCGAGCGTCGCGGATGAAGGTGCCTGCCCGGATGCGGACGCGGATTTCACCAGCTTGAGACGGCGCAATTGCAGGGTCGGCGTGAACCCGAGCGGCCCATAGACGGCAGCACCGTCGGGCGTCGCGTCGAGCCAGCTTGTCAGGCCGTTCCTGCGGGCGGTTTCCAGGCAGGCATCGACGAGGCGCGTTGCAAGGCCGCGGCGGCGATGGGTGCCTGACACCAGCACCATGCTGATCCAGGCGTTTTTGCTGGAGTAGGGCAGGAGGGCCGCGGTTGCCACCAGCCGTCTGCCGTCGCGGATGCCGAACACGATTCCGTCGTGCAGGAAGATGCGCCAGTCCTCCTCGGTCTGGTTCCAGCGTGCTTCCGCCGACAGCACGAGCCCGGCGATCGCATCGTCGACGCCGAGCTTGATGATGGCCGGATCGTCAGTAGCGTCCATCGCGCACCTCGTATTTGGTGGGCTTGCCGAGGCTCGGCATGGCGCGGGACACCCAATCCGCGGTCCATGCGATCAGCTGATCGGTGTCGACGACCGGCAGGCCGAACAGCTCGACTGCCTTGGACGTGTCCGTCAGCCACGCCGTCGGCTGTTCGGTTCCTGTCAGCACCGGCGCGCGGCCGAACCTCGCCCCGAATCTTGCCGCGAGGTCGCGCACCGCCAAGATCTCGTGGCCGCTGACATTGATCGACGAGGTCGGCGCCGTGCAATGCGCGAGGCAGCGCAGCGCCTGGGACGAGGCATCGCCCTGCCAGATGAAATTGACGTGACCGATGCTGACGTCGATCGGCGTGCCCGTGAGCACTTTCGATGCGATGTCGTGGAGCACGCCATAGCGCATGTCGATCGCGTAGTTGAGGCGGAACAGCCGCCCGGGCGTCCCGAACTTGCGCGAAAAATACTCGAACATGCGCTCGCGGCCGACGCAGGACTGGGCGTATTCGCCGGGCGGGTTCGGCGCCATGTCCTCGCTCGAGCCTTTGCCGTCGACCGGGACGAAGGGATAGATGCAGCCGGTCGAGAACGCCACGATCCGCGATGACGGGAAGGCCTGCGCGACCAGCGCCGGCACGTGCGCATTCATCGCCCAGGTCAGCGACAGATCGCCCTCCGCGCCGAATTTGCGGCCGGCCATGAAGACGATGTTCGGCGCCTTCGGCAGCGCCTGAATCGCGGTCTCGTCCATCAGGTCGCAACTGATGGTCTCGACGCCACGCGCATGCAGCCAGTCCTTGACGCCGGCGTCGCTGAAGCGGGCGACGCCGATGACGCGGCGATCGGGCGCTGCGGCTTTGGCAAGCCCCGCCAGCGTCGGCCCCATCTTGCCGGCGACGCCGAGGATTGTGATGTCGCCCTCGACCCTGGCGAGGTCGTCGATCAATGCCTGCGTCGGCCGGCACAGGAGATCGTCGAGCGCGGCGATATCGGGGATGGTCTTCGGTAGTGTCTGGCGGGTCAGGAGCATGGTCGTGGTCCTTGGTCTTGGCTTTGCCGTTCAAGTCGGTGTTGCGTCACCGACCACGAACATGCGTTCGAGGACGAGCACGAAGCCGTAAAGCGCGACCCCGAGCAGCGTCAGCAGCACGACAGCCATCACCATCGCGGGCGTGTCGAGCGACGATTGCACCTGGATCATGAGGTAGCCGAGCCCGCGCTCGGAGGCGATGAACTCGCCGACAATGGCGCCGGCGACCGCGAGGATGGCGCCGACCTTCATGCCGGAGAAGATGTAAGGCAGCGATCCCGGCAGCTGGATCTTGCGGAACAGCGTCCAGCGCGAGCCGCGCAGCGATTTGACGAGGTCGAGCAGATCCGGCTCCACCTCGCGCAAGCCACGCGCGGTGGTGAGCAGGATCGGGAAGAAGCAGATGCTGAAGGCGATCAGGATGTTCGGCACGATGCCGTAGGAGAACCAGACGATGAGGAGCGGACCGAGCGCGACCTTTGGGATCATATTCAGCGTCACGAACAGCGGCAGCAGTACGAGGCTGATCAGCGGCGCCCAGCTGAAGATGACGGCCAGCGCCACACCGACGAATGCGCCGAGCGCAAAGCCGCCGAGGATCTCGATCGCCGTCACCAGCGTATTGGCGCCCCAGGCGTAACTCGCGGTTCCCAGCGTCTGGATTGTCGCGAGCGGCGAGGGCAGGATGAACTTTGGCACGTGGAAGGCATCGACCAGGACCTGCCAGAGCACGAGCACGGCGAGGTGCACGATCAGGATGACCGCAAAGCTGCGCGTATTGCGGGCGCCGTCTCCTGTCACCGGTTGCTCCCTGTTGCCGCCGGCCACCTTGCCGCCTGGTCTCTAGCCTAACCGTCCCGGAGGGAAGTTTCAACCAGTTGGTTGATTACGGCCGGAGCGAATGCAGTACGAGATCGGCGACGTGCCGGCGGCGGGCGCGCCGCGCCGCCCGGCTCGACAGGTCCTTGCCGAAGATCGCCGACAGCGTCGGTGTGTTGGAGAGATAGAAATAGCTGAGGCCCGCGATGGAGATATAGAGCTGGATTGGGTCGATCCCCTTGCGGAACATGCCGGCGCGGACGCCCTCGTGAAGGATGTGGGACACGCTCTTCACCAGCGGCGAATGCATCGCCTCCAGCCGCGTCGAACCGCGGACGTGGCGGGCACCGCCGCGGTTCTCGTCGTTCAGAAGCACGATGAAATCGGGGTTCGTCGCCAGGTAATCGAACGAGGCTTCGATCAGCTTCCGGATCGCCTTTTCAGGCGGCAGGCCTTCGAGATTGAGCTGGCGCTCCTGCTCGCGAATATCGGCGTAAACCCATTCGAGCACGGCAAGATAGAGCGCGTCCTTGTCGCCGAAATAATGGTAGACGAGCTGCTTGTTGACGCCGGCGCGCTCCGCGATCTCGTCGACGCGGGCACCGGCAAAGCCGTGCCGGGCGAACTCCTCGCGCGCCGCGGTGAGCAGCTTCTTGCGGGTGGCGACCGGGTCGCGCCGCTGCGGCACGGTGTCGCCTGAACGTTTTGCGGGCATTTCCAACCAAACAGTTGACAAGTTGAGGGCGGCCTTGTTGCATTGGTATCCTCACAGGGGGAGAGCGACAAGCCGGTCGCGGGCACGAGGAGAGATGCGATGAAGCGTTTGCAGGCGGCGGGCTCGGCTCTGGCTGTGGCCCTGATGCTCGGTTCACCAGTCGTGCCCGCGACCGCGGGCGAGGCGGTCAATCTGATCCTGAACTGGGCACCGACGGCCGATCACTCGCCGTACTATTACGCCAAGGCGCAAGGCTGGTACGAGAAGGCGGGCATCGATCTGACCATCGAGGTCGGCAAGGGCTCCGGCGTCTCCGCCGCCAAGGTCGGCTCCGGCGGCTCGCCGTTCGGCGTCGCCGATCTCGCCACCATGCTGGTGGCGAAGAGCAAGGGCGCTGACGCTGTTGCCGTCATGAGCGTCTACGCCAACACCGGCCAGACCTTCTACTGGCTGAAGAGCTACGGCGTGAACGGGGTCAAGGATTTTGCCGGCCACAAGATCGGTAATCCGCCCGGGGACGCCTCGCGCGTGATGTGGCCGGCTTTCGCCAAGGCCGCAGGGCTTGCCCCGGACTCCGTCGGCTTCGTCAATGTCGGGCCGACGGCGAAGATCGCCGCGCTGAAGAGCCATACCGTCGACATCATCAGCGACTTCTACAACGAGCACGATTTGAAGGTGATCGAGTTCGGGAGCGATCTCGGCTACGTCAATTGGAAGGACATCGGGCTCAACCCTTACGGCAATTCGCTGATCGTCAACGGCGGCTATCTGCAGAAGAACCCGAAGCTGGTCGAGGAGTTCGTGCGGGTCACGCAAAAGGCGTTCGCGACTTGCGTCGCCGACGCCGCGCCCTGCCTGAAGGCGTTGCTCGATCAGGTCTCCGGTCTCGACAAGGAGAATCAGGAGCGCCAGTGGGAGCGCATCAAGTTCCTGATGACGGACGAATTCACGACGACGAAGGCGCTCGGTTGGATCGACGGTGAGCGCATGAAGAAGGACTACGAGCTGGTCCAGACCTATCTCGGCATGGAGAAGCCGTTCGACGTCACGACGGCGTTCACGACCAGGATGCTCGATCCCGCCATCAAGATGGATGCGAGCAAGGTCAAGAAGTAGGGGGCTTCCTTATCGTCGTCCTGGCGAAAGCCCAGGACCCATCACCCCAGGGCGCGGTTTGGCGAAGACTCGTGGTTCGGTGCTCCCACCGTCCGCATCGATGGATCCCGCGGTATGGGTCCTGGCTTTCGCCAGGACGACACCGGAGATCGGGGGTGGCTGCCCGTCGCCGAGAGCCACCGCCGGCCAGCCCGCCTCCACGTAACCCCACGGAGAAATTAACCGGCCATTAACCATATCGGCGGCATCGTTAACCATTCAATAACAGGGAACGAGTCGGCCGCTATGGAGGCTGCAGTAAAACCTCAACGCCAAATGGTGCGCTTGCGTGGGCGCTCCTATGTGGCCTTCGTGTTCGTGCCGACGGTTCCGATCCAGGACTGGCTGCAGGAGATCGACACCACCATCGCGCGCTCGCCGGGCTTCTTCGCGGGCCGGCCCGTGGTGATCGACCTGTCCTCGGTCGATCTCAGCCAGTCCGGCATCGGCCATCTGCTCACCAGCCTTCAGGACCGCAACATCCGCGTGCTCGGGATCGAGGGCGTGGAGGAGGGCCGGCTGACGCCCATGATGCCGCCGCTGCTTTCGGGCGGGCGGAGCTGCGTGGTCGAACCGAGTGCGCCCAAGAAGGTTGAGGCAAAGGTCGAGACCAAGCCGACCTCGCTGCTGCTCGAAAGCCCCGTGCGCTCCGGCCAGACCGTGATCTTCCCCGAAGGCGACGTCACCATTCTGGGGTCTGTCGGCTCCGGCGCCGAGGTCGTTGCCGGCGGCTCCATTCACATCTACGGCGCGCTGCGCGGCCGTGCCATGGCGGGCGTGAACGGTCACACGAGCGCACGCATCTATTGTCAGAAGATCGAGGCCGAACTGCTTGCAATCGATGGTTTTTACCAGACCGCCGACGATATCGACGCGGCCCTGCGCGGCAAGCCGGCCCAAGCCTGGCTGCAGGGCAACACCATGCGAATTACTGCGCTGAACTGACCAGAAGGAGATTTTTGAGATGGCCAAGGTACTGGTCGTGACGTCAGGCAAGGGGGGCGTCGGCAAGACGACGACGACCGCCGCACTGGGGGCTGCGCTCGCGCAACGCGGCGAAAAGGTCGTGGTCGTCGATTTCGACGTCGGCTTGCGCAACCTCGACCTCGTGATGGGCGCCGAACGCCGCGTCGTGTTCGACCTCATCAACGTGGTGCAGGGTGTCGCAAAGCTGCCGCAGGCGCTGATCAAGGACAAGCGGCTGGAGAACCTCTGGCTGCTGCCGGCCTCGCAAACCCGCGACAAGGACGCGCTGACCGAAGAGGGAGTGGGCAAGGTCATCGACGATCTGCGCAGCCGTTTCGACTGGGTGATCTGCGACAGCCCGGCCGGCATCGAGCGCGGCGCCTCCATGGCGATGCGCTTTGCCGACGAAGCCGTGATCGTCACCAATCCCGAAGTCTCCTCGGTGCGCGATTCCGATCGCATCATCGGCATGCTCGATTCCAAGACGGTGCGGGCCGAGAAGGGCGAGCGGGTCGAGAAGCACATTCTCATCACCCGCTATGATCCCTCGCGCGCCGCGCGCGGCGAGATGCTGACCATCGAGGACATTCTCGAAATTCTTGCAACACCCTTGCTCGGCATCATCCCGGAGAGCCAGGACGTGCTGCGCGCCTCCAATGTCGGTACGCCCGTGACGCTCTCGAACGCGGAAGGCGCCCCGGCGCGGGCCTATATCGACGCGGCGCGGCGGCTGTGCGGCGACACCGTGCCGATGCAGGTGCCGACCGAGCGCAAGGGATTCATGGACCGCCTGCTGCGACGGAGGGCCGCATGAGCATGGGTCTGCTTCGGCTTCTCCGCGGCAACAAGGCCTCTGCACCCGTCGCGCGCGAACGGTTGCAGATCCTGCTTGCCCATGAACGCGGACTGCGCGGCCAGCCCGATCTGCTCGGTGTGCTGCGTGAGGAAATTCTCGCGGTCGTCTCCAGGCACGTCACGCTGGACCCGACCAAGGTCATCGTCCGGCTCGATCGCGGCGACGAGGTCTCGACCCTCGAGGTCGATATCGAGGTGCCCAACGATTTCGAGCGCAGGCGCGCGGCGGCCGGATAGGGATTTCGGCCGCGACGCTTCAAATTGGGGTGGGTGAAAAGGCGGTCCGCTGGGCATAGCGGGCCGCCTTTTGCGCGCGGACGGGAACGCTGCGGAACGAGGTCCGGGGCTCAATCGTTGTGAACAACCCGCGGCGGCGCGATGCACCGCGGTTTCGTCAAACGGGAGAACGCCCATGATGACCGAGGTCCAGGTCCACACCGTCGCGCGCCAGATGCTGGAACAGCATGGTTTTGCGGCGATCGCGAAGGCCGCCGAACAGGCCAGGGCTTGCGAGGGCCGCGGCGAGGCCGATGAGGCTAAGGAGTGGCGTCACATCGCCGACGCGATGAAGATCATCCGCGGTCCGCACCAGAGCTGACACCCTCGCGCGTCAAGGTTCCCCGCGTTCAATGCTCCCCGCGATCCGCGCCCTGCGGTGATGTGCGATGCTGCGTCTGCGGCTGCGAGCGCTCGCCGGTCTCCTTGCAGGGGAGCGGCTCCCACGAGCCGTCCGGCGCCTGCTGATAGGCGCTACACGATGACGACGAGGTCGATTTGTCCTCGCCCTTCTGGGTATCGGAATTCTTCGCCAGCACGGGCGCAGTCGGCGTCATGGCGACGGCAAACGCCACGGCAAGAAGGACATGGTTGATCCGCATGGGGCTCCCCTGTTCGAATTCGAAGAGAGCCGCATGCTGGCGAGGATTGTGACGATTATTGGCCGAAGCGAAAGTTCCGGCGCGGCGTGCTTAACGCCGCGCGATCACGCTAGCCGCCCTTGCTGCGGATCAGGCCGGCGAGGTTGGTCTTCTGGGCCTCGCACCAGCTGGGCATGCCGAGGCGGCGTTGGTTGAGGTCGGTCGCCTGGGTGGCCACCGCGACCTCGGCCATCAGATCGTCGTCCTGCTTCTCGCCCAATTTGCCGCCGGTGTGCATCCAGGCGATCGCCTTGCGGACCTTCTCGGTGGTGCCTTCGGGCAGCTGCATCTGCTCCGCCTTCTGCACCAGATCCTGGTAGACGACATCGGTGCCGGGACATTCGACCTTGGCGGCGAACGCTTGCAAAACCAACGTGACATAGGTCGAACGTGGATGGTCGGCCGCTTGGGCCGGCGCCGCCAGCAGCAACAGGGCCGTCATCAGAAAACCAGTGCGCATCCTTGGTACCTCCCCGAATTTTCGGGAAGGCTAACGGCTGGCGCGCCGCTCCGCAATGGGGATAGCGTGCGGCCGCGAAGACGGCCGGCGAGCTAGCGCCGCCAGGCCGGCACCGGATCAAGCGGCGTGCGATAGACCTCTTTGTGATCGCGGTCGGTGACGCGCACAGCGCAACCCTTGCTTTGCAGCTCGGGCTTCACCTGCGACAGCTCGGTGGCCAGTTGAACGGCGCGATCGGAGGCGACCTCGATGTCTTCGAGGATGATACCGCCCTGGTTCTTGAACTCTTCACCAACCACGAGATCGAAGGAATAGTAAGGCATCCGAATTCCCCGGTATGACGAATTGAGCTTCGGGTCGACGTTTCAACACATGACCGATGGTACCACTGAGTCGATGTTTATCGAATGAACGGCGCGCGCAATCTCTGTGCTTATGGCGCAGAAATGATGTGCAAGATTCAAGCGTGTTAAGATTTTATTAAATATGTCGACGTGATCATGAGGCATGAAATTGCAGCAGAACCGGGCTCCGGGAACCGGCAGCTGCAAGAGAAGGCCGCCGGCATAGATCCCGACGGCCTTTTCTCTTGATGCAAAAACGATCGAAGCATCGCTTCCCGTAGTCATCCGGAGTCAACGCATCACATCGACTCGGACAGCGTTCTTGGCGCGACGCTTTCGTGTCGTGGCGCGGCGATGGTTCAGCGCAGCGGCATTGGCGGGCGCACGACAGGTCCGTCGTCGTCGGCAACGGCTTGCGTCGTCACGGCGGCCGGCGGCGGAACCGCGGCAGCCTGCGAGGGCGGCGGCGGTGCGAGCGGCGCGGGGGAATAAGCCGGCATGTAGGTGTGCGACACGACCGGCTTCGGTTTGCGAACCGGCGGCGCCGCGGGCCGCGGCGGCAGCGCGGACATTTGCGCGCGCGGATCGACGCGCGGCTTCGCATCGGCCACCGGCTTCGGCGCCGGCGGCTTCGCCATCTCGCGTGCCATCTGCTCCTGCCCGGCCTTCAACTCGGCGATGTTGGCCTTGAGCTGCTCGATCTGTTGCGCCATCGCGGTGAGATCGCGCGTCATCGACTGCACCGATTGTACAGGATCGGGTTGTGTTGCCGTGGGCACTGCTGCTGCAACCTGGGTTGCAGGCGGAGCCGCAGATTGATCGACCGCTTGATCCGTGGCGGCTTGACCCGTTGCGGCCTGGTCCGCAGGCGGCGCAGCCTGTGCGGCGGCGAGCGGTGCCGTCTCCGAGGTCGAAGGCAGTAGCGACGCCAATGCCGGCGTCCATTCGGCGAGCATCTGTCTTGCGGTGTCGCCATGTTTCTCCCAGGCGACAGTGGCGGCCGCGCTTCCGCCCGCAAACAGCATCGTGACGAACGCGCCGCGCAGCCATTTGCCGGCCGAGGAGCGCTTCTGCCGGCTGAGGCCATCACCGGGCGCGACGCGCACGGCGGTGTCGACCGAGGGCGCTGCCGCCTGCGGCTCCGCGATGGGACTGAACTTCGGCTCCGGGTTCATCCTGGACTTCAGCGCGAACGCCGGATCTATTTTGGGGTCCGGACGGGCCGTGATCTCAGGCGCAAGCGCGGGCGCGACGCTGAGACGGCGCGAGGCCAGCACAATGTCAGGCGAAATCTGCACCGCGTCGTGCGGGTCGTTGTTCGTGACCGTGTCCTTCACGATCTCATCGACGATTTGCCGAGAGTTCAGCGTCGCGAGCATCGCAGCTCCTTTGAAGCCCGGGTGTTTTGAAGCCCGGGTGTTGAGTAGTTGAAGTGTTGGCCGTCCGCATTCGCGCGAGCAGATCCGTGAGGTGAGCCCATCCAATTCCCGAGGCCCAAGCACATGACGCACGAGTCCAGCCGGGTTTGACCAAAGCAAGGCGAGGGGATGGAGACTGTGCGACGCTCTTGCGCCGTTTGTGGTGATGGAACCCGCCTCAGAAAACACGCGCAATTGTTCCGCCATGCCTTGTTTTCAGCACGATTTTGGCAGCATCTGGGGTCGCTGGGGGTGCTGCTATCGCTATCGGGGCCGGCGGTGCCAAGATCCTTATTCGTTCTATTCGTCCTTGCCATGCTTCCGTTGGGCGGCTGCATGCAGACGACGCTTTCGCCATCGACGGACGCAAGCATGACGCCGCGCGACCGGCAGTTACTCGCTCATACGCCGTACGCGCAGGCGAACGTGCCCGAGCAATATCTTCGTCATATCGTCGATTACCCGCGCAAGGAGCAGCCGGGCACGATCCTGGTCGATACCGATGCGCGCTACCTCTACTTCGTGCTGCCCGAAGGCAAGGCGATCCGCTACGGTGTCGCGGTCGGCGAGGAAGCCATGGCGTTCTCCGGGGTCGCGCGGGTCGGTCGCCTTGCGGAATGGCCGGACTGGGTTCCGACGGCGGACATCCAGGCGCGGCTCGGACCCTATCCGGCGCGTGTGCCCGGTGGTCCCGCGAATCCGCTGGGTGCTCGCGGCATCTATCTCTATGCCGGCAACAAGGACACGCTCTACCGCATCCACGGCACCAACCAGCCGGAATATATCGGGCAGGCGATCTCGTCGGGATGCATCCGGATGCGCAACGAGGACGTGATCGATCTCTATGACCGGGTGAAGCTCAATTCAACGGTCGTGGTGCTGCCGCCCGGACAGAACGCGCAAGTCGAGGCGCGACCCAGCTGGCGCGGGTGAGGTCGCCCTAGTTCTCGGGACGGGCGATGCGCCATTGCAGCGTCGTGGCATTGCCGTTGGCCTCGCCCGGCGCCTTGTCGGCCGGCGAGGTGTAGAGCGGACGATAGCGATATGCCCACATCTTGCTGCCGTCGTTGCGGTTGATCACGGTGAAGTCGCCGATCGCCTTGGCATCGGCCGTTGCGGAGAGCGGAATCCAGCTCTCGACGCATTTGCCGTTGCAGTTCGACGTCTTGCCGGTGGTATCGCGCTCGTAATAGTAGAGCGTCATGCCGTTGAGGTCGACGAGCGTGGGGCCTTGCTTGGTCAGGATGACCTTCGCCGGTGAGGTCGCGGGCTTCGGCGGAGGAGGGGCATCGCCGCCGCCATGGCCGTTCGCGAGTGCCGGAGCGGTCGAGAGCGCGATGGCCGCCGCCGCAATGAGGAACCTGAACATCCGAAACTCCAGACCGGCAAAGTTAATCGCGCGTTAAACGCTGAATGCGGCCGACCGTAACAGGCGAAGGTTAGTTCCTGGTTTCGCGACACTGCGACAATTACCGGTAGAATTACGGGGGTTATGCCTGCGCCTCGCGCAGCGGGGCGCGGCTGAGCTCGTTGCCGGCGGCGATGGCCTTGTGCAGAAGGCGCATCAGCTCCTCACTTTCTTTCGCGCTGAGGCCGCGCAGCATGATGCGTTGCGCGGATTCCACGGCCGGCGTGATCTTGCGCAACGTGCGGCGGCCTTCGTCGGTGATCTCGAGCTCGCGGGCACGCCGGTCGCGGCGCGAGGCGCGGCGCTCCGCGAGCCCCTTTTGCACGAGGCGGTCGATCACGCCGGTGATGGTGGTGCGGTCGTAGGCAATCAATCCTGCGAGGGTCACCTGGTCGAGCCCAGGATTAGCCTTGATGGTCGCGAGCGCGGCGTATTGCACCGGCGTAAGGTCGAACCCGGCATCCCCGACTTCGGCCAGAAACACCGCGACCGCAATCTGCTGGAATCGGCGCGCCAGATGTCCGGGCATGTCGTTGTTGTCTCTCACCGAATTTCTCCGTTGGGGCAGGTCCGCCGGGTCGTTGACAAGTATACTGATAGTCAGCATACTGAGCAATATCCAAACAGAGCGTATCCGGGAGAGGTGCTCATGCAATTCCATCTCAATGGATTTCAGCCGGGCGACCCTGAGATCGCCGATCCCGCCGCGCGCATTCAGGGTTCGGGCGCAACGGGGGGCGTGCCTGACGAGGTCGATGTCCTCATCGTCGGCTGTGGCCCTGCGGGCCTGACGCTCGCGGCCCAGCTTGCCCAGTTTGCCGACATCAAGACCTGCATCGTCGAGCAGAAGCCGGGCCGCCTGCTGGTCGGGCAGGCCGACGGCATCGCATGCCGCACCATGGAGATGTTCCACGCCTTCGGATTCAGTGAGCGCGTCCTGAAGGAAGCCTGCTGGGTGAACGAGACGACATTCTGGAAGCCGGACGAGCGGGCGCCGGAACATATCGTCCGCAGCGGCCGGGTGCAGGACGTCGAGGACGGTTTGTCGGAATTCCCGCACGTCATTCTCAACCAGGCGCGCATCCATGACGGCTTTCTCGACGTCATGCGCAAGGCGCCGGCGAGGCTCGAGCCCCATTACAGCCGGCGCCTGCTCGACCTTCGGGTCGATCCGGCCGCGGGTCCCTCCGACCATGCCGTGACGGCGCGGCTCGAACGGGTCGATGCCGAGAACGAGGGCAAGGTCGAGACGATCAAGGCGCGCTACGTCGTCGGCTGCGACGGCGCTCGCAGCATGGTGCGCAGATCGATCGGCCGCGAGTTGCTTGGCGATTCCGCCAATCATGCCTGGGGCGTGATGGACGTGCTGGCGGTGACCGATTTTCCGGACATCCGCTTCAAGGCCCTGATCCAGTCGGCGAAGGACGGCAGCCTGCTCATCATTCCGCGCGAGGGCGGCTACATGGTCCGCCTCTATGTCGAGCTCGCCAAGCTCGACATCGGCGAGCGCGTCGCCAATCGCAACATCACCGCGGATGACGTGATCGCGAAAGCGCAGCGGATCCTGAAGCCGCATACGCTCGATGTGAAGGAGATCGCGTGGTGGTCGGTCTACGAGATCGGCCAGCGCCTGACCGACAAGTTCGACGACGTGCCGGAGACCGATATCGCCACGCGTCTGCCGCGGATCTTCATCGCCGGCGATGCCTGCCACACCCACAGCCCGAAGGCGGGGCAGGGCATGAACGTCTCGATGCAGGACGCCTTCAATCTCGGCTGGAAGCTCGCTGCCGTTTTGCGCAAGCAGTCTGCGCCGAGCCTGCTGCATTCCTATTCGGAGGAGCGCCAGGCGGTTGCGAAAGAGCTGATCGATTTCGATCGCGAATGGGCGGGGATTCTTGCGTCCGCGGCCAAGACCGGCGGCGCCGACGCCGCCAGGATGCAGGACTATTTCGTGAAGCACGGCCGCTACACCGCGGGCACGGCGACGCATTACCGCCCGTCGGTTCTGACCGGAGCGACCTCCCATCAGCATCTCGCGCAAGGTTTCGTCATCGGGACGCGCTTTCATTCCGCACCGGTGATCCGGCTTGCGGATGCCAAGCCGGTGCATCTCGGGCACGCCGCGCCGGCGGATGGCCGCTTCCGCATCTACGCTTTCTCCGGCGCTGATGATCCGGCAGCCGCCGGCTCGGCCATTCGCGCCTTGTGCAATTTCCTCTCCGAGGCGCGGGAGTCGCCGGTCCGGCGTTACACGCCCGCGGCCGCCGACATCGACAGCGTGATCGACCTGCGGGCGGTGTTCCAGCAGGATCATCGCGAGCTCGCGGTCGAGGCGATGCCCGCGCTGCTGCTTCCGCGCAAGGGCCGGTACGGCCTGATCGACTACGAGAAGATGTTCTGTCCGGACCTCAAGAATGGTCAGGACGTTTTCACCATGCGCGGCATCGACCGTAGGGCGGGCTGCATGGTCGTAGTGCGGCCGGATCAGTATGTCGCGACCGTGCTGCCGCTCGATGATTTTGCTGCGCTTGCTGCGTACTTCGACGCCTTCATGCTGCAAGTGAACTGACGAGTGAGGTCGCCGGCGCACCCGCAGGCTCTCTCTCCGTGCGGTGTCGATGAACGGCGAATGAATATTGAACCGCGCGCGGTATACGTCTCGATCTTTTGACGAATGAGATCTTCGCACGCGGAACGCCCGCTGTGCCTGCGCGTTCCGACTCGAAAGAGGAGGACTACGCCATGAAATTCCGAAGCGTGTTGTTAGCCGCATTGCTGCTCGCCCCGACGGCCGCGTTGGCCGCACCGGGCATGGTCACCGTCTCGACCGGCCTGCGCGCCGGGCCGGGTCCGGGCTTCCCGCTGGTCGATCGCATCCCCGAGGGCGCCCGCGTCGACATCCATGGTTGCCTGCGCGGCAATGCCTGGTGCGACGTGAGCTTCTCGGATGACCGCGGCTGGGTGTCGTCGCAATATCTCGAATATCTCTACCGCAATCACTACGTCTATCTCCCCGACTATGTTGACGAGATCGACGTGCCGATCGTCCCCTTCGTGCTGACCTCGTACTGGTCGAGCTATTATCAGGGGCGGCCCTGGTATCGGCGGCATGCCCACTGGAATAGCTACTGGACTTCGCACCAGCGCGACGCGATGCGGATGACGATCGATCCGCGCGCGGCTCGCATCGGCCGCGCGGCAACGCGCGATGCGGCGGTCGCACTCGGGCGCAACGGTGCGAATGCCAAGGTAAATGCGAAGGAAAGTGTTAAGGGCGCGGCCGCGGTCTCCGGCCGTGATACCATGACTTCACGACACGACGCCGCGATCGCCAGGCACGAGACTGCGGTGACGACGGACCGGAGCCGTGCGGGACGAGCTGACCGCATCGCGCATGAGCGGACCAATCTTCAGGGCCGCAATCCGCGCGATGCACAGGCCCGCATCATGCACGAGCAGGCCGCACACCGCGCGGGTGTGCCTGCGCAACCGATGGCGCGCGCACACGAAGCGCCGCGTGTATCAGCCGCGCCCGCAAGCCGGCCCGCGATGCCGCATATGGCCCAGCCCAATGTGAGCCGCGGCTCGCCGATGAATGCTCATGCCCAGATGCCGGCGCCGCGCGCGGCTGCGCCTGCGATGCCTCATGGCGCTGGTGGCGGCGCACCTCACATCAACGCCGCGCCGCACGGCGGCGGTGCGCCGGCCGGCGGTCCCGGTGGCGGCCACCAAAAGCACTAAATTTACCAACGAAAGCCCGGCCCTCGCGCCGGGCTTTCTGCTCGGGGCGGACCGGGTTCCGTGCGCGTACAATTTAAGAAGCTTCTTCGCGGACAGATTTCATCGATCGTAATATGTCTACTCAAAGCTGTAAGCATTCCACTCGGGGCAGCGGGGCACGGGAGGATGACGACGATGAGACAGAACCAGGCGGAGACGCGCCGCCATAATGTCGCGAAGCGGTCGATGACCAAGGAAGCCAAGCAGCTGTCCGGGCTGATTGCCGGATTGCGCCAATCTCTCGAGGTGATTCACAAGGAGCGATCGAGCACCAAACTCTCCGGCGCCGAGATGGGCCTTCTCGACGAACGCCGCAACAATCTGTTGCTGACCATCGCAGCCCTCGACGACCGCCTCTCGGCGGTGCAGGGGCTGATCGATCTTGGCCGCCCCCACATCATTCGCGTCCACTGATCGGAGCGCAGACCTGTGCTATCGGCTTCGTCGCGGCGGCGACGGAACCGGGCTCAGCTGCCGGCTCTGCGCGGCATAGGGATTGGCGTAGCACTGGGCGGACTGCCCGGACGCGGTCGCGGCGCACTGCGCCATTGTCGCAAAGCTACAATCGATGCTGCGGCCGTCGATCGTGTAGATCTCGATGCAGACGGGATGACGCGGATCGTAGGTCTGCGCAGCTGTCGGCGCTGCGCGGGGCAGGCCCGCACCAAACAAGCCCGCGAGAAGCAGAATCGCATTCATGATGCGGCGCACGATCGATCTCCCTCGCTCAGCCGGAACAAAGCACAATGCTGCCGCGGATGGCACCAAATTGCCACGCTCCCGGCGAATTGCCGCCAAAGCCCGCTGCCACGACGAGAGCGGGTGCAGGGCAACGCAAGGGGATGCGCATTGGCCTACAAGATGGTCGCAGAACGCGACAACGAGAAGTGCAGTTTTGCCCGCGAGAGCCGTTTGCTCATCGTCGCGAAGGCGAAGGTTTGGGCGAGCGAGGGGTGGAAGGTCGTCATCACCGACCAGGACGGCAAGGCCTACGCGCCGCCCGAATTCGATCAGCTATTGGCGGCCTGACCGCAAGACGGGCAGGGACGACATTGATTTCGCACATTCGATCGGGGCGCGGCGTGACCGCGCGCCTGATAAGTCTTCCAACTATGACTCTTGCAGCCGCCGCCGTCCTGACGGCGACAATTGCCGCCGCGCAAAATCTCGATGCCGGCAAGTCGCCGCAAAAGCTCTTCGCCGATGGATGCGCGACCTGCCATCGCAGCCCGCGCGGCCTCGCCAAAGGGCGCTTCAACCTGACGCTGTCCTGGTTCCTGAAGGACCATTACGCAACCAGTTCGGCCACAGCCAAGGCACTTGCCGCCTATCTGGAATCGGTCGACACGGCGCCGCCTGGAGCTGCGGCCAAGCCTGGCGCGAAGCGATCCAGGCGGCGTGCTCCCACGCCGTCGCAAAGCCAGTAGGTGTGAGCCGGCTGCCCGAGAGGGCGTCGCCAAGCCGAGGCCTTGCCGGCATCAATGCACCGTGGCCGCCGAGAACAGGTTGATGACCACGACTCCGGACACGATCAGCGCGATGCCGACGAAGGCCGCAGCGTCGAGCATCTGGCGAAACAGCACGAAGGAGACCGTTGCAGTCAGGATGATGCCGACCCCGCCCCAGATCGCATAGGCGATGCTCAGGGGGATGATCCGGATCGCGACCGACAGCGCGTAGAACGAGGCGACATAGAACAGCACCATCGCCAGTGTCGGCCACAGCCGCGTGAACTGCGCGGATTGCTGGAGGAAGGCAGACGCCGTGACCTCCAGGACGATAGCGAGGGCAAGCGCTGCGTAGGCATTGAAGGCCGAAGTCATCACGGGCTCGGGCGTGTTGCGCAAAGAAAGATACCGCGCGGTACGGGGAAATGACGTTTGCCCGGGTCCAGCTATCACGTGTCAGTGACGAGCCTGCGACACGGCGGAGCGCAGCACGAAACCGCCGCGCGATGGTTCGCGCGGCGGCCCATTGGTGGTGGCGTTAGTTGATCCGCACGGAGAGTTCGACATCCTCGGCAAAGGCCGTGGACATGTAGCCGCTTCCGGGCCTGAGCATGCGCGCCAGGTAGTCGGGACTGTCGTCCGCGTTGTCGGCGACGATGATCGCGCCCGGTCGGAGATGGCCTTCGACCAGATCCAGGATATCGGGATAGAGCGCCTTGGCGCCGTCGAGCAGCACGAGATCGATCGTGTCGGGCAGGTCGACTTGAAGCGTCTTCAGCGCGTCGCCTTCGCGGATTTCGACGAGATCCAGCAGCCCGCCGGCCGCGAGGTTCTCGCGCGCCCGGGCCGCCTTGGACGGTTCGAATTCGGTGGTGATGAGGCGGCCGCCGCCATTGTCGCGCAAGCCCGCGGCAAGGTGCAGGGTCGAGACGCCGAACGAGGTGCCGAACTCGACGATCGCTTTAGCGCGGGAGCTGCGTGCGAGCATGTAAAGCAGGTGACCGGTCTCGCGGGAGACTGCGAGCGGTGCGTCCTTCAGCCGCCCGTAGAGGTCGCGGTAAGCGGTCTTGCTCCGCATCATCCGTGCGCGTTCGGCGTCGGTCACATCGGCGAACGCGGCTCGCATCGCGCCGCGCGCCGCTTCGTCCTGGTCGAACAGACGATCGAGCAGTGGTGCAAGTGATATGATGGTAGGGGTGGTCATGTGTAGTCTCCAGATGTCGTCGCGAGGCGCGTGCTTGCGTGAGAATTGAAATACGACTAATTCGTCGCATTCGCTATTCGCATTGTCCGAGGGCGCCATGGCCGATCGCCGAAGCCGTTCAGTTTCCTCACGAAAACAGCCGCAGCAGGCCCGCTCGAACGAGCTGGTGGCGGCCATTCTGCACGCGGCTGTTCAGGTCCTTGCCAAGGAGGGGGCGCAGCGTTTCACGACGGCGCGGGTGGCCGAACGGGCCGGGGTGAGCGTCGGGTCGCTCTATCAATATTTTCCGAACAAGGCGGCGATCCTGTTCCGCCTCCAGAGCGACGAGTGGCGGCGCACGAGCGAGCTCCTGCGCGGCATCCTGGCGGACCGGGCGAAACCGCCACTGGTGCGGCTGCGAGCGCTGGTCCACGCCTTCATTCGTTCCGAGTGCGAGGAGGCTGCGATCCGCACGGCGCTCAGCGACGCCGCGCCGCTCTATCGCGATGCGCCCGAAGCACACGACGCGCGGGCCGCCGGTAACGGCATCGTCGCGGCCTTCATGCGGGAGGCCCTGCCCAACGCGCCGGATGCGACGCGGGAGCTTGCCGGCGAGCTGATCAAGACGACGCTAAGCGAGGTTGGCAAGCAGTTCTCGGAGACACCGCGCAACGAGGCGGAGATCGCGCATCATGCCGACGCAATGGCCGACATGTTCTGCGCCTATATCGATGAGCTGGCGCGGCGGCGAGATCATTCCCGACATCCGCGTTTGCGGGCCAATATCGCTTCTGACTTGACCGGATCATGAGTTAGCCTCGGTTTGTCCTCCAGCCAGTCGACGAGCGCCCCGCCATGCATGTCCTCCGCCCCCAATTCCGCATCGAGGAGCAGCAAGCGCTGGAATTCGCAACCCAGCGCGGCTTCGGCATGATCGTCGCGGCGGATGAGCGCGGGCCGCGCGCTTCGCATGTGCCCTTCGTGCTGGAGCAACGCGAGGGGCGCACGATCGTGCAAATCCATTTCACCGCCGGGAATCCGCTCGTTCCGCTCGCTGATGGCGCGCGGCGCTTTCTGCTGATCGTTGCCGGCGACGACGCCTACATTTCCAACGACTGGTATTCTTCGCGCGACAACGTCTCGACCTGGCTCTACGAGGCCGTGCACCTCTCGGGCGTGGCGCATCGGCGCGGGCTCGAGGAGAACCGCAGGCACGGCGATGCGCTACTCGCGGTCGCCGAAGCGCGGCTGCCGAAGACGCCATGGGACCTGGCGCAGATGGAGCCAGACAAGCGCGAGACCATGTTGGCCGCCATTCGCGTCATCGATCTCGTAGTGGATACCGTCGAGGGGCAGACAAAGCTCAACCAGCAGAAGAGCGATGCGGACCACGTCGCGGTCGCCGGCCGGCTGGCACGGTCGGAGGAGAGCGGGCATCGGCGGCTGGCGCGGAAGATGCAAGTGCTGCGGCCGGGGCTTGGGTACCACGGTTCGTGATCCGGGCTACTCTTGCGCGCTCCGGCATTTGACCCTACGGACCTCTTTCATGCTCGTCATCTCCATTCAAAGCCAGGTGGTCCACGGTCACGTCGGCAACAGCGCCGCCGCCTATGCCATCCAGGCGGAAGGGGTGAATGTCGCGGCGGTGCCGACAACGCTGCTGTCGAACCATCCGCGTTATCCGAGCCTGCGCGGGCGGGTGCTGGAGACAGAGCTTGTTTCAGATTTGCTCAGAGGCGTCGAGGAGCGCGATCTCGTCGACGAGGCCGCGATCCTCGTCACCGGCTATCTCGGTTCGTCCGGCAATGCCGCTGTCGTCGCCGATTTCGTCGAGCGGGCGCTGACCCGCAATTCGAAGCTGGTCTATCTCTGCGACCCCGTGATCGGCGATGACGGCCGGGTCTACGTCGCCGACGGCATCCTGGACGTGGTCCGGCACCGGCTGCTGCCGGTCGCCAATCTGACCACGCCGAACCAGTTCGAACTCGGGCTGCTCGCAGGCCTCGACATCGCGGATGTGCAGGGCCTGCGCGCGGCGTGCGCGGCGCTGGCCGGGACCGGCCGCATCGACGTGGTCGCCACCGGTTGCACGCTCACTGATACGGCGGAAGGGCAGGTGGAAACGATTCTGTGCGCCGACGGTCAGTTGTCGCGCTTTGCGACGCTGCGCCTGCCGATCCGCCCCTCAGGCACCGGCGATCTCCTCACCGGCATGATTGCGGCGCATCTGGCCAAGGGCACAGCGATCGAGGCGGCGGTACGGCTCGCAGTCGAAACCATCTTTGCAGTGCTGGTGCGCACGCAGGAAGCAGGCACCGCGGAGATGCGGCTCGTGCCGCTGCCGACGCCGGGACGGTAGACCGTCATGCTCAGGTCGCGCGCTTCGCGGCCGATTGCGCTGATTTCTGCGGCTTCGCCGGGACCCTCTGCTCGCGCGTCGCTTGTGCCTTCGCCTTTGGCGGCTTTGCGCTTGCCACGGCCCGCGCCTTCCTCGGCTTGACGCTGGCTTCCTTACGGTCCGACGTGCCTCGGCGCGAGACGTATTCCGTACCGTCGACCGGGCCGACATGCGGGGGATCGCGGCCGAGATAGGGTCGGCCGATGCCGAGCGCCTTGCCATTGGCATCGACCCACTTCCACAGCACCTCGGTCGAGACCCAGCGCTGCGCGCGGTTGTCGCCCTTGGTGCTGACGATGTCGGCCGCCATGCCGTGGCCGTAGCCGCCGCGCGTGCTGCCGCCGTGATAGGAGCGGTCGGAGGCGGCTTTCAGGCCGCTCGCGATCGACTGGCGATAGTCGTCGCGGAACGCGCTGGTGATGCCCGGCGAAAGCCCAGCAGCCTCAGCCGCGAGCAACGTACGAAACAGCTTTTTCTTGAAACTCTTGTCCATGCCGCCGATGACGTAGTCCATCATCGACATGCCGGCGCGGTCGGCCGCCTTCGGATCCTTCCAGCCAAAGTCCTCGTCGACCAGTTTCGTGAAGCTGCGCATCACGGTTACCATCTTGCCCTTGCGCTTGACGGTGACGGCGCGGCGATCCTCGACCTTGACCGAGTCTTCCTTGGGCGTGCGCTGGTAGAGCGCCCAGAGATAGCGGTCGATGCAGGCTTCCATGACGTAGCATTCGTCGAGTACCGCGGTCGTATCCGCAGACGGCGAAGCCTTGCTCGCGGCAGGCGCGGGGCCGGTCGCGATCGTCGCGGGCGACAGCGCGTCCGTCGTCACGATCTCAGTGGGATCGGCGGATGCGAGCTTTATCACGGGCTCCGGCGCCGGAGCCGGAGCAACCTCGCTGGCGACTGGTGTTGGGTCAGGCGAAATCTGCGGCGCGAGCGGCGCCTCGGTCGGCAAGATCAGCACTGGGTCGGCCGAGGCGAGCTTGATGGCCAGAGCTGGGGCCTCGGGCGCTGCCACTTCGGTGGTTACGATCGAGGGTGTCGCAGCGACGGCGGCCGCGATATCGGCGGTCAGGGCGACGCCGTCCTCGATGGCCGCAGCGTGCGGGATGTCGGCGAGGTCGAGCCGGCCAAGATCCTTAGCGCGCGAGACGGCAGAAGCATTGGCGCCGCTGTTCTCGATGAGGGCAGGAGCATACGCGGACAAAGAAAGCGCCAGCCAGCCGGCGAGAACCGCCGAGGGGCAGGAGACCGCCACCAGAAGAGACCGCCGATCATTCATGATCCCTGCCTCCAAACGGTTCTGTTGAACCTCGTCTTCTCCGAATAGTCTGACCAGACAGTCTTGGCCAAACAGTCTTGCACGAAAAGGCACGCCGCGCGTCGATTGTTCGGAGGACGGTGTGGCGGCGCAATGGCGCAATTCGGCAAAAGCGGGCTTTTCGACCAGGTGTTGCGCGGGGGCAACGCGGGTTCCATCACGGTTCCACCGGCGCTTGCGCGCGGGCGGTGTGCAAAATTCGATAAGGGCGAATATTCTGGCACGGGTCGCCGTAAGGGTGTTTCACCCACACGTTGCGCAACCTTGTCACGGTCGGCGCGTTAGGCGCCCATGACGCACTCCTCGCTTCGTCCGATGGACGCCTTCGATCCCAGCGAGCCCGCCATCCTGCACGACCAGCTCTCCGATACGATCATCACCTGGACCGCTGAGCAGGCCGACGATTTCACGCGGGCCAGCCGAACGGGCGATGACGGAACCGTGATCTGGAAGGACTACGTTTTCGACGGCTGGGGCCATGTGCTCGGCGGCTGAGTCCCCGCCCACGCGCATTAAACATATTGCCATGCACCCGGCGCGTTGTTGCGTTGCAACAACGGATGTCGCAATGCAGCAAAACGCGCTTAAATGTGCTCCGAATCTTCCACTGAAGGAGCATCACCCATGAACAAGAAGACTCTGTCGATCGCCGCCGCCATCCTGACGATCGCGGGCAGCACCGCGGCTTTCGCCGCTGAGCTGCCGACTTATGAGGCCAACGGTTTTCCGGTTTCCCCGATGCAGGTGCGCGTGCTCGGTGCCGCGCATGTCGAGCAGCAGGCCTCGGCGCCCACCAACGTTGCTTCGGTTCACCAAGCTCGCGTTCTGTCGCCGCGCAAGGTGAAGACCGCTGATGTGACAACGGGTAGCGCCCGCTGATCTGGGGCCCACAAGCCAACATCAAGCCAACGCAGGTTCTTTTTCCGAGCCTGCCTGGACCGCGTTCCCTTCGGGAGCGCGGTCTTTTTTTTGCGCGGCGAGTCATGATCACGTGTCACTTGTGTACGGCCGTTCAAAGCGAGTGTGATCTCTTTAATAGTTGCTTTGCAGATCGCGGCGCTTGATGCGGTCGCTGCTTATTGAGCAGCCAAGAATCATTTTCATAATGGAGTAGTCATGCCCATTGCACAGAAAGCCGTTGTTGCAAGCGTCTCGCCGCGCGCGTTCATTCTTAGGCATCTCGCCTTGTTCGCAGCCGCCGCGCTGTTCGTGTTCGTTCTGAGCCTGACATATGGGCTCGATCTCAGCCCCGGATTTTTCTAGCCAGATCTGCAACGGCATGGGTTGAGCCTCGTCGCGCGCTGACATAAGCCTTGCTGATGGATCAGCGGACGAGCGGCGCCGACGCTCTCACTCAAAAGAACGATGCGGCGCCGGCGCTTGTCGGCGTGCTCTGCGGCCTCGCCGCGGCGGTGTTCTGGGCGCTCGGCTTTGCCGGCACGCGGCACGGGCTCAAGGTCGGCTTCACTCCGGTCGATCTGCTCGTGCATCGCTATGTCTGGTCCGGCATCGCGTTCCTGCCGCTGGTGATACGCGGCGGCATCTCCGATCTCTGCGGCATCGGCTGGGGCAGGGGCCTTGCGCTGATGGTGCTCGGCGGCCCCGTGATGTCGCTGATCTCCTACACTGGTTTTCTGTTCGTGCCGCTCGGCCATGGCAGCGTGATCCAGCCCTCCTGCGCGACCCTCGGCGGCCTGCTGCTCGCGGCCTTGTTCCTGAAGGAGCACGTCTCCGCGTCGCGCATCGCCGGCGCTGTCGTCATCGTCGGCGGACTCGGCGTGATCGGCGCGGAATCAATCGGCCATATCGGCGTCGACGGCGTGCTCGGCGATCTGACCTTCGTGCTGACCGGATTGATGTTCGCAGGTTTCGGCGCGCTGCTGCGCCACTGGCGTGTCTCGGCCGTGTCGGCTGCGCTCGTCATCAACGTGCTGTCGCTGCTGCTGCTGCCGATCTACCTCATGACCGGCGGACTCGCGCGGATCGCGGCGATCGGTATCGGTGAGAACGCCATCCAGGCGCTGGCGCAGGGCGTGCTTGCGGGCCCGGCTGCGCTTTATCTGTTCGCAGTCTCGGTGCAACGCCTCGGCGTTGCCCGCGCCGCCGTCGTCCCTGCCTGCGTGCCGGCGCTGACGGTGCTCACCGGCTGGCTCCTGCTCGGCGAGCCGCCGACACTATTGCAGACGGCGGGATTGGTCACGGTACTGTGCGGATTCTATCTGGCGCAGAGGCAGCGATAGATCGCAGCCTCCAAAACGGCGCTTACCATTCGATGGTGGTGAACTTGACGCCGCGGCAGGTCAGCTCCCGCCCGAGCCGCTCGGCGCGCTCGCTGGCGGATTTTCCGAGCAGCCGATACCTGCCGCCGAGCGCCTTGTCGGCGGCAACCTGATGCCGGATGTTTTCGTACAATCGCAAGACGGCCTGATCGCTCAGATTGTCGAACATGTCATCGGTGGGGTTCGGCCCGGTCGCGTCGCTTGTTGGCGGTTCTCGCAGAGCGGCCTCCCGAAATTGTCGTGCGGATGCTGAGTGATCGGTACCGGCCCGGCGCAGCAGCGTATGTCCACTTTTGAACAGGACGTGCGGCTGGCGGGATCGTAGGGCGAGTTATTTTCGCGTAGCGGCCGCTGAACCTGACGACGGCGTCGCGGGCTCCCATGGCGCGGGCAGAACGACGCGAATGGGTCGCGCATCGCCCGCAGGACCGCTCGTGCCGGCGGCGGCCGAGGACGGCTGGTCGTGCAGATCGCTGGCCGCGGCAACCGCGATCGAAGCCAAAACGAGACTCGCCGAGATCGCGATGATCCGCAAATCGAAAACCATTTCCGCCATCCTCTGTTGACACAGAGAACGGCCGAACTCGCGAAAAGTTCAGGCCGACGCATCGCTTCTTCGTCCCGATGCGTCGTTGGCGGTCGCCTGGCGTTCGCGGCCCTTACGCCTTCCTCACGAACTCCGATTTCAAATTCATCGCGCCGATGCCGTCGATCTTGCAGGCGATGTTGTGGCCGTCGGTCGCGTCCTGCAGGCGGATGTTGCGGACCTTGGTGCCGCCCTTGACGACGGAGGAGGAGCCCTTGACCTTGAGATCCTTCATCACGATGACGCTGTCGCCATCAGTGAGCGCATTGCCGTTGGCATCGCGCACGCCGGTCTCTTGCGCGGCGTCCGCGGCGGCCTCCGCCGTGCCGCTCCATTCGTGGCCGCATTCCGGGCAGACCCAGAGGCCGCGATCCTGATAGGCGTGCTCGGAGCTGCAGGTCGGACATTTCATCGCGTCGGTCATTATTCGCCTCGTCGCCCGTCACGGGCGCGCCGCACGCTTTCCGCCGGAAAAAGATGGATTGGGAGCAAATCCTTTACCATGGCTTTCAGTCCTGGCGGAACCCTTGGAAACTTAGGAGTTCAGGAAAAACTCTGAGGTATCGAGGTCCGGAATTTGTAGCTGCGTCGGTTCGACGTCGCGGCGGAAGGGAGTGTTCTGGTCATGAGCGAGCATCGCGCCGCAGTCAGACATCACACGCTGCGCACCGGCATTGTCGAGTTCGACAACGGCACCGGCAAGATCATCAGCGCGCCCTGCACCATCCGCGATGTCTCCGGCACCGGCGCACGCCTCGGCCTCAACGCCTCGCTCTGGGTCGCCGAGCAGTTCACGCTGGTCTTCAGCAGCGGACTGCGCAAGGACTGCCGGGTTGCCTGGCGCAAGGGCAGGCTGATCGGCAGCGCGTTCGCGGACGGTTATGCGAGCGCGGACGAGCAGGCCGTCATGATGACCGCGGACGAGCAGTCCCGACACCGGCTGGGGATAGGTGCGCGCCTCAGGGCTGCGCGCGAAAAACGCGGCTACACGCAAAGCCAGCTCGCCGAGCTTATCGGCGCCACGCCTGCCTTCGTCTCTCTGGCCGAGGAGGGCCTGGCGGACATTCCGCTGTATCAGCTGATGCACATCGCCGATCTGCTGATGGTCGGCCTCGACGGGCTCGTCGCGGGGCCGGCGCCCGAGGATGTCGACGCGGCGTAGTCAGCACCCCGTCAAAATAAAAACGTCGAAAACAACCCCATGCACAGTAGAAATCCCGAGGGATTTCAGTGTGTTGGAAATCCGAAAAAGCGTTGGTATTGGGCCGTAGCCCGGATGGAGCGAAGCGCAATCCGGGAATCGCGCCGCGGGCACCGTCCGGGCTACGGCCTCGCCTCGACTTCGGCGATACCGAATCGAATTTGACTCGTCGGGCAAAACAGGGGCAGTATGGCAAGATGGCGCCGCTGGAAGCTGGTGGCTCGCCAGCTGCGGAGCGACATGCCAAAGAAAGCAAAACCAAAAAGAAAACTGAAGACCTACCAGACCTCGCTCGGCTTCTACGACCAGGCGATCGCCGCGCCCTCGATGAAGGCGGCGCTGGACGCCTGGGGCGCCAGGTCCAATCTGTTTCATCAGGGTGCTGCGAAAGAGACCGACGACCCCGACATCGTCGCGGCGACGATGGAGAAGCCGGGCGTGGTGCTCAGGCGTCCGGTCGGATCGGACGGGGCGTTCACCGAGCATTCCGAGTTGCCGACCGATCTCGCTGACGACGGGGCCAAGCCCAAACGCAAAGCGAAGTCCAAACCGAAAAAGAGTTCTTCAAAGGCTACAAAGCAGCCAGCCCGCAAGGTCGACGCTCAACAGGCGCGCAAGGCCGCCGCAGCATTCGAGAAGGAAGAGAAGCGGCGGGAAGCCGAGCGCCGCAAGGAAGAGGCCGCCCGCGCCAAGGAGCGCGCGCGCCGCGACAAGGCGGTCGCGAGCGCGCAGGCGGCGCTGGACGAGGCGAGGCGGCAGCACGAATCGCGGGCGGAGGCGATCGAATCTGAGCGCGCCGCGCTCGATCAACGCGCCGAGGCGGAGGCGACGCGTTGGGACAAGCAGCGGATGAAGCTGGCGGAGGCTGTGCGTCGCGCGCGGGAGTAGGGCTTAGCCGCGTGCTTCGAGGCAGGCGCGGACCTTGTCCGCCTGCGCGCGCGGCACGGCATGGGCGCGCCACTGCTCGCGCGTGGCGCCCGCTGCGGTCAGGCACCGGCCGATGTTGCGATCGTAAGCGTCCTGGGACATGCGCTCGCGCTTAGCCTGGCAGGCAGCGTTGCCGCCACACTCGTAAACGGGGGCAGCCTTGGCCATCGAGATACCCAGGGACAAAAACGCCACGACCAAAGATGCCATCAGCTTGTACATATATCCCCCAGAGGCTGGAATCGATTTGCTTCAATCGCAGACGTTTAGCGTGTTGGATCGCTATTTGCAATCCAGGCGAGAGCGGAGGCGATCAAAGCGCAGCACGCTGCGCTGGAGAGCGCGCGGAAGCGGAGCAGAGCCGGTGGGACAAGCAGTGGATGAAGCTGACGGAGGCGGTGCAGCCAGCATCGGTCGTTCCGGCAAAGCTTGATCGCAAATTCGCTTGCCTTGCCTGGCGTCCTTTTGCACTCTGGCGGCAAGGAGACAAACGCATGAAGATCATGACTGTCGCGTGTGCGCTCGGAACCGCCTTGGTGCTGTGTAATCTCGGGGTATCGGATGCCGAAGCCCGGGCGCGGAAGGCCCGCGTGGTGGATGAACAACGGTTGAGGGTGGATGTCCCGGTGCTCAGGCCGACGCCGTGGGATTACAATATCGTTCCGCGCTATCGTTATCGCCCTGAAGACGACCGGGTCGACCCCTACGGCCCGCCTTTGGTGTCGTCGTATGTCCGCTATGAGGGCTGGCGCTGGCCGTACTGGTGGTGAAGGCCAGCGACGGAGGTGGAATTGATGACGGCCTGCATCGCGACGCTAACGTTTGCGTGGCGATGAAGGTTGCTCCAGTTGAGGGTCATCCATGTATTCCTCCGCCAAGGCTCCATCCAGCACGGCGCGAAATTGTCCTGACCGATAGAACTGGCGAGCTTTGGCTGTCTTCAATCGCTTCAGGAGATGCATTGTATCCTCCAGGACGCTGGAGACCATCACCTCCTCGCAAACCCAGATTGCCGGAACCGGCTCGAAATCGTCGGTCCTCCTGCATTGAAATGGGGATGTGAGCTGACTGGCCGTATCGATCAATCCGTCGCACGATTTTGACCGGGGAGCCGATTGGCATTGCCGCAACTGCTGGACGAGAACCGGGCAAAGCTGTCTTGCGGGACACTCGCCGTCGCGGTCCCAGGTTCGATCGGAAAACGATACTTTCAATCCGGCGAGTGATTGCGTTGCTCGGATTTCGATGTGACCCGGAACATTCCGAGGAGAGAAAAACCAGTTGAAGAAACATTGAGGGTTGCCTTGAGCGACCGAAAGATGGGCGGTCTTCGCGGTCCAGGGGACAAGCCAGGCGGCAGGCTGCCGAAACGGAAAGAACGGATTTTCGGGTGTCCAGATGATATCGAGGTCGGTCGGCTCGCTCAGTCCCGCAAGCTGAATGCGCTTGTAGAGATGTCCGTCCATTGGAAAGAAAAGGCTGTCCTGGCTCGGCGTCGTCCTGCTGCGATCCGGCTCGGGCATATATGGTTGCTCGATCGGACAGTCCGGGACCTGGACCAGGTCGGTCCCCCGCATCAGGGCTTGGCCGCTCGCGCCTGACACGGCAGTGCACACGAGCAGGACCGCACCCAGGAGGGATCGAAGCGTCCTCACTCCGGGGACGCACTTGAGAAAGTGAGACGATGCCATCCAGCGTCAGTATCGCCCAGAGATTGCGGAATCCATAAGGGCGTTCTTCGAATTGAAGAGGCTGTAGCGGCGCTAACCGCCATCCTCCGCAGCAAGCCGCACAAACTGCCGCTTCATCGCGTTGACCCTGGCGACGTAGCTCGCGACGAGGTGATCGCCGCAGCGCTCGTCGGTGATCATCTGGAACTTGCGGCGCGCATAGGCCGTGGCGGGGCCAGCGCCGCAGAGATGGATGAAGGCGGCGAGATCCTGCTTCTCGCGCGCGCTCGCCTTCACATCGCCCGCGCGCGTGAGAACATCGGCGACATTGCGGTCCAGATACACCGATGCCAGCTCGATGGCGTGGCTCGGGATCGCGCGGACATAGAGGAAGGGTGAGCCGCAGCCGGCCTCCGTGACCGCGTTGCTGCGAATACAGAACCGCGCGGCGTCGGCGTAGGCTGCGTCCAGCATCTGGAACAGGCCGACGGCGCTGGAGGCGGGCCGGTAGATCGCGAGCGGATTGAAACTCCATCGCCAGCGCCAGTAGGTGCGCGCGAGCGGATTGCCCGATGTCTCGACCTGCGCCAGCGCGGCCAGCAATTCGGGCGTGATCGTCGCGGTGGCATGCTTGCGGAACAGCGGCCCGTATTGCCGCCAGGTCTCCGATGGCTCCTTGTCGAGCGCGTGGCCGACAAGGACGAACAGCTCGGTCGGCTTGCGCATGGTTTGATAGGCGATATTCACGAGCACGACGACCGCAAGCAGCATCGCCATGCCGCCCGCGATCCGAACCATCCGCGGTGCGCGCGCGAAAGTCTTTCGCATCCATCGCGCGCTACGCCGGAGCTTGCGAAGGCGAGAGAGGAGGGGCTTGCTTCGTCCTGGCATCGGTCTTGTGGGAGTGCATCGCGGAGGCTTTGTACCTGGTTAACGCTGTCACCAGGCCTTGAAATCCGGCTTCTTTTTCCTCCGGTCGCGTCTTTCAAGTCGCCGCTCCGTACTCCCACGGCAGCTCCAATCCTTGATGGAAATAACCCGAGGTTGTACTGTGCGCCGCAACAGGGTTAATTTTGTGTGAATGGATCGGCTGGAATGACCGTGATCGAAAGCGTGGTGTCGGCGGAAGCTGCGGAGCGGAAAATGCCGCCGGGCGTGCTGGTCGAAGGGCCGGTGGTCGAGGCCAAGTTTCGCGATTCCTACATCTCGTTCGTCATCATGATCGGCGGTTCGATCGCGGCGCTGGTCTGGGCCTTCTGGCAAGGCATCGGCTGGGTGGAGGTTTCGGTCTTCGCCGGCACGTTCGCGTTGTCCACGGTCGGGATCGGCTTCATGCATCGCTATTTCGTGCACCGCAGCTTCCGCTGCGGTCCGGTGATGCGGACGCTGTTCGCCGCCATCGCCACCATGGCGGTGCAGGGCTCGATCCTGAAATGGGTGAGCAATCATCGCCGGCATCATCTCCACTCCGACAAGCCCGGCGACGTCCACAGCCCTTACTATGACGGCGACGGCAACCCCTATGTCACCTTCGCCAAGGGGATGATGCATGCGCAAGGCGGCTGGGTGTGGGACCAGGCCACCACCGATGCCGGATACTACGCCAAGGATATCCTGGCCGACCCGATCGCCATGTTCTTCACCAGGACACGCTGGTACTGGTACGCGCTCTCGGCGGTGATCATTCCGGGCGCGATCGGCTACGCCTTCGGCGGCGTGCACACGATGACCGGCTGCATCCTGTTCTCCGGCCTGTTCCGCAGCTACCTCATGACCATGGCGACATCGCTGGTCAACTCGGTCTGCCACAGCGACGGCCGCTACGGCTATCGCCGCTTCGATCTCGACGACGGCACCACCAACGAGTTCGTGACCACGATCCTCACCTTCGGTGAAGGCCTGCACAACAACCATCACCGGTTTCCCCGCGACGCCTACATTTCGCACGCCTGGTACGAGATCGACATCAACGGCCTGATCATTCTGGGGCTGGGGAAACTCGGGCTGGTGCACGACATCTTTGCGGCGGGAAGCAGGACTGCTCGCGCTGGAGAGCCAGACGGCGGAAAACGTCCAGTGGCAGACACGGAAGCGATGGTCTGACTCCCGTAGAATGGGTCAAGCGGAAGCGAAACCCATCACTCGCCGTCATCGTACGATGGGGTTCGCAAGGGCAGTTCTTGATCGGGATCAATTCTGCGTCCTCGCGCCGGGCCTACGCTCGCAAGCTGCCAAGCAAGCGCGAGGTATGGCTATGTCGCGGAGCATTCGCAATTATTTCGGCCTGGGCATCCTGATCGCGCTGTCGGGGCTGTTTCTTGTCATGATCGTCCACAGCGCCGGCGGGGCACCCAGGCCGGCCGCGCGCACGGCATCGGAGGGGCATCGTCTTGCGCAAGCGTGGTGCCAGACGTGTCACGCCGTCGAGCCCGGCATGGCCGGACTGTTCGATACGGCCCCGGGATTCGAAGCCGTCGCAAACCGCAAGGGCACCACTGCGCTCTCGCTGAAAGTGTTCCTGAAGACCAGTCACCAGAACATGCCGAATCTGATCGTGACGTCCGATCAGGCCGATGCGCTGGCGAGCTACATCCTGAGCCTGAGGAGCGACTAGCCGCGGTTGAGGGGTGTCGCTTCGCTTCGCGCCGTCGGCTCATCCGCCTCGCGGGCTCACCAATCCGGATCGCCGTAGTAGGGATCGACCATATAGGGCGGGGGCATCCAGGGCCCCCGCGAGGGCCGGGGTCGCCGAGGTGCGGCCGCTTGCGCGTGCGGCCGTGCCGGCGCAGCGGTCTCGTTGTTCATCACGCTTCGCGCGGCGGGTTTCGCGGATGCAGGTGCGGATGAAGATGCGGATGACGTCGTCAGCTCCTTTTGCAGCGCCTGGACCTGTGCGGCGAGGCGCGCATTGGCCGCCGCATCCTTCTCCTGCGCCGCCTTGAGCTGTTGAATGGTGTCGGCCTGCTCGCGCAGCGTCTGCTCGTTGCGGCTTTTCAGTTGCTCGAGCTTTCCGTTGATGTTCGCGAGCTCGCTGGTGATGGTCTTGAGCGATTGCGCGAGATCAGAGGACGACGAGTCAGGCGTCGTGGCGCCAGATTTTGAAGCGTCGGGTCTTGGAGCGTCGGGTTTTGAAGCGTCAAACCCTGCATTGCTCTCGGTGTCCTTGCCGACCGGCGGCGTGGGCACCGTGCCGGGCTCATCCGCGGCAGCGAGCTGCACGGCCGGCGGCTGCGCCGGAGTTTCAACCGTGGACGCTTGCGGAGGCTCGCTCGCCGCCGGTGGAGTCCATCGCGCCATGATCGACCTGCTCATGGACCTGGCCTCGTCGCGATATTGCGAAGCGAAGGCGGCACCGAGAATGCCGATCGCCAGCACGAGGCCGACCAGAGCGCGCAGCATGGGCCGGTCTCCCTTCAGGCCTTGATTGCGAGCCGTGCTAACCGGCGCCAGCGCCGCGGCCTTGGGAGCCTTGGCCTCGGGAGCCTTGTCCTTGGGAGTCTCGACAGCCTCCGCACCGGCGCTTGCTCGCGAGGCCCTTGGGCTTTCGCTGCCGCGTTCCATTCCGGAAACCAGCCGGTCCAGCCGCGCCAGGTCTTGCTCTGCGCTCTTGATCCGGTCGTAGGCCCGCGCCAGCCCGCCATCGGCGCGTTCCGCGTCCGACTTTGGGGCGTCCGGCTTGGGGGCGTCGGGCTTGTGGTCGTCAGGTTTGGGGTCGTTCGTCTCGGGCACCGATGCGCTCTCGATCCAGTCGGGCGTCAATGGGAGTGCGGCAGTCCGATCGGAACGATAAGACTCGCCGCCGTCCCACACAACGCGCGTGCGAAGGAGAAATTATGGCGAGGCCTCGGGGTGGGGCGGTCGCGGGGTATGCAACGGGCGCCCTTGATCTGGATCAAGCATGCAGCGCCCGACCGTCGCCACCGTGCAGACATTCATCGGAAGGAACACATGGTTCAGACAAGAGCGATCATCCTTGGTGCCTTCGCGGCCCTGCTGCTGGCCGTGCCGGCCAAGGCCCAGGTGCTGGTCGACGTTTCCAAGATCAGCTGCGACCAGTACATCACCCAGCGCATTACCCACATGCAGACCGTAAACGTTTGGCTCGCCGGGTTCTACGCCGGCCGCCGCAACAATCCCGTCGTGGACACGCAAGCGCTGAACAAGAACGGCAACAAGCTCTCACGCTTCTGCGAGTCGCATCGCGAGATGCCGCTGCTGGACGCGGTCGAGGCCAATACGAAGTAGGGGCCGAGGAGGGCGCGGGCGTTTGCGGTCGTGTCCGGCCTGACCGTATCGCGCATTACGGCGACGCGCATTGAATCTACATCGACAGGTGAAGTGCACTGGCACCGTCATCGCCGGCCATCAATAGCGGCCGCCGTGGCCCTTTTGCTGCGTGATCCAGTCCGACAATGTTTTCGGCGACGATTTCGCAGTCCGGCCCGGTGATGCCTTCGGATTGTCGCGAACGCCTTTCGTCGGACGGGTGCGCGGCGCTTCCGTTGCGTTGACGCTCTTCGAGCCAGCCATAGATGCTTCCGCAGCTTCCTTCTCGAGGCGCAGCTGTTTCAATCGCGCCATCTTGATGCGCTCTGCCTCGACTGCAGGTCCTTCGGACAGCAGCGGCCTGTGTTGAGCGACTTCCGCCGGGACGATGACACCGATGATGGTCGTCTCGCCGAGCGCCTTGCAGGCTTCGAGCCGATGCAGCCCCTCGACCAGAACGAGGCGGTCTCCGTCGAGCCGGACGGAAATGGGTTCCTGTTGTCCGATGTCCAGCATACTTTCAGCGATCTCCCCGACGATCCCGGGCTTGATTGCTTTCTTCTGCTTCGTGGGAACGAAGATCTTCTCGATCGGGAAGCTTTCCGGTTTGGGCATAATCTGACTCCGCTTCTACCGGGCCCGTCGGAACCGATGCCGGCGGTGGTCGGAGTTTAGGAGGGAAGGGCGCAGCCGCAAAGGTAATTCCGGCGGCGGGGTGTTGATGAGCACGAAGCTGGAACCAGTCTCGATGACGGTGTGCACTTAATTGACGCCGTTCACCAAACGCGGAGCCGAATCCGCAGATCGGCCGGAAGGAGCAGGTGAATTGGTGCACTTTCACCGCAATGCCGGAAGGCCTGCTAAGTGCACTGGTCAGCGTAATTTTAGCATGAGGTCACGATTGTTGAGCGGCAGCAAATTCGTCCAGAGCAGCGAGTATATGCCGCAGATCGCTATCGCTTGGCAGAGACAAGGATCGAATGATTTGAGTTGCAGTGATTGACACGCCCATGGCTTCTTGCAGGTACGTGTTTAGGGCCGATAGAAGTTGCTTGCCAGGGACGACAGTTAGCTTGCTCGCGGTTGAAGTCCATTTGGCGTCTAGGTACTCAATTGCTTCCTTAAATACAGTCGATGGATCATGGCGAGTCCGTCCTTCGAAGAAGCGGGTGCGGTTTCCTGCGAGCTGGCTCAAAACCATTGATTTCATGCCGTTCGCGATTTGATCTAAGATTTGCGTCGTCTCCTCAGCGGTTAGATCGGGGCGCGTGCGGTTCGACTGACCTGCCAAGCGTTCGTTTATCGCATTTGCAATGGCGTGAGGCTCGATCAGATAATTTTCGATCTCCTTACGTGCCAAAATGAAAAAAGCCGGTATCGACGCTGGAACTGAACGGGCGATTTCATCGACCTCCTCGGCGGAGCGGTAATCGCGATCGAGCACCGCAGCAATGGATATTTCGGCGCGGAGAACTTTTTCGAAAGTCCAAGCTGCGTCGGCAATCTTTTCCTTGTGAGAGAAGCCACCTAGAGGCACGACCGTTATGCTCGTCTCATTTTCGAAGTTGCGATACCCAAGTCGGGCCGCAAACTTCTTCATGAGTTTTATGTCGTCACCCTCAAAGAAGAGTATCTTACGACCGCGTGACAGACGGGCCAAATGTATGTTTTGCCCTGAGCCAATTGTGAAGAGCGCCTCCTGAAGGCCATCTATATCGCCAACTCGCTTGGCGGTCCGCCGAGTTCGGTTGACGAGGAGGATCTCGTCATGCTCGGCCTCATTCACGATTTCCGAGGAATGCGTGGCCATAACCAGTTGCTTGTTCATTGATTTGAGCAGCAAAAAGAGGCGCCGCTGCAGGTCTGGATGCAGGTATATCTCCGGCTCATCCACGATCATTGTGGTTGAGTCGCTAGCGCCCTGAAGATGGGTCAGCAATTGAAGCCACACTTGAAAGCCGAACCCAGCCCAGCAGACCTCGCGAGTGACCCTGTTTTCGACGCAAAACATTGTCAGACGAGCGGGATTAAACCCGTGTCGCTCAGGCGGCGATATCGTCATGCCGGGCCAAGTTTCCTCAACCAAAGACTTGAAACGATCAAAGTTCGTCCTGTTCTGGTACCAGATGTTTCGAAAAAGCCGGTTTGATCGCCGTGTGGACTGCCAACGGCGAAGGTAGTCAGGATCGACAGGGCTTTCCTCTTCTTCGAGTGGACCAAGAGTTGGGAATATGGAGATTGTGAGTGGATAGTTCCGCTTGTATGCGGACGTATTCTGAATTTGGCGCCCCAAGTTATCGGCTACAAGCACACAACGCGAATTTTCGAAGAACAAGAGTTGGAGCTTGTTGCCATTCTCAATTTGGAACGTGACCGAGGTCTCGTACTCAGAGTGGTAGTCTGTATGAATATTGGCGAGAGAGATAGGAAGTTGGGATTGCGGGATTTCATACCCCGAAATCGTGTCGCGCCCGATCGTCAATGGTGTTGGATTCCTGCGCATTGCGAACGTTTGCGCCGCACCGAGTACACGGAATGCATCCAAGATGCTGGATTTCCCAGCATTGTTAGGGCCGACCAAAATATTGGTTCTCTTCAGGTGGACAGTGTAATCCCTGAGCGACTTGAAGTTGCGAAACTTGACGCTTGTAAACATCGCGCGCTTCTTGGCTCGCTATCCTTGATCTTCCTACCTGTTAGAAGAACAGTTTAGCGCGGCTTCTGTCTTATTCGATGGGATTGAGTTGAGCGACGGCCTGCCGGATGCTCTCCGGAATTTGCTTCTGCTGCCGCAGCGGGGAGGTCTCGTTGAATCTTATCTGAGCGGCCTGCGCGCTGATCTTGCAGCACTCGGCTAGCTGCTGCGCGCTGCCAAACTGTATCGCGATATGGTCGGGGACCAGAAATAGCGCGGCAAATTTTCTCGCCTGCCATTCTGCGCTCTCGTAGAATTTGAACGACGACTTCGTGAGAGCGGCAGCTTCGCTGCGGAGCTTTACCGCGCCCGGATGCATGACGAGGTGCCCAAGTTCATGCGCGAAGGTCATTCGGCTTCGGCCTTCTTGATGGAGGGCGAGCGAATAGACGCTGCCGCGAACGGCAATATGTGGTGGATTGAATTCAGTATAGGCTTCTGCGTCGCCCATCTCTGGGTCGGGGCGAACAACGAGTGCAAAGTTGGAAATAATCCGAGGTAATGACAGCTCAAGCAGTCTGACGACGTCTGGAGCCCACTGATCCGCAACGCCCAAAACGTCACGCCAAGCAAGAGCAGTGGCGGCAACATCTTTGGCCGATCTTCCGTTTACTTTGAAGTCGTCATTCATTCTTAACCCCGTTTTCAGGCGGTTGTTTGAATGCCCGGATTTGTGCCGGTGTCATTTGACTTATTTTTCTGAATAGCCGCATTGAGCGACCATTCTCCCCCATACCCTTTACGCGATTGAGTTCGACGACGTTCGAGCGAATTGTTTTCTTGAGATCCTGAAACTCTCCGTCGTCCAGTTTCATCCAATCTTTTAGGCCGTTGAGATAGTCGTCAGGCGGAGTCATAGCTCCGCATTCGATCGATGAAATTCTATTGACGGAATAATTAAGGCGTGCCGACTGGTCACCCATGGTTAGGCCTCTTGAGAGGCGCAACTCTCGGCACCGATGTCCAAAGCGGCTTAGAACGCTGATCATGACGTGCTCCGATGAACGAAGAAGCTAACCGTCCAAGTATTTGTCTATTTTTTAAGATACTCAGTGAGTGTTGGGGCGCCGGTCCTCTCAAGAAGTGTCTCCAGCTTCATGTCCCCACGAAATCCCTTGGCGAAGTTTTCGCCGTAGGTTTCTCGCAGTGTGTCGACGCGAGTGTTACCGTTTTTGTGACGGATTTGCCCATCCGCGTCGCGATGGCGTCCGTCAAGGCCTGGCTGCTTGGTCATGTCGAATCTCCAAAGACAATGAATTCAACAATACTTAAACTAGGCGTTGCGCATGCCCGGCATCGGCCGGGCATGCTCTATGTTTCAGGGCGCGCTTACGAACACCCCGTCGTGCTGCCGCAAGTATCGCACTTCATGCACGTGCCATTCCGCACCAGCGTGAAGTTGCCGCACTCGCTGCACATCTCGCCCTCATAGCCCTTGGCTTTCGCTTCCGCGCGGCGCTCGGCCTTGCTGGGCACCGCGACTTGCGCGCTGCCGGCCTTGCTCCATTGCAGGGCCTCCAGCTTCTCGGTGGGCGAGAGGTCGTGGGCGACTTCCTGCTTCAGCGCGACCGCGCCTTCCAGGACGTCGCCGGCACGGCCTGCGCCGTGCGAGGCGAGCGAGGTGACCTTGGAGCCACCGGCGGGCGCGCTGTCGTTGCCTTGGGCGACCGCGGTCGAGCCGCCGCGCATCACCACGAGGTTGTCGGTGCGGGAGCGGGTGAGGCCGCGCGACACCAGCTTGGAGGCGCGCTGGCCGTGGTCATCCGGCTCCTTGCCTTCCTCGACGCCCTTGCCGAGCACGTCGAACCCGGTCTCGCTGGGATCGACATGGGCGAGGTCGAAGCGGCTGAGATAGCTCACCGCCAGCTCTCGGAAGACGTAGTCGAGGATCGAGGTCGCGTACTTGATGCTGTCGTTGCCCTGCACGGGGCCCGCCGGCTCGAAGCGGGTGAAGGTGAAGGCGTCGACATATTCGTCGAGCGGCACGCCGTACTGGAGACCCAGCGACACCGCGATGGCGAAGTTGTTGATGAAGGAGCGCAGCGCCGCGCCTTCCTTGTGCATGTCGATGAAGATCTCGCCGATGCGGCCGTCGTCATACTCGCCGGTGCGCAAATAGACCTTGTGGCCGCCGACGACCGCCTTCTGGGTGTAACCCTTGCGGCGATCCGGCATCTTCTCGCGCTCGCGCATCACGATGATGCGCTCGACCAGCTTCTCGACGATCTTTTCCGAGACCTGGGCGGTGCGTGCCGCCATCGGCTTGTCGTAGAGATGATCGACCACATCATCCTCGTCCTCATCGTCTGCGATGAGCTGCGAGTTGAGCGGCTGGCTGAGCTTGGAGCCGTCGCGATAGAGCGCGTTGGCCTTGAGCGCCAGCTTCCACGACAGCATGTAGGCGGACTTGCAGTCCTCCACGGTGGCGTCGTTCGGCATGTTGATGGTCTTGGAGATCGCACCCGAGATGAAGGGCTGCGCCGCCGACATCATGCGGATGTGGCTCTCGACCGAGAGATAGCGCTTGCCGACCTTGCCGCAGGGGTTGGCGCAGTCGAACACCGGATAGTGCTCGGCCTTGAGGTGCGGGGCACCTTCCACCGTCATCGCGCCGCAGATGTGGACGTTGGCCGCCTCGATCTCGCGCTTGGTGAAGCCCACGGCCTGGAGCAGGTCGAAGCCGGGGGCCGCGATCGCCTCGGCACCGATGCCGAGCTGGTCGCGGATGAAGTCTTCGCCGAAGGTCCATTTGTTGAAGGCGAACTTGATGTCGAACGCGGTCGGCAGCGCCTTCTCGACCTTGGCGATGGCTTCATCGGTGAAGCCCTTGGCCCTCAGCGTCGAGGCGTTGATGCCGGGCGCGTTGGAGAGCGAGCCGTGGCCGACGGCGTAGGCCTCGATCTCCGCGATCTCGCTCTCGCGATAGCCGAGCGCGCGAAGGGCTGCGGGGACCGCGCGGTTGATGATCTTGAAGTAGCCGCCACCGGCGAGCTTCTTGAATTTCACCAGCGCAAAATCAGGCTCGATGCCGGTGGTGTCGCAATCCATGACGAGGCCGATCGTGCCGGTCGGAGCGATCACCGTGGTCTGGGCGTTGCGATAGCCGTACTTCTCGCCGAGCTCGAGCGCCGCATCCCAGGCCGCTTGCGCATGGGTGACGAGGTCTCCTTGCGGGCAGGACACCAGGTCCATCGGCACCGGATTGACGCTCAGCGCCTCGTAGCCGTTGGACTGGCCGTGGGCGGCGCGGCGGTGGTTGCGGATCACGCGCAGCATGTGCGCGGCGTTCTTCTTGTAGCCGGGGAAGGTG
The DNA here is from genome assembly GCF_055811715.1 of Bradyrhizobium sp. WSM4872. Classification (NCBI taxonomy): domain Bacteria; kingdom Pseudomonadati; phylum Pseudomonadota; class Alphaproteobacteria; order Hyphomicrobiales; family Nitrobacteraceae; genus Bradyrhizobium; species Bradyrhizobium sp. WSM4872. Next base: position 485,395 of record NZ_JBVVPT010000001.1, on the reverse strand, counting down.
CCGAGCTCGGCCGCCATCTCGGCCGAGGTCTTGTAGGTGATGCCCGTCATGATCGCGGTCAGCGCGCCGGCGATGGCGCGGCCTTCCTTCGAGTCATAAGACAGGCCCATGGTCATCAGGAGGCCGCCGATATTGGCGTAGCCGAGGCCGAGCGTGCGGAACTCGTAGGAGAGCTCGGCGATCGACTTCGACGGGAACTGCGCCATCATCACCGAGATTTCGAGCACGATGGTCCAGAGCCGGCAGAGATGCTCGTAACCCTCGACGTCGAAACGCTTGGAGGGGATGTCGTAGAACGTCAGCAGATTGGCGGAGGCGAGGTTGCACGCCGTGTCGTCCAGGAACATGTATTCCGAGCACGGATTGGAGGCGCGGATATCGCCGGACGCCTTGCAGGTGTGCCAGTCGTTCATGGTGGTGTTGAAGTGCAGGCCGGGGTCGGCCGACGCCCAGGCGGCGTAACCGATTTTTTCCCAGAGATCGCGCGCCTTCAGGGTCTTGGTGATCTTCTTGGTGGTGCGTCCCACCAGATTCCAGTCGCCGTCGGTCTCGACCGCGCGCAGGAAGTCGTCCTTGAGCGAGACCGAGTTGTTGGAGTTCTGGCCGGAGACCGTGAGATAGGCTTCCGAATCCCAGTCGGTGTCATAGACGTCGAACTGGATGTCCTTGTAGCCTTGCTTGGCGAACTGGATGACGCGCTTGATGTAGTTGTCAGGCACGAGGCTGCGGCGCGCGAGCTTGATCTCGCGGCGGAGCGCCGGGTTCTTCTCGGGATCGAAGCAATCGTCGCCCGAGCCTTCGCAATTGACGCAGGCCTTCAGCACGGCCTTGAGGTGCTTCTGGTTGATCTTGGATCCGGTGACGAGAGCCGCGACCTTCTGCTCCTCCTTCACCTTCCAGTCGATATAGGTCTCGATGTCGGGGTGATCGACGTCGACCACGACCATCTTGGCGGCGCGGCGCGTGGTGCCGCCCGACTTGATCGCGCCCGCGGCGCGGTCGCCGATCTTGAGGAAGCTCATCAGGCCGGACGAGCGGCCGCCGCCGGAGAGGCGTTCGCCTTCGCCGCGCAGGCGCGAGAAGTTGGAGCCGGTGCCGGAGCCGTATTTGAACAGGCGGGCTTCGCGGACCCAGAGGTCCATGATGCCGCCCTCGTTGACGAGGTCGTCACCGACGCCCTGGATGAAGCAGGCGTGCGGCTGCGGATGCTCGTAGGAGGATTTCGAGCGGGTCAGCTTGCCGGTGAAGGGGTCGACGTAATAATGGCCCTGGCCGGGGCCGTCGATGCCATAGGCCCAGTGCAGACCGGTGTTGAACCATTGCGGCGAGTTCGGCGCGACCATCTGCATGGTCAGCATGTAGCGGAGCTCGTCGTAGAAGGTCTGGGCGTCCTCGTCGGAGGAGAAATAGTTGCCCTTCCAGCCCCAATAGGTCCAGCAGCCGGCGAGACGGTCGAACACCTGCTTGGCCGAGAGCTCGCTGACGAAGCGCTCTTTCTCGGGCAGCAGGGCAAGCGCCTCGGTATCGGGCACGGAGCGCCACAGGAAGGAGGGGACGGACTCTTCCTCGACCTTCTTCAGGCGCGCGGCAACGCCGGCCTTGCGGAAGTACTTCTGGGCCAGGACGTCGGAGGCGACCTGCGACCACGCGGTCGGCACCTCGACATTGTCGAGCTTGAACACGACCGAGCCGTCGGGATTCCTGATCTCCGACGTGGTCAGCCGGAACTCGATGCCGGCGTAAGGTGACTGTCCCGAAGTGGTGTGGCGCCGCTCAATCCGCATGGTCTTGCCCCGTCCTATCTTTGACCGGACCGCCTCCGTTCAGGCGTGCCTGGTCATCATTTCATTTTGCGGTGCTTGAGGGCGGTCGGGCCCCTTGGCATCGCAGCTCAGCCGGTAGACCCGGCCCATTTTCTCCCGACGCGATTGCTCGATGCGCGCACCGATCATCCGCCGGCACGTCCAGACCCATCCGCCCCAAAGGGATGAGCCCGACATGCGTTCAACGCCCCACAACGTCACGTCTTCAACCATTGCCATCCGGGCCTGTTTCCAGCCCGTTCAGGCGCCCGAAAAGTCCGCTCGCAGGGCAGACAAGCCCGTATCCCGCTGCCTTTGTCTGGCTTGGCGGAGTGCTGTTTTGCAGACCCTTTGGGGGAGTGCCGGCGGGACGCAAACACACTCGCGCCGAACGGATCGAAAACTAGGACTCTCCGTTACGCCCGTCAAGAACTAGTGCGAGTTCCTGAATCAAATACTAAATATGGTGGATTGTGGGGGATAACAGGGGGCAGGCCCGCGCCTGTTGTTGAGCCAAGTATCAGTGAGTCCTCAGGGATTCCCAACCGAAAAAATTTCCATCTTGGGGTGCCGCTGAGGCTTCACCCCGCTGTTCACAGGGCAGGTATATTTTTAGATCGCGGGCTTGCCACACCGGGACTCACGTAGGGCTACGGAAGGTGAGGGCAGGCATGCCCGCCGGGGTGGTGGTGGGAGGGGCGAATCCGCGCCAAGCTGCCCTCGATTTTGCCGGACTACCAACATGCTTGATTCGACTCGGCCGGTGCTGCGACCGCGCATCGCCCCGGCCGGCCTGATGTTCCTCGCCATCACCTCGGTGGGCTGGGGCTTCAACTGGCCGGTGACGAAATTCCTGCTCTCCGAGCTGCCGCCGCTGACCTTGCGCGGGGTGACCGGCGTGCTGGGCGCGGTGCTGCTGGCGGCGCTGGCGTTGATCCGCGCTGACAGCCTCAGCGTCCCGCGCGAGATCTGGCCGCGGCTCGTGACCGCCGCGATCCTCAACGTCACCGGCTGGATGGTGCTGATGGGCCTGGCGCTGCTGTGGCTGCCGGCGAGCGAAGCCGCGCTGATCGCCTACACCATGCCGGTCTGGGCCTCGCTGATCGCCTGGCCGGTGCTCGGCGAGCGGCCGACCTTGTTGCGGACCATCGCGCTGGTGATGGCCTTTGCCGGCCTCGCCTCGATCATGGGCGGCAACGGCTTTGCCGCCACCGCGGACAAGCTGCCGGGCATCATCATGGCGCTGTGCGGCGCGCTCGGCTTCGCGCTCGGCACGGTGTTTTCGAAGAAGTACCCGATCCGTCTGCCGCCGATCACCGCCGCGGCCTGGCAGATCGGGATCGGCTGCCTGCCGATCACGATCATCGGCCTCGCCATCGAGACCACGCATCTGGAGCTGGTGACGCCGGTCGGCTGGTGGCTCCTGGTCTATTCGACCGTGGTGCAGTTCTGCATCGCCTATGTCAGCTGGTTCGCAGCGCTCGCGCGCCTGCCGGCCTCCGTCGCCGCGATCGGCACCATGGCGGTGCCTGTCATCGGCGTGGTGGCGTCCGCGGTCGCGCTGCACGAGCCACTGGGAGCAGGGCAGATCGCCGCGCTGATCTTCACGCTGGCAGCGGTGGTGCTGGCGACGCGGTAGGGCGTGTAGTCATGAAGGGGCTTGCCGCCTGACGTCCTAAGCGGACGCTCGCGCGCGCTCCAACAGGCACGCGGCGGCGAGCAGATCGTGAGTTTCAAATCCTTCACTGAACTGCTCGTAGATCGGAGTGAGCAATCGGACGGCCTTCGGCCGGCGCCCGGCCGCTATCCAGCGCGCTGCAAGATCGGTGGCTACGCGCAGCTCAAAGGTCTTCGCCCCTATCGCGCGCGCCTCAGCCAGTGCCTGCTGCAACAGGTTTTCGGCAAGAAGCGGCTCACCTTCGGAAAGGAGTACGGAGGCCTCGACCCGCTGAAGCTCCGAACGACACCAGCGCTCTCCCTGATCTTCCTGATGGTGAATAGCCCTTGTGATCGCCTTTCGCGCCTCTTCGATCCGCCCTTGTCGCAGATAGGCGCGGCTGAGGATGGCGAGATAGCTGCCGATCCGCATCAGGAAGCGACAGTCGATCAGCTCCTCGATCGCCGCACGGATATCCTCCACCGCCGCAAGATCTCCGCGCAAATCGCGCAGGCAGGCCGAGAAATAGCGCTCGACCGGAATCCAGCGCGAGATGCGCTCCCGATCCAGATTGCGACGCAGCCGCTCCGCGTAATGCTCGAGCGCCGCCAAATTCCCGTTTTCGAGTGAGATCGGAAGCGCGGCGAGGCCTAGCGCATTCGACTGCGACACCCAGTGACCGCCGCGATCCGCGGCCTCGACGGCATCGTTGGCCAGCTTCGCCGCATATTCGGCTTGCCCCTGCATCCAGGCCACGAAAGGCAGATTGAAGCGAACGGTGATGAAGCGATAAACCTCGTTCGCATCCTTGCGCGAACGGCCCTCGGCCAGCGAATGGGTTGCTGCGAGCCGATCGAGAACCAGGCGGCTCTTGCTTAATTCGCCGGCGAAGGCGTGAGCCCATGCCAGGGCTCTGTCGGCTTCGGACGTCGCCGTCAAATCGCGCGCCCGGTCGGCCAGCGAGGTGGCCTCCTCAAGATAGGTGATGGCACGCGCGAGTTCGCCGATCTGCAGCAGATAGAACGCAAAACCCACTAGCCCCCGCTGCTGATAGTCGATGCTGCCGGCGCGCCTTGCGAAGGCGATCGCATCAAGCCAGGCGACCTCGTTCTCATTCGAACTCTTGCGGGCGTAGAACAGGCTCCATCCGAGGGCGCAGGCGAGCTTTGCCTTCGATAGATCGTCGCATGCGACGCTCTTGGCCAAGGCAAGTGCGCCCTCTAGCCGCGCTTGCGCCTCCGACAGGATGGAGGTTTCCGACCACAGGGTGATCGCCGCAACCGCAAGCCTGATGCCGAGGATGGCATCGCCCTGCTTCCCGAACGACCATGACAGCGCGGTTCTCAGATCGGCTATACGGCCGAGGTAGCGCTCGGTCCAATCAGCCGGCTCGCGCCAGTTCCACTCTTCCTCGGACTGCTCGAACAGCGCAACCATGCGCTCCGCATGGCGCCGCGGCGCCCGTCCGCACGCCGGATCGGCCTGACGCCGTTCCGTGGCATAGCGGCGCGTGCTGTCGAGCAGCCGGTAGCGCAGGCTCGCGCCCCGGGCCTGCGCGCTCAACAGTGATTTGGCGACGAGGCTGCCGAGTCCGGTCACGACGTCGACTGGCGTGAGCCCTGCCGCTTCCGCGACGAAGACCGCATCCTCGACCTCGAACCCATCGCTGAACACGGACAGCAGGGCGAACAGCCTGGCTTCCTTCTGCGACAGCAGCCGGAAGCTCCACTCAATCGTCGCCATCAGGGTCTCATGGCGCGGCGGCGCGCCCTCGGTCCTGGCAGCGCTAAAACCGAGCTTCTGATCGAGGATGACCAACAACTCCCGAGGAGTGAACCTGCCGGTCTGAGCTGCAGCCAGTTCGATGGCCAGTGGAAGTCCGTCCAGCGAATGGCAGACCGCGGCGATGGCTTCGCAATCATCGTCGACGAACTCGTAGTCCGACCATTCGGCGGCGCGGCGGACAAACAGCTCCACCGCCGGGAACCTGACAGCCTGATCAACCGACAGCCCAAGGCCAGATCCCGGAGAAGGTAGAGAGCCAAGCCGCACGATATGCTCGGTGGTGGTGCCGAGCGGCTCGCGACTCGTCGCAAGCAGCCGGGACGGCGATGTGTCCGTCATGAACTTGCTGGCAAAGATTGTGGCGGCGGGCAGCACATGCTCGCAATTGTCGAGGATGAGCAGCATCTGCCGCGGCCTCAGATAGTCGAGTACAGCAGCCAGATCAATGTCCGTATTGCCTCGGATACCGAGTGCCGTCACCAGCGCCGCGCCGAACAGAGTAGGATCGGAGATTGTCGAGAGATCGACGAAGCAGACGCCGTCGCGATACCTTGACGCAAACGCTTGGGCGACGGCCAAGGCTACGGTCGTCTTACCGATTCCTCCTGCGCCGGCCAGGGTCACGTGCCTGTCCTCAACGAGCAGATCGGCGATTTCTCCGATGTCGGCTTCGCGGCCGACGATGCCGCGCGGCAATGGTGGGTGCGAAAGGGGGAGCGGATCGGCCAGCGTAGGCTTCTCCTCGATCTCGCCGATGCCGACCCGGACATCGGCGATGAATTTGTACCCGCGCCGCGCCACGGTCGCGATGTAGATGGGCTCGATCTGGGTGTCTCCCAGCGAGCGCCGCAAGCTCGACAAATTGACCTTGAGATTGCTGTCGTGGACGAACGTGCCCGGCCAGGCTGCCGATATCAGCTCGTTCTTGCTGACCAGCTCGCCACGGCGCTGCACCAGCAGCCGCAAGAGCTCAAACGCACGTCCGCCCAGTTTGACGGGGCGCTCGTCGAGAAGAAGCAACTGACGGCCGGGGACCAGTCGAAACGGGCCGAAACTGAATGTCAGCTCCTGTCGAGGTGCGCCCCGTTGCCGTGTGGCGGTCCGCATTGAGCATTGCCAATCGATCGAAGTGATCGACTGGTATTATCATGCACGGCAAACTTGTTGAAGTGAGCCTTTCTGAAATTGCACGACTGCTGCATAAAGCCGCTTGAGCGGGCGCCTCTGGCCATTTTTTTAGGCTTGCCACAAGCCGCTGTGCTCACAAGCTCGACGCTTCATAGCTGAGTTCCGGAAGCCGGGCGAACCACTCTTCACATGCACTTCAGTGGGGGAGCGGAGCTGCGGGGTTGACGAGCGACGCCGAGCGCAGCTCGCGCCAGAAATCGGCGGGGATGACTTCCTCGAGCGCAGCTCGATCCTCGGCAATGCGGCCTGGACGGCTGGCGCCTGGAATGACGGCAGCCACCACCGGGTTTGCCAGCGCGAACTGTAGGCCCGCCGCCTTCATGCTGATGCCGTAGCGGTCGGCGATCGCCTTGATCCGCCCCACCTTGTTGATGATTTCCGGGGGCGCCGGCGCATATTCAAAATTCGGGCCGCCGACGAGCGCGCCCGAACTGTAGGGGCCGCCGATGACGATCGCGAGCTCATGCTCCGCAACCATCGGGATCACCCGCTGAAGCGCCCTTGCATGGTCGAGCAGCGTGTAGCGGCCCGCGAGCAGGAAGCCGTCGGGGTGCGGCTCTTCGAGCGCGAGCAGCAGTTCGATCGGCTCGACCCGGTTGACGCCGAGGCCCCATGCCTTGATCACGCCTTCGTCGCGCAGCCGGTCGAGCGTATTGAACGCGCCCTTGCGTGCGCTTTCGAACACCGAAAGCCATTCGTCGCCGTAGAAGTCCTGCGCCACGTCATGCACGAAGGCGATGTCGATGTGGGAGGTCGCGAGCCGATTCAAGCTGTCCTCGATCGAGCGCAGCGTGGCGTCCGCGGAATAGTCGTTCACAATCTTGTTCGGACGCCCGTATTTGAACACGCCGCCCTTCTCGGCGACGTCGCGCGCGCCGACATCCTCGATCTCATCCAGGATCAATCTTCCGACCTTGGTGCTGACGACATAGTCGCTTCGCGGCCGGCCTCCGAGCGCGGCGCCCATGCGGATCTCGGCAAGACCCGCGCCATAGAATGGCGCGGTGTCGAAATAGCGGATGCCGTCGTCCCAGGCCGCATTCACGGTCGCGAGCGCTTCTTGCTCGGGAATGTCGCGAAACATGTTGCCGAGCGGCGCCGCGCCGAAACCCAATCTTCCTGGCAGAATATCCTTGAGGGCCATGTTGCGAGTCCTTGTCTGCGACAGGCATGTCCGTCCGTGCGCGGCGCCGCCGGTCTCACTCGGTCGCGGACGTATCCGCGCTTCTGATGAACGCCGCGACTTCCCGCGGATGCGACAACATCACCGCGTGGCCGCTTTTGATCTCCGTCACCTTCGCGCCCGAGCGCTTGGCCATGGTGCGCAGCCAGGTCGGAGGGATAATGTGATCCTCCATCGTGACCATGTAATAGGTCGGCTTCGTCTTCCAGGCCACGCGGTCGACCTTGGACTGCACCGCCTGCAATCCAAACGGCAATTGCGCCGCAGCCATGAAGCGAGCGGTCGCAGCGTCGACGCCGCCAGCGAAAGAGGTCGGGAATTTGTCGCGATCGACGAAGAGATAATTGCCCTCCGTGACCAGCGGCCCCTTTTGCTCGCCGACGGGCACTGGGCCTTCCGACAGCGTACTGACAGACTCTCCGGCGTCGGGAGCATATGCCGCGAGATAGACAAGGCTGCGAACCTTCGGATTGTTGCCGGCCTCCGTGATGACCATGCCACCATAGGAATGGCCGACGAGGATAACCGGATGCCGCGCCTTGGCGATCACGCGTTCGGTCTCCGCGACATCGTCACGAAGCGAGATCGTCGGCTGCTGGACGACGAGCACTTCATAGCCTGCATTCGAGAGAATGTCGTAGGTGTCCTTCCAGCCGGAGCCATCGACGAAAGCGCCGTGGACAAGGACGATGGAAACGGTCCTCTCGGCGGCGACCGCGGGGGCGGCCGTTGCGATCGACATTGCAGCAAGCGCGGAAATAAGCGGCTTCATAGCAGGCTCCAATCATTGATACGGCGACATTGCCGTTTGATGAGCCCTTCACTAGCGCGCTTGAGAAGTTGCGGTATTTCCGATTCCTGCGCGACGATGGACGCATCTTGCTCATCTGCAGTGAGAGCAGCTTTCGAAGCGCCGGTGCGCTGGCTCCAACCTTTTGCTTTGCTTGCCTTTTACCTCTTTTAACCGCGCCCCCTCTGGACTTCGCTATCGCTCCTTGTGAGAAATTCAGGATCGGCGTGGCAGCGGGCCGGGCTGCACTCATTGACCGGATGGACTGATCGCTCTCTTGCGATACGGGGCCGGGAGTCGCCGCAACTTGCGGAGGTCGTGATGGCACTCGTGACTCATGGAGATCGGAAGTACCAGAACAGCGAGAAGCTCGCAGCGGCCAACGACTGGCCAGGGCTGAGCATCGAACATCGTAAGTTCGAGGCGGGCCGCCAGGCAACGCCCGTTCCCATCTGCACCGAGCTTGTCATGCTGCTGTCGGGCGGCGGGATGGTGTGCCGCACCGGCAACGGTGAAGTCCAGAAGAGCCTCGCGCGCCCGGGCATGAGCTACCTCGTCCCGGTGGGGACGCAGGAGAGTCATCTCGAGCTTTCGGACCGGATGGAGTGTCTTCATCTCTACCTCCCGCCGGCGCTGCTGGACCGGAGCGCGCTTGCGGACTTCAATATCGATCCGGCAAGGATCGAGATCGCCTACGCCCACGGTCTGACGGACCAGGTGCTCTTCCACATCTGCTCGCCGCTTCGAGATCTGCTTCATCGTCCGCGCCAGTCGACTGACGCGCTGTTCGTGGAGGGAATTCAAGTAGCGCTCGCGGCGCATCTTCTGGGCAATTATACGATCGACCGCTGGCGCGCGCCCGACAGGTCGCCGTCGCTCGATCCACGGCGCCTGCAGCGCGTGCTGGACTATATCGAGGCTTCTCTGGGAGACGAAATCAGACTTGAGGATCTGGCGGCTCAGGCCTGCCTCAGCCCCTATCATTTTTCGCGGCTGTTTCGCGAGGCGACCGGTCTATCGCCGCACCGCTACGTGACCGATCGCCGCGTACAGGCGGCGCGGCACGAACTAGCGCGCGACCGGCTGTCCCTGGTCGAAATTGCCTTGGAGTTCGGTTTCGGCTCGCAGGCGAACTTCACGCGCGTCTTCCGAAAGGCTGCAAGCCTCACTCCGGGGCAGTATCGCGAATTGTGCTGCGGCCAGATCGAGGTGAATGCCCATCGGTCTGATCTAGGGCACCGCAGGGATTGCGCATGATCCCGCAGGATTCGGATATACGGTTCTTGGCTGCCCGGGTAGTGTCGTAGCGACGACAAATTTAGCGGACTTCTCTAGGAAACGCATCATGACTCAGCACGTCCTGGTTATCGTCAGCAACGCAGCCGTGATCGGTCCGAAAAATCGTAAGACGGGCTTCTTTTTCGCCGAGGTCGCGCATCCGTTCGATGTGCTGGACAAGGCAGGCATTGCCGTTGAGTTCGCCTCTCTAAGGGGCGGATGGACGCCATATGATGCCTACGACGAGAAAGATCCTGCGCAGAAGGCTTTTCTCGAAAGCAAGGCCTTTCGCCGCTTGAATCGCAGTCGCAAACTGGCTGAGGTTGATGCTGCCGATTGCGAAGCCATCTTCGTGCCAGGCGGTCTTGGACCGATGGTCGACATTCAGCGTAACCCCGTCGTTCAGAATGCAGTCGTGCGCGCCTGGAGCACTGGAAAGTTTGTAACTGCCGTTTGTCACGGTCCGTGCGCGCTCCTCGGGGTAGACCTTGGCGATGGCAAGCCGTTCGTGCAGGGCAAGAAGCTCACATCGTTCTCGAAGAAGGAAGAGTACGACTACGCGCGCGAAGACGTTCCTTACGAACTTGAAGATGCCTTGCGGGCAGAGGGTGCCGAGTATACGTCCGCAGCAAACTGGCAGCCTCACGTCGTCGTCGACGGACGCCTCATCACTGGCCAGAATCCCGCCTCGGCCGGGCTCCTGGCCAAGGAGTTGCTAGCGGCACTCAGAAAATAGAACTAGGCAGCCGAGCATCGCTTGGCTGCCCTGAAGGCCGCCGTTCCCCCCGAGGAAGCCTGGGTGATAACAATGCCCTCGAAGATCACTGCCATTCTAGTTGCTCACCCGGGCAAGATCGTTGAGCTCAGAGAACTCCTTGTTGGTCTGGCGCCGCATTGCAGGGCCGAGCCCGGCAATCTGCGCTGGGACGTCTGGCGCGACAGTTCGGACGACCATCGTTACGTCCTTGATGAGCTTTACCGGGACGCCGCTGCGGTCGAAGCGAATCGAAGCTCGCAGCACTACCAGGCCTACTTGGCCAAGGTTCCTGAACTGGCGGAACGTACGGCAGTCATCGCGAAAGCCGTGGATGTTGGATGATGGGCATCACGCCGCGAATGGCCCAATCGCCATTCGTAATGGCCGTGCGCGTTTACCACACCGACATTTCCAGGTGGGACTTCGACCAAGGCGCGCGAGCCAGAAACTCTAACCCGCCACCCCGCCACCCAGCGCCTTCCTGATCATGTCGGCGAGCTGGTTGCGGCGGTAGGGTTTTGTCAGCAGCATGACGCCGTCGTCGAGCTTGCCGTGGTGGACAATGGCGTTGTCGGTGTAGCCGGAGGTGTAGAGCACCTTCACCCCGGGGCGGATCGTCGCCACCTTGTCGGCGAGCTCGCGCCCGCTCATGCCGCCGGGGATGACGACGTCGGTGAACAGCAGATCGAACGGCTGACCGGCCCGGATCAACTCCAGCGCGGCCTTGCTGTCGGGCGCGGCGACGGTCTGGTAACCGAGGCTCTGGAGCTGCACGGTGACGAAGTTGCGCACCAGCGGATCATCCTCGACCACGAAAATGGTCTCGGCGCCGCCTTCCGCCTGCGGCGTCGTGGTGGGAGCCGCCTCGGCCATGCCTTCGCCCGGCGGCAGATAGAGCTTGATCGTGGTGCCGTGGCCTTCCTCGCTGTAGATCTTGATGTGGCCGCCGGACTGCTTGACGAAGCCGTAGACCATCGAGAGGCCGAGGCCGCTGCCCTTGCCGACCTCCTTGGTGGTGAAGAACGGCTCGAACGCCTGCTGCTGCACCTCGGCCGGCATGCCGGTCCCGGTGTCGCTGACGGCGAGCATCACGTAAGGGCCGGGCCGAACGTCGGGATTGTTTTGCGCATAGGCCTGGTCGAGCACGACGCGGTGGGCCTCGAGCAGCAGCTTGCCGCCGTTCGGCATGGCGTCGCGGGCGTTGATGGCCATATTGAGCAGGGCATTGGTGAGGCGGGACGGATCGATGTGCGCGGTCATCTGCCCCTGTTCGAGCACGGTCTCGATCTCGATCTGCTCGCCGAGGGTAGGGCGCAGGAGTTTCGCAATGTCCCCGACCGCGGCGTTGATCTCGACGTTGCGCGGCTGCAGCGGCTGCCTGCGCGCAAAGGCGAGCAGATGCTGGATCAGCTCGGCGCAGCGTTCGGCGGCTTCGTCGATCAGGCGCGCGACGCGCTGGAGGTCGGGCTGCTGCTTCAGGCTTGCCACCAGCGTCTCGGTATTGCCGGAGATCACGGTCAGCATGTTGTTGAAGTCGTGCGCGACGCCGCCGGTGAGCTTGCCGATCGCATCCAGCTTCTGCGACTGGTACAATTGCCGCTCGGTCTCGCGCGAAATGGTCGCGTCGTGATAGACCAGCACCGCGCCGGAGACGTTGCCTTGCCCGTCCAGCATCGGCCGGCCGCTGATCATGAGATGGCGGGAAGGATTGCCGCTGTGCGGGCGGACGATCATCTCCATATTCTCGAACGGCTCGCCGCGCAGCACGCGTGCCGACGGCAGCTCGTCGGGCTTGAGCGGGGTGACGCCGTCGCCGTGAAGCACGCTGGACATCGCGCGCAGATTGCGCAGGTTCATGCCGGTCCGGTGCAGCAGCATGCGCTCCGCGGCCGGATTGGACAGAAGGACGTTGCTCTCGGCATCGATGACCAGCACCGCCTCCGCCATGCTGTGAAAGGTGCTCTGGAGCACGTTGACCGACAGGCGCAGCTCGTCATGCGCGGTGACCAGATGCTCGGTGCGCTCGGCCACTGCGGCCTCGAGCTGCTGATTGGCGGCCGTGGTCTCCAACAGCGTGCTCTTGAGTGCGCCCTCGCTGCGCCGGCTCTCGCGCATCATCATCACCACCAGCAGCAGGATCACCAGCGCGCCGGCGACGTCGATGCCGAGCAGCACGATGCCGGTGCGGCGCGAATCCTGGGAGCGCGCGGCGAGCAATCGTTCTTGCTCTGCGCTCAAATGATCGAAATTGCCCATCACCGTGTCCATGAGGCCGCGGCCCTCGCCCTTGCCCTGGACCGCGGCAATGCCGGCCTGATCGTTTCCGGCGCGCAGGCGCATCACTTCGGCGGCGATCTCGATCCGGCGCAGCGCCAGCGGCTCGGTGCCCTCGAGCAGCGCGACATGTTCGGGAGTGTCGCGCACGCTGCGCTTGAGATCGGCGAGTGCCGGTGCGATCCGTGCGTGCACCGCCTGGAATTCTTCGCTGAAGCTCGGGTTGCGATAGATCTCGTAGCCGCGTGCGGCGCTCTCGGCACTGCGCATCAGCACGCGCAGGTCGGAGATCTTCTTCAGCACCTGGACGGTATGATTGACCCAGGCCGCGTCGGACCGTGACTTGACGTCGAGGCCGATCGAGGCTGCGGTGATGATCAGGAGGATGGCAAGTCCAGCACCGAGAATGACGCGCTGCGTTGGGATCAAGGGGCTTCTTTCTTGTCCTTCGGCTGTGAGCCACCGCCCGGCTCGGCGATGCATTCCCGGATCGTGGTCAGCAGCGCGTCCGGCGTGAACGGCTTGCGCAGACAGCGAGTCGCGCCGAGTTCCAGCGCCATTCGGAGGAAATCGGGAGAGGGCGAGGCGGATGATGCAAAGGCGTAGCCGGACATCGCGATCAGCGGAACCGCCGGCGCGCGCTCGTGAAAGATGCGAATGGACTCGAAGCCGCGCATGTGCGGCATGAAGATGTCGACCAGCATCACGTCGAAATTCTGGGTTTCGAGCGCAGCCAGACCCGTTTCTCCGCCGTCAGTCAACGTGACGTCGAAGCCCTGACGTTGGAGGAGGACCTCGATGGTCGCGCCGACCATCGGATCGTCATCAACCACGAGAATGCGCGGCATGACACTTCCCAGTCATCGAAGTCCCCACAGCCAAGTTGATACAGGTGAATCGCGCGTCGGGTCAATTTGGGATTGGATAAGGGTAGATATGCACGGTGCGGTGAATAGAGGTCCACTCGCATCGGTTGTTCGCGGCATCGCCGATGACGAATACGAAGCGAGCGAAACAGGTGGGGCGCCGGAATGAAAAAGGCGCCGCATCGCTGCGACGCCTTCTTCTTCAAGTGCTCTCGGTGTGCTTACGGGCAGGGATGACGCTGGCCGTCATAGCCAAGATAGGTGCCGGAGGCGGGATCGTAGGACTTGTAGCGCTGCGCGCAGTAGCCCGCGGAATCGCCGCCGCTATCGGGGACCACGGCCACTGTCGGTTCATCATAGTAGCTGTCGCCATAATAGTAGGGGTCGTCATAGTAGCCGCCGCCGTAATAGGCGTACGAGCCGAGGCCGCCGATCGCAGCGCCCGCCGCGACACCGGGCCAGAAGCCGCCGCCGTGACGATGATGCCAGTGACGACCACTCCAATTGCCGCTACCGCCCTGCCAGTTGCGCGCAGTCGCGACGCTGCGTGTACCGCTGTACGACGGTGAGAAGGCCGGTCGGCTCGCCGTGCCGGCTGCGAAGCTGCCACCGCCGGGACGTACTGCTGCGCCGGCCGCGAAATGGCCACCGCCGCCACCGATCCGTGCGCCGCCGAAGTTGCCGCCGCCCATGCGGGCGCCGCCACCGCCAAAGTGAGCGCCGCCGCCACCGAAGTGTGCCCCACCGCCGCCGCCGCCAAAGTGTGCCCCGCCGCCAAGGCCGCCGCCAATGTGGGCACCGCCTCCAACCGCTGCGGCCCGACTTTGGGCAAAGCTCGGCGTCGCCAACGGGATAACCAATGCCACTGCCGCAGCCGTGCTCAAGACTTTCAGACTTTTCATGATCAAAACTCCTTTTCCCGGAAGCAAACCCCATGAAAGGGCTGGAGTTCCTGGGATCACGGGGGTTTGCGTGCGAGGACAAGCTCACATGGCGACGCTGTATCCCACATGAACGGATCGCGTCCGCTTTGCGGCAGCGTTCCGTGCCGGTAGACCAGATCTGCAGCGGGGCGCGGCCGCCCGCGCCGAACTGGACATTTCGCCGTCCGGATGGCATCAGGACCCGACGAAGCAGGGCCCTTGCCGAATGAAACAATTCTTCCTCAAGTTCTTCACCTGGTGGAATGGCCAGACGTTTGGCACCCAACTCTGGACCAAGCGCTACGGCGAGCTGGTCGGCCAGGACGAGCAGGGCAACCTCTATTATCGCACCCGCGGCGGGGCGATCGACCCGGCGCTCGGCTTCGAGCGGCGCTGGGTGGTCTATAACGGTTATGCCGAGGCCAGCCGTATCCCGCCGTCCTGGCACGGCTGGATGCATCACACCGTCGATGTGCCGCCGACGCAGGACAATTACCAGCCGCGCGAGTGGGAAAAGCCGCACCAGCCCAATCTCACCGGCACGGCCAACGCCTACCGTCCCTCGGGCTCGACGCTCGCCAGCGGCAAGCGGCCGAAGGCGACCGGCGACTATCAGCCCTGGACGCCCAGCTAGGCTCCCGATCCCCGCCTGAACCCTTGTCGTCGGAGTGGATGCACCCGCATCCGCCTCGCCTTGCTGTGGACAGCGGGAACAGCGGGGATGAGTCCTGCGCGCGGGTTGCAGCCACGCGAGCGATGCGGCTCAATGGTCGCATCTTACGGAGATGGGAGACCATCGCGTTCGGTTCGGGCAACAGTTCGCGACTGTCCCGAAATGCAGCGGCCGCCGACCAGGACTCGATCGGGAGATAGGCCCCCGGTCTGCAAGCTCCGAAATCGCCCGATGAAATGTGCAGCCGCCGTAAGACAGGAAAGGCCGCTCGGGAAACCGGGCGGCCTTTTTCTTTGATCTGCTTTTCGGCTGGCGCGGCCGCTCAAAGATAAAGCCGCGGCGAGTTGCCGACCGGCATCATTTCATAGGGCGCCTTCCAGCCAGGCAACGCGGCGACACGCCCGCGCCAGGCATCAATGGCCGGAAATGCCGTGGCAAGATCAAAACCTGTCTCCTCGGCTGGATAGTACAGGTAACCCAACAGCGAGAAATCGACGATGGTCGGCCGGCTGCCCAGAATGAAGCTGCGTTCGGACAGGTGCCTGTCCACGATCGAGAAGGCACTTTCGGTCCGGGTTCGCAGATAAGCGAGCACCGCGGGATGAGCGGGCTCCGGCATGAAGCAGCGCTGAAACCGATGCTGGGCAAAGCTCGACGTGAATTTGTGGTTGTCGAACAGCAGCCAGCGCGTCGCCTCGAATGTTTCCTCGCGCGTCGGGCCGTACATGCCGTGAGTTTCGGCGAGCCACATCAGGATCGCGCCCGACTGAGTCATATGCAGGCCGTCCGCCTCGAGGACGGGGACTTCGCCCATGACGTTGGTTGCGGCCCGCCAGTCCGGTGTGCGGGTTTCGCCGCCGGCGAAGTCGACGCCGACCGGCTCCCAGTCGAGCCCGGCGCAGTTGAGGAACAGCGCGACCTTGAAGGAATTGCCAGAAGCTCCGACGCAGTGCAGCCGGTATCGGGCCATGGTCAGCTCCTCCTGTGCGCGCGGCCGGGAGCGGCCGTGGCTGTCAATCGCGGGCCAGATCGTCGCACCAGGCTCCTGACAGCGTCGTGTCAGCAGTGCCGCGCGTCGGCGACATGACGGCAGAGGCTAGTCCAACCGTTCCGCCGCCCGTTGAACGGCTTCGAGACGGCGGACCTGGTTCGGCGCGATCCGTTGCTTGACCTGCGCCAGCACGTCGGCTGACGCAGTATCCGGCGAACCGGAATTGAACGGAGGCGCCGGATTGTATTCGATCCCGAGCTGGATCGCTTCCGCCGTGGTCCGATCGACCAGGATCGACACCAGCGTCAGCGCGAAATCGATTCCCGCGGTGACGCCGCCGCCGGTGATGCGGTTGCGGTCGACGCAGACGCGCGTCTTGGTCGGCGTCGCGCCGAACTGGGCCAGCATCTCCATCGCGCTCCAATGCGTCGCGGCGCGGTAGCCCTTCAGGAGGCCGGCAGCGCCGAGCGCCAGCGATCCCGTGCAGACCGAGGTGACATATTTGGCGCCCTCGGCCTGCCGGCGCAGGAAACCGAGCACCTCCTCGTCATTGAGCAGATCGTCGGTGCCGCGGCCGCCGGGCACGCAGATCACATCGAGCTGCGGGCAATCGGCGAACGTCATGGTCGGCGTCAGCGTCAGCACGGAATCGCTCGGCACCGGCTCGATCCGTTTCCAGATCAGATGCAGTTTTGCACCCGGCACGGCGGAGAACACCTGCAAGGGACCCGTAAAATCGAGCTGGGTGACGCGCGGAAACACCAAAAGGCCGATCTGGAGCGGGGACGACATGAGAGCCTCCAATTATGAGCTTGACGGATGCAGCCTCTCATGATGCCCTTCTGTCCAAAATGGCGTATTTCCCTCGCTTTCGGACATGAGCATGATCGGCATCCTGATCTTCCCGGACTTCCAGTTGCTCGATGCGGCCGGCCCGATCTCGGTGTTCGAGATCGCGGCGCGCTGCACAGGAAAGACGACGCCCGGGATCCGCGTGCTGGCGGTGAACGCGGGGCCCGTGCGCAGCTCGTCCGGCGTGGAGATGATGGCGCGCGACTTCAAGTCGGCGAACGCGATCACCACGCTGGTCATCGCAGGAGGCGCGGGCGTGACGGACGCCGCGCGCTGCGAGGTCACGCGCGCCTTCGTGCAGCGGCTGGCGAAGCGCGGCGTGCGGGTTGCGAGCGTCTGCTCGGGCGCCTATGTGCTCGCCGAAGCAGGCTTGCTCGACGGACGCCGCGCCACCACGCATTGGGGGCGGACACGCGATTTCGTTGCGCGCTATCCCAAGGTGAAGTTCGAGCCGGACCAGATTTTCACGCGCGATGGCAATGTGTGGACGTCGGCGGGCATCACGGCGGGCATCGACCTTGCGCTCGCGATGGTGACCGAGGACCATGGCGAAGAGATCGCGCAACAGGTCGCGCGGCAGCTCGTACTGTATCATCGCCGCAGCGGCGGCCAGTCGCAATTCTCGTCACTTCTGGAATTGAAGACGCCGAACGGCCGCTTCGGTGCGCTGCTGTCCTGGGCGCGCGAGAACCTCGACGCCCGTTTGACGGTCGAAGATCTCGCCGACCGTGCCGGCATGAGCGCGCGGCATTTTGCCCGCGCCTTTGCCGCCGAGACCGGCACGACGCCCTCGAAGGCCATCGAGCGCTTGCGCATCGAGGTCGCGCGCGAGCGCGTGCAGTCCTCGCGCGAGGCGATCGAGCTCGTCGCGGAGGCGACCGGCTTCCGCGACCCCGAGCGCATGCGGCGTGCGTTCATCCGCGCTTTCGGCCAGCCGCCGCAAGCGCTACGGCGCGCGGCAAGGGCGGGGTAGGGAGATTCATCGATTGGAGAGGCCGCTTTAGCGGGTGAGCAGACTTGCATATTCCCCGGCCTTGCGTCACCCGTTGCAGACGATCAGTACAACACGTACCGTCGCTGATCCCGATGCAAGGAACCCCAATGACTGATCGAGAAAAGATTCTGATTGCCCTTCGCGAAAAACCTTTGAAGACTTTCGAAGTCATGAAGCGCGTGAACATCAAGAACCAGGACGACTGCCAATCGCTCCTGTTGAAGATGCGTGACGAAGGCGCCGTGAAGTTCGATATTCACAAGGGACATTGGCGCGCTGCGTGACGACATTCGCTTGGTCACCAGCAGTCTCGCGATGGCAGAGCGGACAAGACTTGCTATTTGGGTCAGCCCGATGCGGCCTTGCCGCCGGTTGCCGCGGCGCCCGAGGCCTGTGCGCGCGCCGTCAAGCGCCGCGCGATCGGCATCAGCATGTAGGGCGCCAGGTGAATGGGAAACTGCGTCATCGCGAAATAGAGCCAGGTGGTGGGCGGCAGCGCGCCGGCGGTCGCGGCGAGCATCAGGCCCAGATTGCGCTGTGACACCATCAGCCCGAGCGCCAGCGCGCGCTCATAGCCGATGCGGCGGAACAGCAGCGTGGTCACGGCGAGCAGCGTGAAATAGATCGCGAACGCGAGCGCCGCGAACCCGATGGTGGAGACCGGCCGGGCGACGAGATCGCTCGCGACGTCGCCCATGATCGCGGTCGCGAAGACCAGCAGGATGACGATGTTGAAGCCGTCGATCGGCTGCCTGTGACGCTGGATCGCGGCTGCCCCAAAGACCTGTCGGATCACGGTCGCCGCCAGCAGCGATGCTGCGAGGATGCCGAGCAGTTTCAGCCCCAGCGCAGGCGGCGAGATGCTGAGCATGCCGTCAAGGAACAGGCTTGCGAACAGCGATGCCGTGAACGGCACCAGCGCGGTCGCGCTCACCAGCGTGACCAACACCAGCGTGGCGTCGAGGCCCATC
This sequence comes from Bradyrhizobium sp. WSM4872, assembly GCF_055811715.1. NCBI lineage: Bacteria > Pseudomonadati > Pseudomonadota > Alphaproteobacteria > Hyphomicrobiales > Nitrobacteraceae > Bradyrhizobium > Bradyrhizobium sp. WSM4872. The sequence continues at coordinate 466,411 of NZ_JBVVPT010000001.1, read as the reverse complement.
AGCGCAGCCAGCGCCGGCGCGGCCATCATCGGCGAGGCCATGCTCTGCAGCATCAATGCGAGCGCAAGGTCGGGCGCGCGCGCCGTGAGCCCGGTGAGATGGACAATCAGGCCGACGATCACAGGCACGCCGATCATGGTCCAGACGGTCGCGGTCCCGACCAGCGCCGGCCGCCGCAGATGGCCGGTGAGCGCGGCGAGATCGACCCGCATGAAGGAGATGCAGAGCAGAACGAAGATCGCCTCGGTGACATAGGGTCGCAGCATCACCCCGAGCGGCGGCACCGCGAGCGCGATGAACACGACGGCGGCCACCGCGCGGGTGCCTTGGCCGCCGAGCCATGTCAGCCCGCGCAGGGGGAGGGCGAATATGCTTTGAAGAACCGGCGGCATCGGGAACGGCGTTTCAGCCCAATCCTTTCAGCCAGGCGCCGATCTCGCTCACGGCGACATTGGCCTCTCGCAGCAATTTTCCCATGGTGAGGAAGCCGTGGAACTGGCCGGGATAATGCTTGGTGGCCACGGGCACGCCGGCCTCCTGGAAGGCCTTGTAGACGGCGGCGGCATCGGGATCGAGCACAACGGGCATGGGGAAGCGACCTTGCGGGTTTCTGATTGTTCGTTGGACGTCATTTTCGGGGGCAGCGCCCGCCTGACCGCGGAGAGGAGTGCTCGACTATTCCATCCGGGGGCCGATCTGGCCAGACCGGGCCGGGAAGGGCAGGGATGCCGCCCTTCCCCCGCCGTATTCGCCGTGTTAACCGGATGGCCTGCGAGCGGCGGTATCCCCTGTAGAATGTCCAGCAAGCCCGATTCGCTGTTGAAGCCGCGCGAGATGTTTCGAACATTTACCCTGACAGGCCTTGCGGCGCTTCTGGCCGCCACCGCACTGACGGCTGCAACGCCGGCGCAGGCGCAGATCGGCACGATCTTCTCCGATCCGCCGCCACTGCGGCCGCCCGGCAACATTCCGCGTGGCCAGCCCCAGCCGCAGATCCCCGACGACGACGAAGAAGTGCCGGAGCTGCCGCCGCAAGGCCGTGTGCTGCCGTCGCGCCCGATGGCGCCCCCGCCGGGCCGGCAGGGCAATGTGATGCCGGGGCCGGTCGAGAGCCAGCCTCTGGCGCCGCCGCCCGGGTCGAGCGCCGCTCCACCAAACCAGCCGCCGCCCGTCGCGGTCGCTCCGCCCACTCCGCAAGGCGCCCCGGGTGCGCCTGGTCAGCGCCAGCCACAGCAGAAGGGCGGGCCGGGCGGCGCTGTCCCGCAGACGCCGGCGAGCCTTCAGCCGGGCGACGAGGTCGTCACCGAGCCGCCGGCCCAGAAGATCGTGAACAAGAAGGCGACCTTCTCCGGTCTCGACAAGATCACCGGGCGCATCATCAATTTCGACGAGGAGATCGGCGAGACCGTGCAGTTCGGTGCGCTGCGCGTCAAAACCGACGCCTGCTACACGCGGCCGGCGACCGAGGCCGCCAACACCGACGCCTTCGTCGAGGTCGACGAGATCACCTTGCAGGGCGAGGTCAAGCGCATCTTCTCGGGCTGGATGTACGCGGCAAGCCCGGGCCTGCACGGCGTCGAGCACCCGATCTACGATATCTGGCTCACCGACTGCAAAGAGCCGCAGCAAACGATTGCGACCGCGGCTCCGGATCCCGGCACCAAGCCGGCAGCACCGCCGCCGCCCGCGCAGAAGAAAGCCGCGCCCAAGCAGGTGCAGCAGCGTCCGCCGCAGCCCTTGCCGCCGATCCAGCAGCAGCAGCCGGCACCGCCGCCACCACCTCCGCCGCCCGAGCAGCGGCCGGGTCTGTTCGGTATCCCCGGGTTTGGCCGCTAGGCCAAATCCCCCGGGGTTTGGCCTGACTATTGGCGCGCCGCGATGATCTCGAGGGCGCGTGCGCCCGGGATCGCTTCGCCGGCGGAGAGCCTAAGGAAATCGCCGGGCTCGCCCGCGAGCGCCTTGTCGAGCAGCGCGGTGTAGCGCCGCCGCGAAATCTCGGCCGCGCCAAAACTCTTCAGGTGCTCGGTGACGTACTGGGTGTCGAGCAGCTCGAAGCCGCCATGGATGAGCCGCGCGACCAGATGCACCAGCGCGACCTTGGAGGCATCGCGCGCGGTGTGGAACATGCTCTCGCCGAAAAAAGCCCGCCCCAGGCTGACGCCGTAAAGCCCGCCGACGAGGTCCTCGCCCTGCCAGGCCTCGACGCTGTGGCAATGGCCGAGCTCGTACAGGCCGCCATAGAGGTCGCGGATGCGCTTGTTGATCCAGGTGTCCTCGCGCCCGGCCTGCGGGGCGGCGCAGCCTGCGATCGTGGCCTTGAAGGCGGTATTGACGGTGACGCGGAATGAATCCGAACGCACGGTGCGCGCGAGCCGCGAGGCCACGCGAAATCCGTCGAGCGGGATGACGCCGCGCAACTCCGGCTCGACCCAGAACAGGGTCGGATCATCGGCGCTTTCGGCCATCGGAAAGATGCCGCAGGCATAGGCGCGCAGCAGCACGGCCGGCGTGATTTCAGACGGGGCAGAGTCGCGCGAAGTCATGGCTCGCCACAATAGCAGGATCGCAATGCGGTTGCGATGGGCGGTGCGGATCAGTTCGCTGCGGCTGCAGCCGGCTTGCCGGCGGCAGCCGGGACACGGCGGAACATCAACATGATTCGGGTTCCGGAATGGGTGGGGTCGCGCTCGACCGAAGCATCGAGCTTGGTGGCCATGGCTGCGACGATGCGCTGGCCCATGCCGGTGGAGCGCGGATCGGCCTTGACGTTGTCGCCGACGCCATCGTCGCTGATCGACAGCAGGAGATCGTCGCCTTGCGAGGTCAGCTCGACATGGATCGGGCCGGCGCCGTCAGGGTAGGCGTATTTCACTGCGTTCATCACCAGTTCGTTGACGATGATGCCGACGGCGACCGCACGGTCCGGATCGATCTCGATCGGTTCGGCCTTCAGCGTCAGGCGCGACATCCGGTTGCCCTCGGCCGAGCGCCTGAGATCCTCGAGCAGCGAATCCAGATACTGGTTCAGGACCACGCTCTTCAGGTCTTGCGAGGTGTAGAGGCGGCGATGCACCTGTGCGACCGCGGCGACGCGGCCCATCGCGTTGGTCAACGCAGCCTTGACCTCGTCCTGCGCGGCGGAGCTTGCCTGCAGATGCAGCAGGGAGGCGATGATCTGCAGCGAGTTGCCGACGCGGTGATTGACCTCCCGCAGCAGCAGCTCGCGCTCGGCGGCGAGCGCAGCATAGCGGTCGCGCGAGGCATGGATTTCGGCTTCGGCTTCCTCGCGCGCCTTCTGCAGTTCGGCCTGACGCAGCGCGCCGTCGGCCGCGACGTGGAGCAGGGGGATGAAGTCGCCCTTGACGTCCTTGACGAGATAATCGGCCGCGCCCGCCTTCAGCGCCGTCACCGCAATGCTGGAATCCTGCGACGCCGTGACGAAGACCACCGGCGGTGCGCCTGGTATCGCCATGATCTGCTCCAGCGTCTCGAGCCCGTCGAGGCCGGGCATGTACTGGTCGAGCGCCACGACGTCGATACCGCTATCGACGCTGTTTTGCGCGCCCGCGCGGCGGATGAGCTCGAGGCCTTCCTCGCCGCTCGCGGCGTGAACGACTTTGTAGCCGCGCCGTGTCAGGCCGCGATCGACCAGGCGCGCAAGCGCCCCGTCGTCGTCGATGTAGAGCAGTGTGGGCATGCGCTGGTTCATGGGGCGGCGGGCGGAACCTGGATGACCGAGAAGAACAAGCCGAGCTGCCGGATGGCATTGGCGAAATTCTCGTAGTTCACGGGCTTGGTGATGTAGACGTTGCAGCCGAGCTCGTAGCAGCGCTTGATTTCCTGGGAATCGTCGGTGGTGGTCAGCACCACCACGGGCGAGGCCTTCAAATATTTGTTCTCCTTGATCTGCTTCAGAATGTCGATCCCGGTCATGTCGGGGAGGTTGAGATCGAGCAGGATCAGGAGCGCATTGCCCTTCTGCACGAGCCCGCTGCCATCGGGTCCGAACAAATGTTTCATCGCGTCCGTGCCGTTGGCAAAGGAGATGATCTCGTTGTTGACGCCGGACCTTCGGATGTTCCGCTCGATCAGCCGCGCGTGTCCTTCGTCGTCCTCGATCATGATGATGCTGACGGGTTGAGTCATTGATCCGCGTTCCGGTTGCTGGCGTTCCAGGTGATGGGCAACGTGATGGTGAAGGTACTGCCCGTATTCAGTTCCGATGATACCGACATGGTGCCGCCGAGGCGACGCACAAGTGCACGCACATGGGCAAGACCGATGCCCTGACCGGGCTTGTCCTGGGTTCCGGCGCGGCGAAACAGGTCGAATATCCGCTGGTGGTCTTTTGGGTCGATGCCGCGGCCGTTATCGCTGACTTCGAAGATAGCGTAGCCGAGCTTGGTGCGCCCGCGAATTCTGATCTCGCCGGGGACGCCGGGCTTGAGATATTTGATGGCGTTGTCGATCAGATTGGAAAAGATCTGCTCCAGTGCCAGGCGATCGCTGACGAGATTGGGCAGGGGAGCGACATGGATCTCGGCCTGTGCCTCGGCGGCCTGATGCGCCAGCGTCGACACGATGGCTTCGATCAGCTCGCGCGTGTCGATCTTTTCCGGCTGGAACTCGCGCCGGCCCTCGCGGGTGAGATTGAGGATCGCCGAGATCAGGCGGTCCATCTTGGCGATCGACGACTTGATGAAGCCCAGCGCTTCGGAAAAATCCGCTGAGAGCTGCTTGTCGGGACCTTCGAGCGCGATCTCGCCGTCCGGCAGCGGCGGCCCGTCGGCCGGGACGTGGGTAAGGCCACCGATACGGCGGAAAATGTCGCCGCCGAGCTCTTCGAGTTCGCTGGTGAAGCCCATGATGTTGACGAGTGGCGAGCGCAGATCGTGGCTGACGATATAGGCAAAGCGCTGGATCTCGTTATTGGCTTCGCGCAGATCGGCCGTGCGTTCGTCGACCACGGCCTCCAGATTGACATTGGCATCGCGCAGGCGCGCCTCGGCGTCGTCACGGGCAAGGGCCGAGCGCCGCACCAGCCAGATCGAGATCAGCGCCAGCAGCACGACGAGGCCCGAGCCAATGCCGGTCATCGACGCGGCCAGGGTCTGGCTGCGGTCCGAATTGACCGTTCGCAGCCGGAACAGCCGTTCTTCTTCCTGGATCATCCCGGTCGCGACTTTGGCGATCGCGGCTGTCGCGTCCGTGGAGACAACCTCGCGGACCAGCGCTGCGGCGTTCTCCGGCTCACCCCGCCGGAGGAAATCCATCTCCTGCGCGAACTGGCCGAGACGGGTCTCGATCGCCGCGCTCAGCTTCTCGATGTTCTCGCGTTGCGCCGGATTGTCGCCGGTCAGGCGCGTGAGCTTGTCGAGAGCCGGGATGACGGCCGCCACGGCCTTGTCATGGTCGACCTTGAAATCCTCGCCTTGTGTCAGGAGGTAGCCGCGGGCGGTGCTCTCAGCTCTGCGGATTTCCAGCAGGAGGGCGTTGATCTGGTTCTCCGCCTCGATGGTGTGAATCACCCATTTGCTGTCGTCTCTCGCCTTGTTGACGAGGTAGACGGAGCCGGCGCTGATCACGGTCAGCACCAAGAGCCCCGCTGCGAGCAGCAGGATCTGCCAAAATCTACGCCGTCGCTGTGCGTCAGCGGTCACGACGGTCTCGCTCGATCAGGCTTGCCGGACTTCAAATCGCCCCCTCGGAACTGTCCCCACGTCCTAAACGCGATTAGGGCCAAAGGGTTCCATGCGGAGGGACGGCTACTTCGGGGCGGGTTCCGCCTTGCCGGCGAGATATTGTTCCAGCCAGTGGATGTGGTAGTCGCCGTTGATGATGTCGTCCTCGCGCACCAGCGCGCGAAACAGCGGCAGGGTGGTCTCGATGCCCTCGACCACCATCTCGTCCAGCGCCCGGCGCAGCCGCATCAGGCACTCGCCGCGGGTCTTGCCGTGCACGATCAGCTTGCCGACCAGCGAGTCGTAATAAGGCGGGATCGTATAGCCTTGATAGACCGCGGAATCGATCCGCACACCGAGCCCGCCGGGTGGGTGATATTGCGTGATGCGGCCGGGCGAAGGACGAAAGGTCTCCGGATTTTCGGCGTTGATGCGGCACTCGATCGCGTGACCGATGACCTGAACCTCGTCCTGCCTCGCCGGCAGGTCGCCGCCGGCGGCGATGCGGATCTGCTCCAGCACGAGGTCGATGTCGGTGATGCTCTCGGTGACGGGATGCTCGACCTGGATGCGCGTGTTCATCTCGATGAAGTAGAACTCGCCATCCTCGAACAGGAATTCGATGGTGCCGACGCCGAGATATTTCATCTCGCGCATCGCCTTGGCACAGGTCTCGCCGATCTTGGCGCGTGCAGCCGCAGTCAGCACGGGCGAGGGGCCTTCTTCCCAGACCTTCTGGTGGCGTCGCTGCAGCGAGCAGTCGCGTTCGCCAAGATGAATCGCGCCGCCGCGGCCGTCGCCGAGGATCTGGATCTCGATGTGGCGCGGCTTCTGCAGATATTTTTCGAGGTAGACGGAGGCATCGCCGAAGGCGGATTTGGCCTCGTTGGCGGCCGTCGACAGCGCGACCTGAAGATCGGCCTCGCTCTCGGCCACCTTCATGCCGCGGCCGCCGCCGCCCGCCGCGGCTTTGACCAGCACGGGGAAGCCGATCTTCCTGGCGATCGCCATAGCGTCGTCGTTGGGGCCGACCCCTCCGTCGGAGCCGGGCACCACGGGAATGCCGAGCTTCTTGGCGGTTCTCTTGGCCTCGATCTTGTCGCCCATCAGGCGGATGTGCTCGGCCTTCGGGCCGATGAAATGCAGATTATGCTCGGCGAGGATTTCCGCGAAGCGCGCGTTCTCCGACAGGAAGCCGTAGCCGGGATGCACGGCATCGGCGCCGGTGATCTCGCAGGCCGCGAGCAGCGCGGGCACGTTGAGATAGCTGTCCTTGGACGCCGGTGGCCCGATGCAAACGCTCTCGTCCGAGAGGCGCACATGCATGGCATCGGCGTCGGCGGTGGAGTGCACGGCGACGGTCGCGATCCCGAGTTCCTTGCAGGCCCTGAGGATGCGAAGGGCGATCTCGCCGCGATTGGCTATGAGGATCTTGTCGAACATGGTGTCCTTATTGGACTGACGCGCGGAAAGCGGCGAGGGCGATGAGATCGCCCTCGACCGTCACTCAATGATCACGAGCGGCTCGCCGTACTCGACCGGCTGGCCGTCCTCGATCACGATCTGCGTCACCGTGCCGGCGCGCGGCGAGGGGATCTGGTTCATGGTCTTCATGGCTTCGATGATCAGCAGCGTCTGGCCGACCGAGACCTTGCTGCCGACCTCGATGAACGGCTTGGCGCCGGGCTCCGGCGCCCAATAGGCGGTGCCGACCATCGGCGAGGTCACGGCGCCGGGATGCTTCGACAGGTCGGCAGCGGCAGGCGCGGCGGCAGCTGCGGTCGCCGGGAGGGCGGTGGGGGCGGCCGCCATCTGCATCGGCATGGTCGCGGCGACGCTGATGTTGCGGGCGACGCGCAGGCGCAGGCCGGCACGCTCGATCTCGATTTCGGTGAGGCTGGTCTCATCGAGCAGCAAGGCGAGCTCGCGGACGAGGGCGGAATCCTCGCTGGAAAACTTTGCGGCTGCTTTGTCGTCTGGCTGGCGCGCCATGTTGTTTGATCCGAATGTTCTGTGTGAAGGGGGAGCGTCAGGCTTTGGGCTTGATGCCGAGCTTGGCGGCAAGGCCCTGGATGGCGAGGCGGTAGCCCTCGATGCCGAAACCGCAGAGCGAGGCGAAGGCCGCGCGCGCGGTGTAGGAGTGATGCCGGAAATTCTCGCGGGCGTGGATGTTGGTGACGTGCACTTCGACCGTCGGGATCTGCACAGCGAGCAGCGCGTCGTGCAGCGCGATCGACGTGTGCGAATAGCCGCCGGCATTGATGATGATGCCCTTCATCTTGCGGGCGTATGCCTCGTGGATGAAGTCGATCAATTCGCCTTCGCGGTTGGACTGCCGGCAGTCGGCCTTGAGGCCGAACGTGGCCGCCGTTTCCCGGCACAGCGCCTCGACGTCGGCCAGCGACGCATGCCCGTACTTCTCGGGCTCGCGCGTCCCCAACATGTTGAGGTTCGGCCCGTTCAGGACAAGGATCGTGTCGGTTGCTGGTTCGGCCATTCCAATCCCGCAAGAGGTGCTTCGGCGTGGCGGGGTTATAGGTAACAAAGCGCGTGAGGGGAAGCCTTGAAGGACCTCCCAGGTGGCTTCAGATAGCTCATCCCAGGTGCAAAAACCTGTGCGCAAGCTACGGAAATCGCTTGTTAACCAGTCCGAAGCATGGCTGCCGGCCGGCGTGTGCGGGAAGACGCCGCCCGGTAACCCAAAAGCCCCTGCCGATCTCTCGGCAAGGGCTCATTTGGAGCTTCAGCGAAGCGACTTAGCCTTCGATGATGTACACGATCTCGCGCGTCTGCGGACGAACGATGACGTACCGCCCGTGCACCAAGATCACATCATAGCCGCGCCATTCCGGATAAATCTCGACGATCCGCGGCGGGAGCGGGTGGAAATGAACGCTGGCAGGGACCGTCGTGCCGACTGAGATGTTGAAGTTGACGTTGGTCGTTTCCTCGATCTTGGTCGACTTGATCGCGGATGTGATCTCGGTCCGCTTCTCGGGCGGCGGCGCAGAAGCGGTCGCGGAGGCTGTGCCGGTCGTCGTCTGAGACTTGGTATCGGCAGCCTTGTTGTCCGCACCCTTGGTCTGGCTGTCTGCGCCCTTGGTCTGGGCGTTCATGTTGCCGCTCTTGGTGTCAGTCTCCGTGCTCTTGGACTTGTCCGTCTGGGACTTGTCCATCGTGCTCTTCGACTTGTCCTGCGCTGCCTTGTCCTGCGCTGCCTTGTCCTGCGCTGACTTGTCATGCATGGACTTGTCCTGCGTGGACTTGTCTTGCGCGGACTTTTCCTGCGCGCCCTGGGCGTGCTCACCCTTCGCCGCGCCGGCCTTCTCGTCGGTCGCGTTCTTGTTCATCGCGCCGGACTTGTCCATCCCGCCCGACGACTTCTCCTCGGCTGCTCCGCCGGACTTCATGCTGCTGGAGCCGCCAGCCTGACCGACGGTGCCCTTCTCATGGGCGGATTCCTTACCCATCGAGCCGCCGCGTTCGGCGGCGCCGCCGGAAGGCTGCGAATGCTGCATCTGCGCACCACCGGCGCCGCCACCGCTGTCGCGGTTCATGGTGCCCTGTGCGTTCGCCAGACCGGTGCCCGCGACGAGCGCGAGTGTGGCAACCGAGATCATAAAGCGGTTAGACATGGAATTCTCCTCACGTGTTCATTTGCGTCATTGCCCGCGCCGACAACGAAAGGAGATTTGAGTAGTTCCGGAACTTTGGTGGTTCCGAGGCTTTTGTTTGTTGAACGCCAGATGAACGCGCGCGCCAGATTTCGGCGCAATGAAAAGACCGGCTTTTCAGCCGGCCTTTGCATGCGTGATTTTTAACGTGATCAGCGGGTCGCCTTGTCAGCAGGTCGCTTTGCCGCAGCGGGCCACAGCGATCTTTTCCTTGAGGCTATCGACACCGACGGCGCCGACAACGATCTGCTTTCCGATCACGTAGCTGGGCGTGCCGTTCATGCCCATTGCTTCGGCGAGCTTGAAGTTCTCCTCGATGGTGCTGCGCACCTCGGCGCTGCCGATGTCCTTCTCGATCTTCGCGGTGTCGAGGCCGGCTTCCTTGGCCGCCTGAAGCGCACGCGCCTTGTCGGCCGCGCCACGGCCGCCGAGCAGCTTCTGGTGGAAGTCGAGGTACTTCTTGCCGGAGGGATCCTGCATGCGCACCGCGACGGCGACCTGGGCTGCTTCCACCGAGCCCTGGCTCAGCACCGGAAACTCCTTCAGCACCACCTTCAGCTTCGGATCGGCTTTCATGAGGGTGAGCATGTCGTCCATCGCGCGCTTGCAGTAGCCGCAATTGTAGTCGAAGAACTCGACGAAGGTGACGTCGCCGTCCTTGTTGCCGAGCACGACCTGACGCGGCGAGTTGAAGATCGCATCGGAATTCTGCGCGACGCTGGCCTCGTGCTTCTGCGTCTCGGCCGCGGCCTGGCGCTTGGTGAGTTCGGCCATCGCTTCCTCGAGCACCTCGGGATGGGTGACGAGATAGTTCTTGACGATCGCCTCGATGTCCGTGCGCTGGGCATCGGAGAAGCTGTCGGCCGACGCGGGCACGGCTGCGCCGAACATGGCGAGCGCAAACAGCGCGGGAGCAAGCAGGCGCAGCGAAGGCATAGGCAAATCCTCTTATCCAAAGCAGGTTTCGGAAAACGTCCCGGCGGACTTAAGCTCGGTGTCGTGACGTCGTTTCGTAAGGCGTGGTGGCGTAAGGCGTCGTCTTGGTCTGGTCAGTTGCGCGGCGGTTTCGACGCCACGATGTCGTCGGCCTTGACCCATCCGGGCGTGCCGACGGCGAAACGGGTTTTCGCGCGCGTCGCAAGCTCGCGGGCGGTCTTGTTGTCGCCGCGCAGATAAGCGGCCTGCGCCGACGCCAGATCGGCCTCGGCATAGTCACCCTTCCGGCCATAGGCCATCGCGAGCTGCATGTAGCCGAGAATGGCCTCCGGTTCCCGTGCCACCGCAGCCCGGAGAATCCGAACGGCGTCATCGGTGTAGGCCTTATTATCGGACCCAACCAGAGCCTGCCCAAGTAACATCTCGATGAGGGGCGCGTTGTTCGAAAGTGCGACAGCCTTGCGCAGGGCAGGAATTGCCTCGGCCGGCTTGCCGCCCTCCAGCAGCGCCTGGCCGCGCACCTCGTAAAAATACGCATTGTTGGGCTGGATCTGGATCAGCGCGTCGATCTGGGTGAGCGCGCTGCGCAAATCGCCATGCAGATAGGTGCTGATGGCGCGGGCGTAGCGCGCCGGCATGCTGTCGTTGGTCAGGGGATAGCGGCGGTACACCGTCTCCGGCCGCTCCATGAAGGCGGAGATCTTGGCGCGCACCATGTCATGGCGGAGCTGGAGCGCGGGATCATCCTTCTTGTCCCAATAAGGGCTGGAGCTGGCGAATTCCTGCAGGGAAGCGACGCGCTCGGCGGGCATCGGGTGCGACTGGAGATAGGGATCGGCGCCGCGTGCGGCGAACAGGCTCTCGCTGGTGAAGCGCTTGAAGGTCTCGTACATGCCTTTTGGCGACTGCTGGGTCGCCGTCAGGAATTTCACGCCGGCGCGGTCGGCGTTCTCCTCCTGCTGGCGCTGATAGGACAGCAGCGTCCGGCGGATCATCTCCTGGGGGCCGGCGAGGGCGGCGGCTCCTGCATTGGCCAGGCCATTGTTGCCGGCGCTGCCGCTGCCGCGGGTGCTGCCTACGGCCATCGCGCCGGCGCCGAGCAGCATCGCGATGATCATCTGGGTCTGGGCGTTGGCGAGCTGCTCGCGCAGCTTGGACAGATGGCCGCCGGCCAGATGCCCGGTCTCGTGCGCGAGCACGCCGATGATCTGGTTCGGCGTCTCCGATTGCAGGATCGCACCGTAATTGACGAAGATGCGGCGGCCATCGGCGACGAACGCGTTGAACGAGCCCTCGTTGACGATCACCATCTGGATGTTCTGCTTTTCCAGACCGGCGGCGCGCAGGATCGGGCGCGTGTATTCGCGCAGCAGCTGCTCGGTCTCGGTGTCGCGCAGGACCGGCGGTCCCTTGGCCTGCGCATGCGCGGCCGAGAACGGCGTCAGCGCGATCGCAGCCGCCGCGACGAGGGAGGTGAGGGCGGTGGCCTTCTTGCGCAATGCGATCTGGAACAACATCACGGTCTGGGTCAAACGGTCTTGTCAGCAGGCTTGTCAGGCATTCCTGGTCAAGCAGTTCAGTGATTGGTTTTGGCGATTGGCGGCGGACCGGATACGCGATATGCCCCTTTGAGCCGTACCCCTTATGAGCCGTACAATGCGGCCAGTCTGGGGCGCAAGCACCCCGTTTTTCCCGGGTCGGACGGATCGGCCCCGCCAGCGAATAGCAGAAATCGATGCACGATGCGACCTTGAGGAACCCATTGGGAGAGTGGCTCGCGCCCTCCCGCCGCAGCGATGTTCCCCCGTTCATGGTGATGGACGTGATGGCCGCGGCGGCCCGAATCGAGGCGGCCGGGGGCCATGTGATCCATATGGAGGTCGGCCAGCCCGCCGCCGGCGCGCCGAAGACCGCGATTGCGGCCGCCCATGCGGCGCTCGAGGCAGGGCGGATCGATTATACCTCAGCACTCGGCATCCCCTCCTTGCGCGCGCGCATCGCGCGGCATTATCGCGATGCCTATGGCTGTGACCTCAGCCCCGAGCGGATTGTGGTGACCACCGGCTCCTCCGGCGGGTTCATTCTGGCCTTCCTCGCGATATTCGAGCCGGGCGACCGCGTCGCCGTGACGGTGCCGGGTTATCCGCCGTACCGCCATATCCTCACCGCGCTCGGCTGCGAGCCGGTGCTGATCGAGACCACGAACGAGACGCGTCATGCGCTGACCGGCGAGGCGCTGCTGGCCGCCCATCGCAAGGCGCCGCTGAAGGGCGTGCTGGTCGGCAGCCCCGCCAATCCGACCGGGACCATGATGTCCCGCGAGGCGCTCGCGGGCCTGATCGCGGCGGCGGAAGGCGCGGGCATCCGTTTCATCTCGGACGAGATCTATCACGGGCTCGACTACGCGTTTCCCGCCGTGACGGCTGCGGCGCTGTCGGAGCACGCGCTCGTGATCAACTCGTTCTCGAAGTATTTCTGCATGACGGGCTGGCGCGTCGGCTGGATGGTCGTGCCCGAGATTCTGGTACGGCCGATCGAGCGGCTGCAGCAGAACCTGTCGATCTCGGTGCCGTCGCTGTCGCAGATCGCCGCCGAAGCGGCCTTCGACGGCGCGGCCGAGATGGAAGAGATCAAGCACGGCTATCAGGAGAACCGGCGCATCCTGATCGAGGGATTGCCCAAGGCTGGCCTGACCAGGTTTCTGCCGGCCGACGGCGCGTTCTATCTCTACGCGGACGTCTCGGACTTCACCTCCGACAGTTTCGACTTCGCCAAGCAGATGCTCGAACAGGCCCATGTCGCGGTCACGCCGGGGCTCGACTTCGATCCAATCCATGGTCGTTCGTTCATACGGCTCTCTTATGCGCGTTCGGCTGCGGAGATGCGGGAAGCAGTTGACCGGATCGCTCACTGGCTTAAATAGCCGGCAGTTTTCGCCAGCCTTCTGGAGTGCAACTTGTCCGACCGTTCCGTCCCGTCTACCGCCACACATTCTCCTCTCGCCGCATTGATGTGGCCGATCCGGCCGGGTGAAACTGTCGGTGCCTTGCGCGCCGTCGTGCTGATTGCGCTTGGCACCGCCTTGATGGCGCTGTCAGCCAAGGTGAACCTGCCGCTGCCTTACGTGCCCATGACACTGCAGACGCTGGTCGTGTTGATGATCGGCGCCGCCTATGGCTGGCGGCTTGGCAGCGCAACCATGATCGCCTACCTCGCCGAGGGTGCGATGGGCCTGCCAGTGTTCGCCGGTCCCGTTGGTGGGATCGCACCGCTGGTCGGCCCGACCGCGGGCTATCTGTTCGGCTTCATTGGCGCCGCCTTCGTCACCGGCTGGCTCGCCGAGCGCGGCTGGGATCGCAGCGTAGTGCTGCTGTTTGCGGCCATGGCCGTTGGACACATCCTCATTCTGGCCGCGGGCTTTGGCTGGCTCGCCTTCGGCCTCGGCCTTGGCACCGCAAAGGCGTGGCAGGTCGGCCTGCTGCCGTTCATTGCGGCGTCGCTGGTCAAGAACGCGCTGGGCGCGACGTTGATGCCGGCGATACGCCGGGCGGTCGATCGCGGGTAAAGCGCGCAATATCGAGCAGTTCCGATTGACAGGGCCGGCCAAGTTGATCTTGGCTGGCCTAGCGTTTTGAGGGGGAGTGAAACAATGACGACGACAACGATGGTGGGGGCGCCGGTCGCGCCGCCCGCCGCCAAGCCGTGGTACAAGGTCCTTTATATCCAGGTGCTGATTGCGATCGTGCTCGGCGCCATCGTCGGCTGGCTCTGGCCGTCAGTCGCCACCAATGAGTGGATCAAGGCACTCGGCGACGGCTTCATCAAGCTGATCAAGATGGTGATCGCCCCGATCATCTTCTGCACCGTGGTTTCGGGCATCGCCCACATTCAGGACGCCAAGAAGGTCGGCCGCATCGGCGTCAAGGCGCTGGTCTATTTCGAGATCGTCTCGACCTTCGCGCTGGTGATCGGACTTATCATCGGCAATCTGGTGAAGCCGGGTGCGGGCTTCGGCGGCGCCGCCGCCAACGCGCAGGCCGTCGCCAATTACGCCAAGCAGGCCGAAGGCCAGAAGTCGGTCGACTTCGTGCTGCACATCATTCCGGACACCGTCGTCGGCGCCTTCGCGCAAGGCGAGATCCTGCAGGTGCTGCTGTTCTCGGTGCTGTTCGGCTTCGCCATCATGGGGCTCGGCGAACGCGGCCACACCATCCGCTCGTTCATCGACGACGCCGCGCATGCGGTGTTCGGCGTCATCTCCATCGTGATGCGCGCGGCGCCGATCGGTGCCTTCGGCGCGATGGCCTACACGATCGGCAAGTTCGGCACCGGGGCGATCCTCAACCTGATCGGCCTGATCGCGACGTTCTACCTGACCGCGGCGCTGTTCGTGTTCGTCGTGCTCGGAATCATCGCGCGCTTCGCCGGCTTCTCCATCTTCAAGTTCCTCGCCTACATCAAGGACGAGCTGCTGATCGTGCTCGGCACCTCGTCCTCGGAGAGCGCGTTGCCGTCCTTGATGGAAAAGCTCGAGCGCCTCGGCTGCTCGAAGTCGGTGGTCGGCCTCGTGGTGCCCACGGGCTATTCGTTCAATCTCGACGGCACCAACATCTACATGACTCTGGCGACGCTGTTCATCGCGCAGGCGCTGGGCTTCGATCTCACCTTTGGCCAGCAGCTCACCATCCTGGTGGTGGCGATGCTGACCTCGAAGGGCGCCTCCGGCATCACGGGTGCGGGCTTCATCACGCTGGCGGCGACGCTCGCCGTGGTCGATCCGCGCCTCGTGCCGGGCATGGCGATCGTGCTCGGCATCGACAAGTTCATGAGCGAGTGCCGCGCGCTGACCAATCTGTGCGGCAACGGCGTTGCCTGCGTGATCGTCGCCTGGTGGGAGGGCGAACTCGATCGCGACAAGCTCAACGCCAACCTCACCAGGCAGATCGATCCGACCGACATGGAAACCGCGGTCACGACGGACTGATCTGCAAGCTCTCACCGACGGCGCCAGCCGCGCCGTCAGTTCTTGAAATAGCAGGGCTGGTCTAGATCCTCGATCAGCCCTTTTTCTTGCGGCGACCAGCCGAGCAAAGCACGCGTCTTCGCGCTCGAGGTCGGAACGTCGGCGGCCGCGAGTTGTGCGAACCAGCCGAAATGCGCGGCCGCTTCCTCGGGCGATTGGGACACCACGGGCACGCCGAGCCGCCGGCCGATCACTTCCGCAATCGCCTTGAACGGCACGCCTTCCTCGGCGATCGCGTGATAGTGCTTCGCGGGTGCGCCTTGCTCCAGCGCCAGCCGGTAGACGCGCGCGGCGTCGAAGCGGTGCGCGGCGGGCCAGCGGTTGCTGCCATCGCCGACATAGGCCGATACGCCCTTCTGGCGCGCGAGGTTGATCAGGATCGGGACGAAGCCGTGGTCGCCCTCGCCATGCGTGGAGGGCGGAAGACGCACAACGGCGGCGCGGAGGCCGGCCAGCGACAGCGCGGTCGCTTCCGACACGCGCGGAAAGCGCTGCGCCGACACATCATCCTCGGTGGCGAGGCGGCCGGGCGCAAGCAGCGCGACGCCGGAGGTGACGATGAGAGGGCGACCGGAGCCCTTGAGTTCCTCGCCGATCGCCAGGATCGCGCGGCGGTCGAGCTCGCAATTGTCGGCGAATTTCGAGAAATCGTGGTTGAAGCCGAGGTGCAGGACGCCATCCGTTGCAGCGGCGCCGCTGCGCAAGGACGCGTGGTCCTCTAGCGACCCGCGGTGGACATCGGCGCCCATCGCGGCGGCTCCCGCGTCGGAGCGGGCGAGGCCCGTGACCCGGTGGCCGGCGGCGATCAGATCGCGGACGACGGCGGAGCCGACGAAACCGGTGGCGCCAGTGACGAAAACACGCATCAGTATCTCCAGGGTTGGTGGAGACGACCATCCGCGCCAGGATTATCCGGGTAAAGTAGTGACATTATCGGGGTATAATAGCTAACAGGATGAGCGAGACCGCTTCAGCCGAAAACCTGCTCGGGGCCTACCTCAAGGACCGCCGTACCCGGCTCGACGCCGCCGCGTTCGGCTTCGCGGGTAGCCGCAGGCGTACGCCGGGACTCCGCCGCGAGGAGGTGGCGCAGCGCGCCAATATCAGCCCGACCTGGTACACTTGGCTCGAGCAGGGCCGCGGCGGCGCGCCGTCGCCCGATGTGCTCGACCGCATCGCACGAGCGCTGATGCTGACCGATGTCGAGCGCGAGCACCTGTTCCTGATCGGCCTCGGCCGTCCGCCCGAGGTGCGCTACCAGGCCGGCGAGAGCGTCTCGCCGCGGCTGCAGCGCGTGCTCGACGCGTTCGCATTCAGCCCGGCGCTGGTGCGGACCGCGACCTGGGACGTCGTCGCCTGGATCGTGCCGCAAGCGCCGTGCTGACCGACTACGGCGCGATCCCGCCGGGTCAGCGCAACATCCTGCGCTTCATCTTCTGCGATCCGCGCGTGCGCGCCGCGCAATACGATTGGGACAGCGTGGCGCGCTTCGTCGTCGCGGCATTCCGGGCGGACGCCGCGCGGGCCGGCGCAGTCTCGCATGTCGCCGATTTTGTCGACGAGCTGTGCCGGACCAGCCCGGAATTCGCCGCGCTCTGGCGCGACAACGACGTGCGTCACCACGGCGACGGCACCAAGCGGCTGCGGCATCCCGTTCACGGCACGATGTCGTTCGAATATTCGAGTTTTATCGTCGAGGGACGCTCCGATCTCAGCATGATCGTCTACAACCCCGCGACTCCCGAAGACGCCGAACGCATCCGGACACTGCTCGCCGAGCGCGCCGATTGACGGAATTTGCGAATTCGCGCGTTCAACCTGCATCTGGCGACGCGCGCGCGGTGCTTGCCGCCAACACTGGGGTTAGAATCGCTCCGGCCGGTATGGGGTCGGATCGATCGCCGGCGTTTCGCCGCTCATCATCTCCGCGAGCAGGCGCCCGGTCGCGGGTCCCAGCGTAAAGCCCTGGTGGCCGTGGCCAAAGTTCATCCAGAGGCCTGCATGGCGCGGGGCGGGGCCGAGCACCGGCAGCATGTCAGGCGTGCAGGGGCGGGTGCCGAACCAGGGGTCGGGCTCGACCCGCTTGCCAAGGTCGATCAACTCGCGCGCGGACGCTTCCGCGCTGGCGAGCTGCACGGGCGTTGCGAGCGCGTCCAGGCCCGTCAACTCCGCGCCGGTGGTGATGCGGATACCCTTCGCCATCGGACCCATGGCGTAGCCACCGGCTTTGTCGACCAGCGGCAGATCGAGCGAGGCGCCACCGCTGTAATGCATGTGGTAGCCACGCTTGCGCACCAGCGGGATGCGATAGCCGAATTTGAGCAGGAGATCGGGCGACCACGGCCCGAGCGTCACGACGGCGTGGGCGGCGTCGATGTGTCCAACGTCTGTCTTGACCGACCAGCCGGTGGCGGTCTGCTGCAGGCTTTGGGCATCACCGAGCACGATGGTGCCGCCGAGGCGCTCGAACAGATCGGCATAGGCCGTGACCAGCGCGCCGGGATCGGACACGGTCCAGGTGTCGAGCCAATGGATCGCGCCGGGCAGGTCGTCGCGCAGGACAGGTTCGGCCTTGGCGAGCTCGGCGCCCGAGAGCGCACGAAACCTCACGCCGAATTCGCGCTGGTCTTCTTCCGCCGCCTTGACGGCGAGATCGAACGAAGCTGCGTCGCGATGCAGGTGCCTGTATCCCGCGCGGCGGATCAGATTGTCGGCGTGGGCTTCGCGAATGAGGATGTCGTGCTCCGCCGTCGCGTAGGCGATCAGCCGCGCCCAGGCGTCGATCGCTTCGCGATGCCGCTTCGGCGCCGAATGCCACCAATAGCGGAGCAGGGGCTCGATATGGAGATGAAGCGATGAGAGGCTGTAACGCACGTCGTTGGTGCGGCCAGTCGCGATCTTCAGGAGCGTGGCGAGATCGCGTGGCATCGGATAGGGGCGCACCGCTTCCGCCTGGATCATGCCGGCATTGCCGTAGCTGGTCTCGCGGCCCGGCTCCCTGCGGTCGATCAGCGTGACGGACCAGCCGCGCTGCTGGAGGTGCAGCGCCGCGCTGACGCCGATCATGCCGCCGCCGAGGACGATCGCGCTTTGCATCGGAAGAAATTCTCCTGTCAGGCCGTCTGCGGCGTGAGCTTCGGCTCGGCCGTGTTGATGGTCGCGGCGACCACGACGGATAATGCCGTCATCGCCACGAGGAAGCCGAAGGCGGCATCGAACGATCCGGTTCCGGTCACGATGAAGCCGATCGCCACGGGTGCGACGAAGCCCGCGCTCTGGCCGCCGAGATTGACCATGCCGATGCCGGATCCGATCTGGTCGTCGCGGAGCAGCTTGGTCGGAAGCGCAATCACCGAGGCCAGCACGAAGGATTTGAAGAAATAGACCACCGACTGGTAGGTGATCAACATCGCGATCGTCTCCGCCTTGTACATGGCGTAGAGGAAGATGCCGGTCAATGCGGAGGCGCCGATCAGCAGATATTTTTCGCGCTCGGCGAAAAACGTCGTCATCACCCAGCCGCCGATCGCAGTCGCGATCGTCGCCATCACGAACGGGATCGGCGCCACGATGCCGACCGTCTTGAGGTCGAGCCCGCGCTGCTGGAGCAGATAGAGCGGCATCCAGGAATCCAGGCCCTTGTTGACGCAACTGAGGCCGAACCACACCACCATCAGCTGCCACAGCAGCGGATTCTTCATGAGCTCGCGCATCGGTGCACTGTTCTCGGCCTTCGTCCCCGCCGGGGTCGGATCGTTCGCACCCGGGCGGCCCAGATAGGGGACGAAGACGAAATAGGCCACCGCGAAGACGATGCCCGCAATGCCAATCGCGTTGAAGGCATGGCGCCAGCCGAGCCAGAGGATCAACGGCGCCATGACCAGCGGCGCGATCATGCTGCCGGCATAGTTGGATGACAGCAGCAGCGCCGACATCTTCGGCCGGCTGTCCTTCTTGAACACCTCCGCGACGGCGCGGATGCTCGCCGGCGGGAAGCCGCCCTCGGCGATGCCGAACAGGAAGCGGATCGCGATCAGCGATGTCAGCGACCAGGCAAGACTCGTGAACGCCGTGAACAGCGACCACATCACGATGGTGATGATCACCACATATTTCGATCCGAAGCGGTCGGAGAGCCATCCGCCCGGCACCTGCATTGCGGCGTAACCGAGGAAGAACGCGCTGATAACGATGCCGAGATCTGCGGCCTGGAGGTTGAAGTCCTTGCCGATCTGGGCCAGCGCCAGCGAGATCGCCGCGCGGTCGACATAGGAGATGCAGTAGGCGACGTAGAGCAGGACGAATGCGATGACGCTGGTCTTCCTCGGCAATTCCGTCATCCTCGTCTCCATTGCGCTGCCAGGGCTGGTTCGGTCGTTGCCGAGTTCAGGTCATTCCCGAGCTCTGATCATTCCCAAGTTCTTCATTCCCAAGTTCTTCATTGCCAAGTTCTGATCATTCCCAAGTCAGGAAGCCGGGTGCAGCCGAGAGCGGCGGCGCCACTGCAAGCCGGGCCAGATCGGGCGCGGGCCGGCACAATTGCGCGTCGCCGGAGAACGCTGCTTCGAGGCTCGCGGCCACCGTGAGCACGGCGGCGTCGCCGCCACGCTGACCAACGATCTGCAGGCCGAAAGGCAGCCCGGCTTCATCAAGGCCGAGAGGGATGCTGATGGCGGGATGGCCGGGAAGCGTGACCGCATAAGCGAGCGCGAGCCAATGGAAGTAGGATTTCGTAGGTACCCCGTCGATCTCCGCGGGATGGGGCTCCGACCACGGCCGCGGACTGAGCGTGATGGTCGGGCTGATCAGCACGTCGCAGCTTTCGAAGAAGCTTTGCCAGGCGCGATAGATCCGCGTCTGCGTCGTTGCGGCGCGCGCGTGATCTTCGAGGGTGTAGCCGAGGCCTTCCTCGACATTGGCGCGGACATTGGGCCCGAGCATCTCGGGCCGCTCCCTGTAGTTCTTGCCGTGTGTCGCCAGGAACATGCCGGCGCGCAGCACGGCGAAGGCGTCGTCGGCGCCGGAGCAATCCGGCGTCGCCTCGCGGCACTCCGCGAAGAGCGATGCAAGCTTGCTCACGCGATGGCGGAACACGCGCCGGATCGCCTGCTCGGTCGGGGCGAAGCCGAAGTCTTCGGTGAAGGCGAGGCGCAGCCTGCCGAGTTCTGCGGGGCGCGGCGCGGCCCAGCGTTCGGCACGCGCGCGCACGGACTCGCCGGGCAGCGTATAGGCGAGCGGATCGCGGGCATCGTCGCTCGCCATCACCGACAGCATCAGCGCGGTGTCGGCGACATTACGCGCCATCGGCCCGTCGGTCGACAAATTGGACCAGCCGAACACGCGCTTCTCGCTGGCGACGAGGCCGTAGGACGGACGCATGCCGACAATGCCGGCGAAGCCCGCCGGATTGCGCAATGAGCCGCCGGTGTCCGAGCCCGAGGCGAGCGGGGCCATGCCGCAGGCGAGCGCCACCGCCGAGCCGCCGGAGGAGCCAGCCGCCGAGCGCATTGGATCGAACGGATTGCCGGTCGCGCCGAACACGGGGTTGCGGGTGTTGCCGCCGGCCGCCCATTCCGGTGTGTTGGTCTTGCCGAAGATGATGGCGCCAGCCGCGCGCAGCCGGGCCACCGAGCCCTGGTCGGCGAGCGGGACGTTGTCCCTCAGCAACGGGCTGCCACAGGTGGTCCGTAGGCGAGCGGTGTCCTGGGTGTCCTTGACGAGAACGGGGAGCCCGTGGAGGGCACCATGATCCTCGCCGCGCATGATGGCGGCCTCGGCTTCCCTGGCAGCGGCACGAGCGCCAGGCTCGTCCAGTGTCACGACGGCATTGACGGCGGGATTGACGGCTGCGATCCGCGACAGGCACGAGTCCAGCAGCTCGACGGGCGAGATGTCCCGGGCGGACAGGTGGCGGCGCAGCTCAACGGCGCTGGAATCGCAAAGCTCGGACAACGCCAGTCCCTTTCAAGATTTGAAAACAATTTAGCATATCGGAAAGCGGAAGCCGCGCACCAATATTCGTCAGAACGGGCCGCTTCATGCACAAATGCTGGCTTACCTGCCCAAACGCGGACCAGATGCGGAACTCAGGGCCACCTTCAGTCGAAAAGATTAGATGGATCGGTCAAACAATTGTCCGCCGCCGTGATAGCTTCGCTGCATGAGCGAGATCCTGACGACGCCGGAGGGCGCCAACTCCCAGCTCGGCCAATGCCTCAAGGCTGCCCGCCAGGCGCGAGGGCTGACGCTCAAGCAGGTGGCGGAGCGGACCGGCATGGCACTGTCGACCCTGTCCAAGGTCGAGAACGGCCTGATGTCGCTGACCTACGACAAGCTGCTCCAGCTCACCTCGGGCTTGAAGATGGAGATCGCCGAGCTGTTCAATCCGGCACCCCCGCGCCCCGAGCAGAGCCGGCCGGTCACGGCACGACGGAGCATCAGCCGCGCCGGGCAGGGGCAGGTGATCACGACCGGCTTCTACACCTACACCTATCAATGCACCGATCTGATCGGCAAACGCATGGTGCCGATCCTGGCAGAAGTCCGGGCACGCTCGCTGGAGGAGTTCGGCCCTCTGCTGCGCCACGCCGGCGAGGAATATTTCGTGGTGACGAGCGGACGCGTTGCCGTCCACACCGAGTTCTACGCGCCGGAGATCCTGGCCGAGGGCGACGGCATCTATCTCGACAGCACCATGGGCCACGCCTACCTCAACGCCGGCGCAGCGCCTGCTGCAAAGGGCGTCTGCCTCTGCACCAGCGAGGCGCCTGACCTTTACGATCAGCTTCGCCGGATTGTATCGCGCGACGTGGCGCCGATCGAGGATGATCCGCCGTCGCTCTGACGTCTGCAAAGAGAGCGTGGAACGAAAAACGCCCGGCCGAAGTCGGGCGTTTTTGATTGGGGCTCGTCTATTCGCCGCCGCCGAAGCGGCGCGACCACCAGCCGGCGCGACGCGGTGCGGCCGACGTTTCGCTTGCCGCTGCGGGCGCGGGCTCCGGAGCCGGTGCGGCAACCGGCTCGGCCGCCTGCGCGACCGGTACCGGTTCACTCTGGCTGCTCGACGGGAAGCTCACCTTTTCCCGAACCGTCGAACGGCGTCGTGCGGCCTTGTCGTCGGCGTGCTCTTCGTCCGCGGCAGCAGGAGCCGGCTCAGGCCTGGCCGCTGCCTCAATCCGTGCTTCGGCCCGCGGCTCAGGCTGGGTGACCTGAGGTTCTGACGTGTGCTCGGCATGCGCGATCGAGGGCGCTGCCTCGCCGCCAAAACTGTCGAAATCGGCGACAGCGTTGGTCGCTTCCGACGGCGCATTGGCAGTGAGCTCGTCGCTGATGGAGCCGGCGAGACCTTCCTCGCCGGGACCGCGACGGCGGCGGCCACCACGGCGACCGCGCCGGCGACGGCGATCGGCGCTGCCCTGCTGCTCGCCACGGGCTGCCTGTTCCTCGCCTTCCTCGCCTTCCGGCTCGGCCTCGGCATCCTCTTCGCCTTCGCCGGCCGCCATGGCCGTCTCGGCAAGAGCGGGCGCGCCATCCTCGCGCGTCTCCTCGTCGCGCGGGCCACCGCGACCGCGGCGGCGACGGCGACGCTTGCGGCGCTGGCCGTCCTGCTCAGCAGCGGCATCGCCTGTGGTCTGCTCCTCGGCGAGACCTTCGGTTTCTTCGGTCTCGACCTCGGACTCGGTTTCCGGATCGAACTCCTCGTCGTCATAGGCCTCTTCGACCAGGGGCGGCGGGCTTGCGGCCGCCTGCGCCGCCAGCAGAGCCTTGGCGGCTTCCAGCGTATGCACCTGCTCGCCGCGGTCGATGACATAGGCCTGAGGCCCGTTGACGCTCGGATCGGCGATGACCGACAACGTGACCTTGAAGCCGTTCTCCAGATCGCGCAGATGGCCGCGCTTGTGGTTCAGCACATAGAGCGCGACGTCGGTGCGGGTGCGGACCACGAGGTTGTGGGTCGCGCCCTTCATCAGTATCTCTTCGAGACCGCGCAGCAACTGAAGCGCAACCGAGGACACCGAGCGTACATGGCCGGTGCCGCCGCAATGCGTGCACGGATCGGTCGAGGACTCCAGCACGCTGGCGCGGATGCGCTGGCGTGACATCTCGAGCAGGCCGAAATGCGAGATGCGTCCGACCTGGATCCGCGCGCGGTCCTGCCGGAGGCAATCGGACAGCTTGCGTTCCACCGCGCGGTTGTTGCGCTTCTCGTCCATGTCGATGAAGTCGATGACGATCAGGCCGGCGAGGTCGCGCAACCGAAGCTGACGCGCAACCTCCTCCGAGGCCTCGAGATTGGTCTTGAGCGCGGTGTCCTCGATATGATGCTCGCGCGTCGAACGACCGGAGTTGACGTCGATCGAGACCAGCGCTTCGGTCTGGTTGATCACGATGTAGCCGCCGGAGCGCAACTGCACGGTCGGCGAGAACATCGCATCCAGCTGGCTTTCGACGCCCATGCGCGAGAACAGCGGCTGGCCGTCACGATACTGCCTCACCGCGCTCACATTGGCGGGCATCAGCATTTTCATGAAGTCGCGCGCTTCGCGGTAGCCGGCATCACCCGCCACCTGGATCTCGTCGATCTCCTTGTTGTAGAGGTCGCGCAGCGAGCGCTTGATCAGCGAGCCTTCCTCGTAGACGAGGGTCGGGGCCTGCGACTTCAGCGTCATGTCGCGCACCGTCTCCCACATCCGGATCAGGTACTCGAAATCGCGCTTGATCTCGGGCTTGGTACGGGCGGCGCCCGCGGTGCGCAGAATGATCCCCATGCCCTCGGGCACGTCGAGATCCTGCACCACTTCCTTCAGGCGCGAACGGTCCTGCGCGCTCGTGATCTTGCGGCTGATGCCGCCGCCGCGCGCGGTGTTCGGCATCAAGACGGCATAGCGGCCGGCGAGCGAGAGGTAGGTCGTCAGCGCCGCGCCCTTGTTGCCGCGCTCTTCCTTGACGACCTGCACCAGCATCACCTGGCGACGCTTGATGACTTCCTGGATCTTGTACTGGCGGCGGGGGCGGAAGGTGCGCTCCGGCACTTCCTCCAGCACATCGTCGCCGCCGACGGATTCGACGACGTCCTCTTCGGCTTCCTCGTCGTCCTCGTCTTCGTCGTCGTCCTCGGCGGTCGCTTCGGATTCGTGATGCGGAGCCTGCGCATTCTCGCCTTCGGCGTACACGGCGTCGGCAGGCTCAGCAGCCGATGTCACGGCCTCGGCAAGATCGTCGGCGTGTGCGTCGGAGGTAACGTCCTGCGGCTCGGCAACGGCTTCTGCGGCAACCACGGGCTCGGCGCCGATCGCTGCGACAGGCGCCGGTGCCTCGTCGGCATGATCATGGTCGTGATGGTCGTGCTCGCCATGATGATCGTGGTCGTGATGATCATGGGCGTGAGGATCGTCACCATGGGCATGATCATGGTCGTGGTGGTCATGTCCTTCGTGGTCATGTGTTTCGTGGCCGTGATGATCGTGGCCTTCGTGCTCGCCGTGATGCTCTACGCCGGCGTGCAGGTGCTCGCCCTCGTGCGAAGCGCCCTCGGGCAGCGCCTCGCCCTGGACCTGCCGGGTCGCGGGATCGCCTTCGACGACCTCGCTGCGGACGCGCTCGCCATGGCTACGGCGGCGGGAATTGCGGTGGCGGGAGCGGCGGCGGCCCTGGGAGCGGTTCTCGCTCTCTTCCTCGGCCTCGCGATGGGCCTGCTCCTCGGCTTCGATCAGCGCCTGCCGGTCGGCAACCGGGATCTGGTAGTAGTCGGGATGGATTTCGCTGAAGGCGAGGAAGCCGTGGCGGTTGCCGCCATATTCGACGAAAGCGGCCTGGAGCGAGGGTTCGACCCTTGTGACCTTGGCGAGGTAGATATTCCCGCGCAGTTGCTTGCGTTGCGCGGTCTCGAAATCAAACTCTTCGACGCGATTGCCGCGGACCACGACGACCCGGGTCTCTTCCGGGTGGGTGGCATCGATCAACATCTTGTTGGGCATGTCTTAACTCTTGGCGGCGGCGGGCGCGATTCACCGTGGGCGCCATCAGCGCTGCCGGGTGACGCGACGGTCCACCTGATTCGGGGGTGAGGGGAAGGCCGAAACGCCGTCTCTCGCGCCTTGCCGAACCGGAAGCCGGAGGACCAAAGTGGCGCGCGGAATTTTCACTCCGCAGCGTCGCGAATGGTCCTTCAGAATTGGTCGGCACAGTCTGGCGCATCAAGCGTCGGCCCGTATGAAACATTGGGCGGCGGGGCCGCCCCTCAATCAGTTGCTGTTGGCCAGGCATGGCGCGAGCGCGCTCGCCTTGGGTATTACGAACCGCTCCCTTGGGATTAAGGGACCGGGTAACGGGTTGCGCCGCTGTCAGAACCGTCCCGGAAACGTGGTGGTAACCGGGGACCGTCCGCCGCCGGGGCTTGTCCCGCTCCACCTTGCTGCCGCGCACCGCGCTGGACTTAGAGGGGAACGGAAAAACGCTGGAATTCCCAAACCTTGAGAGTTCCGGCGCTGCACCGGGAGGCTGAATGCGACACAACCGGAAATATCGGCCGTCAGCATTCCGTACATACGTGGATTGGGCCATCCGTGCAAGGAGCGTCGCACGGCGGTCACAGTCAGCGAGTTTCGCGTGTCTGTCATTAAGGATCGTTTAACCCTGTGGTTCTATTGCGTTAAAGAGGCTGCTCGGAGGCACGGAATCGGTGGCGAGCCGCGCAAATCAAAGGATCTTGCTGGGATGCGTGCTGCTCTGTGCGGCGGCATTGCCGTGTGCTGATTCCTCGCGCCTGAAGGCCGCGGAAAGCCAAACCCCTGTTGCATCAGCGAATTTCCCGACGGCCTCGGCCGCCCGGCTGGCCGGTGACGGCAAGCAAACGCGCTTTGTCCTCGACATCGACCAGACCGTTAGCTTCCGCGCCGTCACGCTGGCCGACCCATACCGGGTGGTGGTCGACGTTCCCCAGGTCAACTTTCAACTTCCCGCCGGCACCGGGTCCGGCGGACGCGGACTGGTCAAGGCCTTCCGCTATGGGCTGGTGATGCCCGGCGGCTCCCGAATCGTGTTCGACCTGACCGGCCCGGCCAAGATCGCCAATTCCTACGTGGTGGAGGCTGCCAATGGTCAGCCGGCGCGGCTGGTGCTCGAAATGGAGGAGGTCGAGCGCACCGCCTTCGTGCCGTCGCTGGCTCCGGACAACCGTCCTGAGCTGCGGCCGGCAATTGCCGATCCGCTGCCCGCGACGGTTCCCGCATCTGCACACCCTGAAGCCGGGCAGAAGGCCGATGGCCGCGCGGTGGTCGTCATCGATCCCGGCCATGGCGGCATCGACAACGGCACGCAGTCGAGCGGTGAGAGCGAGAAGAATCTGGTGCTGGCGTTCGGCCTGGCGCTGCGCGAACGGCTGGAAAAGACCGGCAAATATCGCGTGGTGATGACACGGGACGACGACACCTTCATCCCGCTCAACGACCGGGTCAAAGTCGCCCGCAGCCTCAAGGCGGCGCTGTTCGTCTCGATCCATGCCGACGCGCTGCCGCGCGCCGAGGGCGATGCGCAGGGCGCGACCATCTACACGTTGTCCGACAAGGCTTCCGACGCCGAGGCGCAGCGGCTCGCGGATGCTGAAAACCGGGCGGACGCCATCGCCGGCTTCAACCTCGCGGAGGAGCCGACCGATGTCGCCGACATCCTGATCGATCTCACCCAGCGGGAAACCCGCACCTTTTCAAGTCGTTTTGCCCGCCTGTTGATGGGCGAAATGAAGTCGACGGTGCGCATGCACAAGCATCCCCTGAAGTCGGCCGGCTTCCGGGTGCTGAAGGCGCCCGACGTGCCGTCGGTCCTGGTCGAGATCGGTTATGTCTCCAACAAGGGCGACCTCGAGCATCTGGTCTCCGAGGGATGGCGGTCACGTGCCGTGGGCTCGATGGCGCAGGCGATCGACGGGTTTTTGGCGAAACGGATGGCTACGGCCGGGTCCTCGAATTGAGAGTGATTTTCCGTCCCGCCGCAAAAGCCCTAGTTTGGCCACAGCGGGCGCTTTATAAAAACGCCGCAGGGGGTTCCGGAATCGGCGAGAATCCCGCTCGGCAAGCGTCTTGAGTCCGGTGCTGATAGTATTGAGTAAGGCCGGTGAATTCACGATGGTTTGGCGCCTGTTTCGGTGCCAGAGGCTGATCTTTGGGCTGATCCAGAGTTTGAACGGATAAACAGATAATGCGCTTGCTGGTGCGGTTCATGGGCTTCCTGTTCGCCGCGGGAACGGTGTTGTTCCTTGTGGGGGTCGGTGCCGTCGCAGGCCTGATCTGGCATTTCTCCAAGGACTTGCCGGACTACTCTCAGCTTCAGGATTACGAGCCGCCGGTGATGACCCGCGTGCACGCGACCGACGGCTCGCTGCTCGGCGAGTACGCCAAGGAGCGGCGGCTGTACCTGCCGATCCAGGCGGTGCCGAAACTTGTGATCAACGCCTTCCTCGCGGCCGAGGACAAGAATTTCTACGAGCATGGCGGCATCGACTATACCGGCATGGCGCGCGCCGGCGTGGTCTACATCCAGAATTACGGCTCCAATCGCCGTCCGCAGGGCGCTTCCACGATCACCCAGCAGGTCGCCAAGAACTTCCTTCTGACCAACGAGGTCTCCTTCGCGCGCAAGATCAAGGAAGCCTTGCTGGCGATGCGGATCGAGAAGACCTACTCGAAGGACAAGATCCTCGAGCTGTATCTGAATGAAATCTATCTGGGCCTCGGCGCCTACGGCATCGCGGCTGCGTCGCTGGTTTATTTCGACAAGTCGGTGAACGAGCTGACGGTGGCGGAAGCGTCCTATCTCGCGGCGCTGCCGAAGATGCCCGCGACGCTGCATCCCGTTCGCAACCGCGACCGCGCCATCGAGCGCCGCAATTACGTGATCGATCGTCTGGTTGAGAACGGCTGGGTCAAGCAGGCCGACGCCGACAAGGCGCGCAAGGAGCCGCTGGTCGTTACCAGCCGTTCCAACGGCGCCCACACATTCGCCGGCGAATATTTCGCCGAGGAAGTGCGCCGCGACATCTTCGAGCGCTATGGCGAGAAGAAGCTGTACGAGGGCGGCCTCTCGGTCCGCACCACGCTCGATCCGAAGATCCAGGTCATGGCGCGCAAGACCATGGTCGCCGGTCTCGTGAACTATGACGAGCAGCAGGGTTATCGGGGCGCCATCAGCAAGCTCGACATTTCGGGCGACTGGGGCGTGAAGCTCGCCGAGATCAAGTCTCTGTCCGATATCTCGCCGTGGCGCATGGCCGTGGTGCTGGAGACCAGCGACCAGTCGGCGCGCATCGGCTTCCAGCCGAGCCGCGAGCTCGGCGGCGCGGTGAGCAAGCAGCGCGAGACCGGCCTTATCACGCTCGACGGCATCAAATGGGCAAAGTCGGCGTCCGGCGCCACGAAGGGCAGGGCGGCAAGCGCAGTGTCGCAGGTGCTCCAGCCCGGCGACGTGATCTACGCCGATCCGCTGTACAAGGACGCCCAGCCTGTCGAAGGTCAGTACCGGCTGCGCCAGATCCCCGAAGTGTCCGGCGCGATGGTGGTCATGGACCCCTGGACCGGTCGCGTGCTGGCAATGGTCGGCGGCTTCTCGTTCGACCAGAGCCAGTTCAACCGCGCCACTCAGGCCTATCGGCAGCCCGGTTCGTCGTTCAAGCCGATCGTCTATTCGGCCGCGCTCGACAACGGCTATACGCCCTCGACTGTCGTGCTCGACGCGCCGATCGAAATCGACCAGGGCCAGGGCGCGGGCGTGTGGCGGCCTGAAAACTTCTCCTCGGGCAAGTTCCAGGGGCCGGTGACGCTGCGCAATGCGCTGCGGCAGTCGCTCAACACGGTGACGGTGCGCCTCGCCCAGGACATCGGCATGCCCCTGATCGGCGAGTATGCCCGCCGCTTTGGCGTCTATGACGAACTGCCGAACTATCTCTCCTACGCGCTCGGCGCTGGCGAGACCACGGCGATGCGCATGGTCACGGCCTATTCGATGCTCGCCAATGGCGGCCGCCGGGTGAAGCCGACTCTGATCGACCGGATCCAGGATCGCTACGGCCACACCATCTTCAAGCACGACCAGCGCGAATGCCGCGGCTGCGACGCGCCGGGCGGTTGGAAAAACCAGAACGAGCCGCAGCTGATCGACCGCCGCGAGCAGGTGCTGGATTCCATGACCGCCTATCAGATCACCGAGTTGATGGAAGGCGTGGTCCAGGCCGGCACCGCGACCGTGGTCAAGCAGGTCGGCAAGCCGATCGCCGGCAAGACCGGCACCACCAACGAGGCCAAGGACGCCTGGTTCGTCGGCTTCTCGCCCGATGTCGCCGTCGCCATCTATATGGGCTACGACAAGCCGCGTCCGCTCGGCAAGGGTAACGCCGCGACCGGTGGCCATCTCGCAGCTCCCATCGCGCGCGACTTCCTCCAGCTCGCGCTCGCCGACAAGCCCGCGGTCCCGTTCAAGGTGCCGGCCGGCATCAAGCTGGTGCGGGTCGTCGCCAAGACCGGCATGCGCGCCGGTCCGGGCGAGACCGGCGGAACCATCCTCGAAGCCTTCAAGCCGGGCACGGCGCCGCCGGATAATTATTCGGTCATCGGCGTTGCCGATGCCGACGGCCGGATGCCGGCGTCGCAGCAGCAGCAGCCGGATTCCGGTTTCTTCATGCGGCCGGGCACCGGCGGGCTGTACTAAGGCATAGGACAAGACAGACGTTCGTCGCCGCGGCGGTTGCGCTTTGCAGCCGCCGCCGCTACATCCCGTTGCAATTCAACGCGGAACAATTCCGCGAGACCAGAGAATCCCATGCGCGCCGAAATCGAACGGTTGGTAGAAGAGATCAAGCAGTCTGTCGGGCTGCTGAGGAGGCATCTTTGACGTCGAGAAATCGACGGCGCGCCTCGCTGAGCTGAACAAGCTCGCAGAAGATCCCTACCTCTGGAACGATCCCCAGAAAGCCCAGAAATTGATGCAGGAGCGCACCTCGCTCGAGGATGCGCTCTCCGGCATCGGCAAGGTCGAGCAGGAGCTCGAAGACGACATCGGCATGATCGAGCTCGGCGAAGCCGAGGGCGATGAGGGCGTCGTCAAGGAAGCCGAAGCCGCGCTGAAGACCCTCAAGAAGGAAGTCGCCCGGCGCGAGCTCGAGGCGCTGCTCTCGGGCGAGGCCGACGGTTTCGATTCCTATCTCGAAGTCCATGCCGGCGCCGGTGGCACCGAGAGCCAGGACTGGGCGCAGATGCTGCTCCGCATGTACTCGCGCTGGGCCGAAACCCACGGCTTCAAGGTCGAGGTGCTGGAAGAGTCCGAGGGCGAAGAGGCCGGCATCAAGTCCGCGACCATCCAGGTCTCCGGTCACAATGCCTATGGTTGGCTCAAGACCGAGGCGGGCGTGCACCGCCTGGTGCGGATCTCGCCATTCGATTCCAACGCGCGGCGGCACACCTCGTTCTCGTCGGTTGCCGTGTTTCCGGTGATCGACGATACCATCAAGATCGACATCAAGGAATCCGACGTCCGCGTCGACACCATGCGCTCCGGTGGTGCCGGCGGCCAGCACGTCAACAAGACCGAGTCCGCGGTGCGCCTGACGCACATTCCGACCGGCGTCGCCGTGGTTTGCCAGGCCGGCCGCTCGCAGCACAAGAACAAGGCGCAGGCCTGGGACATGTTGCGCGCACGGCTTTACCAGATCGAGCTGAAGCGGCGTGAAGAGAAAGCCGCCGCCGACCAAGCCGCCAAGACCGACATCGGCTGGGGCCACCAGATCCGCTCCTACGTGCTCCAGCCCTACCAGATGGTGAAGGACCTGCGCACGGGTGTGCAGACCTCCGACACATCAGGCGTGCTCGGCGGCGATCTCGACGACTTCATGGCCGCGACCCTGGCGCAGCGCGCCTTCGGCACCCCCGGCGCCGACATCGAGGACGTCGACTGATGCCCCGCATCGCCTTCGTCGGACTTGGACGGATGGGCCATGGCATGGCCGGTCGCTATCTCGATGCAGGCTTCACGGTGACGCTGTGGAATCGCAGCAAAACAAAAGCTGAAGACCTGATCGCGCGCGGCGCGCAGTGGGCGACCTCGCCTGAAGACGCGGCGATCGACGCCGACGCCGTCGTGACCATGGTCGCCGATGACGAGGCCTCGCGCGCGGTCTGGCTCGGGCCCAAGGGCGCGGCCAAGACCGCGAAGGCCGGCACCATCGCGATCGAATGCTCCACCGTCTCCTATGACCATGCGCGCGAGATGGGCCGCGAAATGAACGGGCGCGGCCTGATCTATATCGATTGCCCGGTGACGGGATTGCCGGACGCTGCAGCAAGCGGAAAGCTGACGCTGCTCGTTGGTGCCGATGCCGCCGATCTCGAACGCGCGCGGCCCTATCTGACACCGATCGGCTCGACCATCCGCCATTTCGGCGCGGTCGGCGCCGGCACCGTCTACAAGCTGATCAACAATCTGATGGGCGCGATTCAGATCGCCGGCCTCGCCGAGGGACTTGCCATCGCCGAGCAGGCCGGCCTGGACATGAATCTGGTGCTGGACTCGATTCAGGCGGGCGTCGCCGCAAGTCCGCAGGTGCAACGACACTCCAAGCGCATGGTCGCCCGCGATTTTTCCGGCGCGACATTCACGGCGGCGCTGCGGCACAAGGATGCCGCTTACGCCGTGAAACTCGCCGAGAGCCTGCTGGCCGACAAGCCGCTGGTCGCGCGCGCCGCGGTCGAGGCCTACGCGCAGGCCAAGGCCGTGATGCCTGACGACGACGAAGGCAAGATGATCGAGCTGGTGTCGCGGCCGAAGAGGCTGTCCTAGCGGATCACATCGACATGGGGCAGCCTCGTTCGCCTCTTTCGAGCATCGGTCTTGTAAACGGGTGCGTCGTCGGAAATCGGGTGGCGCTGTTCGCCGTGTTGTCTTAGGCGGCTGTCTCGGCCACCGTCATGAGACGCCATGTCCCCGAACGACAACCGTATCGACGCGCGAGACTGGTCGCTGCTCGCTGTGCTCTCGGCGCTCTGGGGCGGCTCGTTCTTTTTCAACGGCACGGCGCTGCGGGAATTGCCGCCGCTCACGCTGGTGCTTTTGCGCGTTGCCCTTGGCGCGGCCATTCTGCTGCCGCTGCTCCGCATGCACGGCATCGGTTTTCCCAAGGGCATCGCCGGCTGGAAACCGTTCGTCGCGATTGGGCTCCTCAACAACGTCGTCCCATTCTCGCTGATCGTGATGGGCC
Source organism: Bradyrhizobium sp. WSM4872 (assembly GCF_055811715.1). NCBI lineage: Bacteria > Pseudomonadati > Pseudomonadota > Alphaproteobacteria > Hyphomicrobiales > Nitrobacteraceae > Bradyrhizobium > Bradyrhizobium sp. WSM4872. The sequence continues at coordinate 433,858 of NZ_JBVVPT010000001.1, read as the reverse complement.
AGACTTTCATTCCAAGCGGGCTGGCGTCGATCCTGAATGCCACCACGCCGCTGTTCACGGTGATCGTGATGGCGGCGGCAGGCGAAGAGGCCTTGCGGCTGCGGCGCGTTGTCGGCGTGGCACTGGGCCTCGCCGGCGTGATCATCCTGCGCGGATGGGGCGTTGAAACACGGGAGGGGCAGGGGCTGGGCATCCTGCTCTGCCTCGGCGGCGCCTTCAGCTATGGTTTTGCGGCATTGGCAGCGCGACGGTTGTTGAAGGACTCCCCGCCGCTGGGGACGGCAGCATATCAACTGATGGCTTCCACGGTGATGATGGCGATCGTCGCCGGCGTGGTGGAGCAGCCGTGGCGTCTCCCGATGCCGGGCGTGACGATTTGGCTCGCGGTGCTTGGCCTTGCCGGCCTGTCGACGGCGCTCGCCTACATCGTCTTCTTCCAGATCCTGCGGCGGTCGGGCGCGACCAATGTGATGCTGGTGACGCTGCTCATTCCCGTCACCGCCGTTCTTCTGGGATCGCTGGTGCTGGGCGAGCCGATCGCCATGCGTGAGATCGCGGGCGCGATCGTGATCGGCAGCGCGTTGCTGGTGATCGATGGGCGCGTTCTGAACCTGCTGCGGCGCGGCACATAGTTCCAGATCCGCCGTTTCACCTCACGGAAAATCGCGGCGCTTGCCAGCCGCAGGCGGCCTTGCGACACTCTCGGCAAAACAAGACTACAGAACACAGGGGAGAGAACGATGCCGGGTCGTCGCAATAACCTTGCTGCCCTCGCCATTCTTGCTGCCGGCGTGCTCGTCTCGACACCGGCCCTGGCGCAGAAGAAATATGACCCCGGAGCGACCGACACCGAAATCAAGCTCGGCAATATCATGCCCTATAGCGGGCCGGCGTCGTCCTATGGCGTGATCGGCAAGACCGAGGCCGCGTTCTTCAAGATGATCAACGACCAGGGCGGCATCAACGGGCGCAAGATCAATTTCATCAGCTATGACGACGCCTATTCGCCGCCGAAGGCGATCGAGCAAGCGCGCAAGCTGGTTGAGAGCGACGAGGTGTTGCTGATCTTCCAGCCGCTCGGCACGCCTTCGAACTCCGCGATCATGAAATACATGAATTCGAAGAAGGTGCCGCAGCTCTTCGTTGCCTCCGGCGGCACCAAGTTCGGCGACCCAAAGAATTTCCCATGGACCATGGGATTCCAGCCGAACTACCAGAGCGAGGGGCGGATCTACGCGAAATATATCCGTGACAAGTTTCCGAACAGCAAGATCGCGGTGTTCTGGCAGAACGACGACGCCGGCAAGGACCAGTTCAAGGGCCTGAAGGACGGGCTCGGCGACAAGGCCAATATGATCATCGCCGACAAATCCTATGAGGTCAGCGATCCCTCGATCGACTCGCAGATCGTCGCCTTGCACGATTCCGGCGCCGACATCTTCTTCTCCTGGGCCGCGCCAAAGGGATCGGCGCAGGCGATCCGGAAGGTCGGCGAGCTCGGCTGGAAGCCGAAATTCTTCCTGGCCAATACGGCTACGTCGATCGCCTCTGTGCTCAAGCCCGCCGGGCTCGACTATTCCAAGGACATCATCTCGACCGCATATTTGAAAGATCCGACCGACCCGACCTGGGACAAGGATCCGGCCGTGATCGCGTGGCGCACCTTCATGGACAAGTACTATCCCGAAGGGGACAAGACCAACGCCAACAACCTTTATGGCTACGTCCAGGCAGAGGCGATGGCGCAGGTGCTGAAGCAGTGCGGCGACAATCTCACGCGTGACAACGTGATGAAGCAGGCCACGAACCTGAAAGATTTCCACACCGACCTGATGCTGCCCGGCATCATGGTCAACACCTCGGCCGACGATTATTTCCCGATCGAGCAGATGCAGCTGATGCGCTTCAACGGGCAGGCCTGGGAGCTGTTCGGCGACGTCATCACCGGTGAGGTCGGCCACGAGCGGGGCCAGTAGTCAGGGCCGTCACGTGCTTCCCTCCTGGAGTACGTGCGCCTCGCCGTTCGTTCCGAGGCCGGCCGCATCGCGTTTCGCCGCGTCGCCTGTCGCCGCGGAATGATCGGCGGCAAGCAGAATGTAGAACGCCGGCACCACGAACAGGGTGAACAGCGTCCCAATCGACAGTCCGGAGGCGATCACCAGCCCCATGTTGAAGCGCGACGCTGCGCCGGCACCGGATGCGGTGATCAGCGGCATGACGCCGATCACCATCGCCGCCGTCGTCATCAGGATCGGGCGCAGCCGGATGGAGGTGGCTTCGATGACCGCATCGCGCTTGGAGCGGCCGGCATGCTGCAGCTCGTTGGCGAACTCGACGATGAGAATGCCGTGCTTGCTGATCAGTCCCATCAGCGTCACGAGGCCGACCTCGGTGTAGATGTTCAGGCTCGCGCCCTTGATGCCCAGCATGATGAAGATCAGGGCGCCCGCGATCGACATCGGCACCGAGACCAGGATGATGAGGGGATCGCGGAAGCTTTCGAACTGCGCCGACAGCGCCAGAAAGATGATGATCAGGGCAAATCCGAAGGTGGCGGCGAAGCCGGATGATTCCTGGATGAACTGGCGCGACTGTCCGCCGTAGTCGATGCTGTAGCCTTTGGGCAGGGTTCGGTCGGCGATCTCCTTCAGCGTTGCGAGCGCTTCGCCGGTAATCACGCCCGGCATGGCCACGCCGGAGATAGTGGCGGCATTGACCTGCTGGAAATGGTTCAGGGATTGCGGAACCGTGGTCGTTTTCAGCGACGCCACCGTCGAGAGCGGAACGGACGTGCCGTCGGAGGTCTTGATGTAGTAGTTCAGCACCTGATCGGCGTTCAGTCGCTGGCGTTGCTCAACCTGCGGGATCACCTTGTAGGAGCGACCGTCCAGGCCGAAATAGTTGACATACCCGCCGCCCAGCATGTTGCCGAGGGCACCGCCGACATCGCTGAGCTTCAGTCCGAGCTGTGCGGTCTTTTCCCGATCGATCAGCACTGTGGTTTGCGGCTGGTCCACCTTCAAGTCGTTGTCGAGGAAGATGAACTTGCCGGTCTTCAGGGCCTCGGCGGTGAACGCTTTGGCGATGCCGTCAATCCGCTCGAAGGGGTCGGTGGTCTGGATCACGAACTGGATCGGGAGGCCGCTCGCGCCTGGCAGCGGCGGCAGTTGGAACGCCACGATCTTGGCTCCGGCGACCCCGGCCATCTCCTGTTGCAGCACCGGCTGCAGTTCCGCCGCGGTCTTGTCGCGCTTGTCCCAGGGCTTCAGCACCCAGCCTGCAATCGAGCTGCCGACGAGATCGAGCTGAAACACGCCGGCGGTTTCAGCATAGGCGGAAATGCGGCGGTAGACCTCGGCCGAATACAGCAGCTTCTGCTGCAGCGTTGCGGTCGGCGCCAGCGTCGACTGCATCAGGATCGCGCCCTGATCCTCCTCCGGCGCCAGCTCGTTCTTGGCGTTGATGTAGAGCCAGTAGATGCTGCTCAGGACCAGGGCCGCGAACACGACCGTGACCGGGATCGTCGTCAGGCTGCCGGCGAGCAGGCGCCGGTATCGATGCTGCAACGTCTCCATCCGGGCATCGATGAAGGCGACGATGCGATCGTCGAGCGTCGGCTTGCCGCTCGTCGGCGGCTTGAGGATGTAGGCGCAGCACATCGGCGTCAGCGTCAGCGCGACGACGGCCGACACCGCGACTGCGCCGGCAAGGGTAAAAGCGAACTCGGTGAAGAGCGCTCCGGTCAGGCCGCCCTGGAATCCGATCGGCACGTAGACCGCGATCAGCACCACGGTCATGGCCACGATCGGACCGGCAAGCTCGCGCGCGGCGGCGATCGCGGCCTGCAACGGCTTCGCGCCCTCCGCCAGATGCCGATTGACGTTCTCGACCACGATGATGGCGTCGTCGACCACAAGCCCGATCGCGAGCACCAGCGCGAGCAGCGTCAGCAGGTTGATCGAGAAACCGAGCGCCAGCAGCAGGGTGAAGGTGCCGACCAGCGAGAGCGGAATTGCGATCACCGGAATCAGCACCGAGCGCCACGAGCCGAGGAACAGGAAGACGACCACGGTGACGATCAGAAGTGCTTCGATCAGGGTATGAATCACCTCGTCGATCGAGCTGTTCACGAATTCGGTGGAGTCATAGATGATCTCGGACTTCAGCCCCTCCGGCTGCTGCGCCCTGATATCGGGATAGACCGCGCGGATGCCCTTGATGACGTCGAGCAAGTTGGCGTTCGGCGCCACCTGGATGCCGATATAGACCGCCCGCTTGCCGTTGAAGCCGACCGACGAGTCGTAATCTTCGGAGCCCAGGGTGACGTTGGCTACGTCCGACAGCTTGACGTTGGAGGCGCCGGCCTGCTTCACGACCAGGTCGCGAAACTCCTGCAGCGACTTCAGGTTGGTCGCGGCCGTCAGGTTGACCTGCACCATTTGGCCCTTGGTGGTGCCGAGCCCGGCGATGTAATCGTTGCCGGACAGCGCGGTCGAGACGTCCGATGCGGTCAGCCCGTAGGCCGCAAGCTTGATCGGATCGAGCCAGGCCCGCAGCGCGAAGGTCTTGTTGCCGAGCAATTCCGCGGTCTGCACACCCGACACCGCCTGCAGTTTCGGCTGCACCACCCGGATCAGGTAGTCGGTGATCTGGTTCGGCGCCAGCAGGTCGCTGCTGAAGCCGAGATACATGGCGTCGATGGTCTGACCGACCTTGACCGTCAGCACCGGCTGTTGCGCGCCGCTCGGAAGCTGATTGAGCACCGAGTTCACCTTGGTGTTGATCTCGGTCAGCGCCTTGCCGGAGTCGAAGTTCAGCCGCAGATTGACCGTGATTGTCGAGGTGCTCGACTGGCTGTTCGACGTCATGTAGTCGATGCCGTTGGCCTGCGCGATGGCGTTCTCCAGCGGCGTGGTGATGAAGCCGGCGACGATCGCAGGATCCGCGCCGTAATACGTCGTCGTCACGGTGACGATCGCATTCTGGGTCCGCGGATATTGCAGGATCGGCAGCGAAGTCATCGACTTGAGACCCAGCACCAGGATCATCAGGCTGACGACGATCGCAAGCACCGGCCGACGAATGAAGAGGTCGGTAAAGGACACGTTCTCGCTCCTCACTGATCGGCGGGTGCCGGACTAGGATCGTTCGCCACGGCAATGGAGTTGTCGACCTTCAGCAGGGTGCCATTGCGCAGCTTGATCTGGCCGGCGGTGACGACGGTCGCGCCCTGGTCGAGACCCGAGATCACCGCCACTTGATCGCCGCGGGCGGCGCCGGTTTTGACGAAGGTCTGGCGGGCGACCAGCCCCTGCTTGCCCGCGTCCTCACTCTTGACTGCGAGGTACACGGAATCTCCGTAGGTGTTGTAGACGATGGCGGTCTGCGGCAGCGTGACGTAGCTCGCGGCTTGGCCGATGTTGAGGTCGATCCGCGCGAACATGCCGGGCAGGAGCTTGCGATCCGCATTGTCGAAGATCGCACGGACCTGAACGTTGCGGCTGGCTTGATCGACCTTGGAATTGAACGCCTGCACGACGCCCTTGAAGGTGCGCCCGGGAAACGCGTCCATGCGCGCAACGACCTGCTGGCCAACCTTGACCTGATCGACCGCCTGCTGCGGCAGCGTGAAGTCGACAAAGAGGCGGTCGAGCGCCTGCAACGTGACGATGGCGGTGCCCGCGGTGAGATATTGGCCGACGTCGACCTGACGCACGCCGAGCCGCCCCGCAAACGGTGCCTTCAGGGTCTTTTGATCGAGCAGCGCCTGCTGCTGCGCCACCAGTGCCAAAGCGTTGCGCTCGTTCACGAGATCACTGTCGACCGTGGCCTGGCTGACCGCACTGATCTTCAACTGACCCTGATCGCGCCGCAACGTGATGGCGGAGCCGTCAGCGGTGGCCTGCAGGGATTGCAGCTTGGCGATGTCATCCTCTTTGCGCAAATCGAGCAACACGTCACCCGCGGCGACATCCGTGCCCGACTCGAAGTGCACGCTGTCCACGATGCCGGACTGCTGGAGCGAGAGATCGGCACCGTTCACCGCGCGGAACGTGCCGATGGCGGTCAGGGCCGACTGCCAGTCGCTGAGCACCGCAGTGGTGGTCGACACCGTCTGCGGCGGATCGGCGAGGGCAGCCATGGCTTGCCTGATCATGCCGGCGCGGAAATTGACGAACCAAGCCAACGCGGCGAACACCGCACCGACGACACACAGCATGATCATCATGCGCTTCAACATGGCTTCGGACTCTCGGATCAGTTGGCTGGTGGGGTCGGCTGTGCCGGCAGGGCGCCTGCGGGAACGAATATTGCGGCGATGCCTGCGGACTTTGCCTCGGCCGCCGGAGTTTCATCGACACGATTCCACCAGCCGCCGCCCAGCGATTGGTACAGCGCCACGGTGTCGGCATAGCGCGAGGCCTGCGCCTTCACGCGGTTGATCCGTGCCGTCAGCAGCGTCTGTTCGGCGTTGATGACGGAGATGAAGGTGGTGGAGCCGGCCTTGAATTGGGCTTGGGACATCTTCAGGCTTTCGGCGGAGGCCCTTTCCGCCTCGAACTGAGCCTTCAGCAGATCGGCATCCGATTGGATCGCGCGGAGCGCGTCGGCGACATTCTGGAACGCGGTGATCACGGTCGAGCGATACTTTGCGCCGCTCTGCTCCAAAGCTGCGACCTTGGACTCCTTGGTGTGGAACAGGGCACCGGCATCGAAGATGGGGCCCGTCACACTCGCCGCCACGCTCCAGGCTGCCGATTGCGGACCATAGAGTCCCGACAGCGCCACCGCGGAGCTGCCACCCGAGGCCGACAGCGTCACGTTTGGGAGCATGTTGGCTGTGGCGACACCAACATTCGCGCTGGCCTGATGAACCTGACTTTCGGCGGCACGAACGTCCGGGCGCTGCCGCACCAGCAATGACGGTACGCTGACCGGCAGATCGCGCGGCAAGCGCAGATTTGCCAGCGGCACCGCCTCGCCCCTGTCCTGGCTCGGCAGCCGGCCGAGATAAGCCATCAGCTGGTTGCGATTTTGCGCGCGGGATTTCTGCAGCGGCGGCAGCGTCGCAATCGTCTGCGCCAGTTGGGCCTTCTGAGTCAGGACATCGCTGTTGGCGACGGCGCCGAGGGCAAACTGCTGGTCGAGCAACGCGACCAGCTGACGCTGACCGTCGATCTGCTCCTGGGTCACCCGAATTTGCGCCGCGTAGGACGCATCGCTGATCGCGGTCGTCACGACGTTTGCGGTCAATGTCAGGTAGGTCGCCTCGAGCTGGAAGCGCTGATAGTCCGCATTGGCAAGATCCGCCTCGATGCCCCGCGCCTTGCCGCCGAAGATGTCCGGCGTGAAGGAAACCGGGACCGAAGTCTTGTAGAGGGTGTACAGAGACGATGGCCCGGCTTGTCCGGATTGTGCCAGCGGTACTTCGTTGCGTGTCACGCTGCTGTCCCCGGTGATGGACGGCAGCAGCGCGCTGGTATCTGCCGCGGCAACTTCGCGGGCCTGGCGCAGCGCAGCCTGCGCCGCTGAGAGGTCGGGATGGTTGTCGATCGCTTCCCGGACGAAGGCTTCGATCTGACGCGAGCGGAACACCTGCCACCACACCGCGGGCACATCGGCGCCGTACGAGAACCGTTGCGCCATGCCGCCGGGGCCGTCCGCGCTTTGCGTCGCGGGCAGTCGGCCCGCCGTGTAACCGCTCACCGCTGGGGCGGCCGGGGACTCGAAATCGGGGCCTACCGCGCAGCCGCCAAGGGAAAGGGCAGCCTGAATGAGCGGTAGTAAAGTACCTGTTTGGAGCAATGTTCTCGCCGACATCCGCCGCCTTATTAAACTGAACCGTTTAGTACTTGACCGGCCCTGCCCGGATTGTCAACAGTACTGAACTGTTTAGTTTTATTGCAGCATCAAACATTTTGATGTACGCGGAGTCCCCAGGATCAGGTTGTTTGTTCTTTCAACTCGTTGATGCGGCGTCATTCTGCGCGCTGGCGGCAGCGACACCGATTCGTGACCCGACGGAGTGCCATCATTGATCGAAACGATCGCCCATCCCGCTGCTGAGCAGCCGAGCGCGCCGGCGGGCCGCAAGATGGAAACTGTCATTCGCGCGGCTTGGCAGCTGTTTCTCGACCACGGCTTTTCCGCAACCAGCATGGACGCCATCGCGAAGGCCGCCGGCGTGTCGAAAGCAACGCTCTATGCGTATTTCCCTAGCAAGGAAGCCTTGTTCGCCTCGTTGATCGTGGCGGAATGCGACAGCCTGCAACACGACCTGCCGATGCCCAAACTGTCGGCCGGACTCTCCGAGGCGCTGAGGGAGTTCGCCAGGCAATACGTCCGCACCTTCATCGACCGGAAAGACGTCGCCTTCGTCCGCATCATCGCCAATGAAAGCGGACGCTTTCCCGTGCTCGCGCGGCTGTTCTATGAAAGCGGACCCGAAGCGACGATCCGGCGGCTCTCTCATTTTCTCGAAGAGGCGAGGGCGGCGAAGCTGCTGGAATTTGACGAGCCGATCGCAGCCGCCAGACAATTCCTGAGCCTGATCCGCGGCGAGCTGCCGCTGCTGATCGTGCTGGGTCTCAACGAGCTCACGGAAGGAATGATCGAGCAGGAGATCGAGGCGGGACTCAATCTCTTCCTGAAAGCGTGTCAGCCTCGCGGCTGAAATTCTCACGCATATCGCATGAAGGAAGAGGCCAGCTCTAGCCTGCGCTGAGACGCACACCGGCGCGCAGGAACTTCTGCGGATCGACCGCTTCGCCGTCGATGCGGGTCTCGTAATGCAGATGCGGGCCGGTCGAACGTCCGGTCGAGCCGACGAGACCAACGACCTGGCCGATCTTGACGATCTCGCCGACCCGGACATTGATCTCGGAGAGATGGCCGTAGCGCGTCGCAAGGCCATTGCCGTGATCGACCTCGATCATGCGGCCGTAGCCGCCGGACCAGCCGGCCGAGACGACCTTGCCGTTGGCGGTGACGCGAACGGGATCGCCGCTCGCGGCGCGGAAGTCGAGCCCGGTGTGCATCGCGGGCCGGCCCAGGAACGGATCGCTGCGCACGCCGAAGCCGGAGGTGAACTCGACCTCGCCGATGACGGGCTTGCGATACGGCACGAGTGCGAGCGTGCGATTGAGCCGGTCCATCTCGGCGCGGGTGCTGTTGATGCGATAGAGCTGCTTCTCGAACGGCCCCGAACTGGCCGTGAGCTTAACGGGTACGAAAGGCCCGCCCATCGCCGTGCGCGGCACGGCGGCTTCGAGATTTGCGAGGTTCAGGCCGAGATCGCTGACGACGCCGCGCATCCGGCGCATGCGTGAATCCATGCCTTCCTCGACGGCGTTGAGCGCGGCCATCTGGCGACGCTCGACCTGGTCAAGCGAGGTCGTGAGCCGAACGACGACGTTGTCGAACCCTTGATTCTTGGCGAATTGATTGACGGGCGGAGCTGCAAGGCTCGGCGCGCGCGATTCGAGCCGCGCTTCGCGATCCGGCGGCGCCACGAAGATGACGGTGTCGCTGATCGGCGAGGGCTTTGGCGTGCCCTGCGTCGTCTGGCTGGCATCGCCACGCTGCGGGGTGGACCGGGAAATCGATCCGGTCACGTCTGGCATGGACCCGAGCGCCGTGGCACGGGACTCCAGCGCCGTCTGGCGCTTCATGATCTGGTCGAGCTTCTGGTCGAACTGCTCCTGGTCGAGCAATTGCCGGCTGGTGGTGCGGTCGACCTTGGCGCGCAGCTCGGCGATGCGGTCCTCATAGGCGTATTGCATCTCGGCCTGCCGGGCGATCAGTCGGGTGAGGACGTCGTCGCGGAAGGCGAAATAGGTGGCGGTTGCGGCCGACCAGAGCCCGAGCAACACGACCGTGCCGACCACGATCCAGAACACCACAGGCCCCAAGCGAACCTGCTTGCCGTGATGCACGATGGTGTAGGCGTCGTCGGTGTCCGGAAGGGGGAGCGCGGTTGCCACCGCGGCAGCACGGCGATGAAAGGCTCGACCGTGGTCGTGGGGGTGATGTTGGGGGTACTGCGAGAATTGGGCAGAACTTTTCAACATCGGCACTCCCGCGCCGGTCGGATGAGTCCGTACGGCCTAATTGCCGCGGCAATCTGGGCCAGTCATGGTTAATTTTCCGGAAACGGAACCGTTTGAATTTAAATGATTGGTTAAAGGCTCCTTGCGGCCTCCAGCACCTCGTCGGCGTGGCCGTCGACCCGGACATTGCGCCAGATCCGGGCGATCTTGCCGTCGGTGCCAAGCAGCATCGTGGTACGAAGAACTCCGAGGAAGCTCTTGCCATACATGGACTTTTCGCCCCAGGCGCCGTAGGCCTGCAGCATCTCGTGTGTCTCGTCCGAGATGAGGGGCACGCCGAGACCGTGCTTGTCGCGGAATTTGTCCTGAGCCTTGACTGGATCGGCGGAGATACCAAGCACGGCGGTGCCAGCCGTGGCGAAGGCGCCGGTCAGCCGGGTGAAATCGATGGCCTCCCTCGTGCAGCCCGGCGTGTCGGCGCGGGGATAGAAGAACAGGACCAGCTTCTGGCCGGCATAATCCGACAGCGCGACGACACCGCCACCGTCGCGGGGCAGGCGGAAGGCGGGAGCCTTCTGACCCTCGGCCAGGCCGGCCTTCGCCGCCGTTTCGGGCGTGGAAGCCGATTTGGAAGAATTTAACCGTTTCGATGCGGCCTTATGCGATGCTGTCTTTGCTATGGTCCGAGTTGATTTGCTCGCCGGTGTCCGCTGTGTTTTCGCGGGCTTAGTTTGAGTCGCAGCCCGCGCTTTCACGGGCTTCTTTTTAGCCGTCGGCCTGCCGGAGGGCGTTTTGGACGATTCCTTTTGGGATTTCTTGGACATACGCCTTCCTTTCGTCGCTTTCGGCGGGTCAACCAAAGCGGTATTGCAGCCCTTTTCCGCTATGCCGGAATCGTGCCCTCGGCGGGGCGAGTCTGACGACGCCGGAGTCTGGTTACAAGGAATTCCACGCACCACCCCACTGCTCGTTGAACGCGCTCCCGGGGCGACATGACGAACAGAAGGAATATTCGAGGTATGGCGGCAATGCCGGGGCAGGAAGCTTCGCTTCCTGTCGATGGCTGCAGCCCCGGCGGCGCTCAATCCTACGACGGGCGCTTGTATCGAGAGGCAATGGCAAGGAATACGTCGCCCCAGGATTACAATCGGGATTTAGATCGGCGCGGCAGCCAACCAGAGCAGCAGCAATGGGACGACGCCGATTGGGATCCGGATCAGGAAGCGGCGGCGGGCTATCGCGCGCGCCGGCTGTTGTCGCGTTCCAATTCGGGCTTCCATCGATTCACTGACGGGTTTGGTCCGTTGCGCCGCTGGCTGGGCGGTGGTCGCTGGCTGAAGCGCGTGGCCGTGGTCGCCGGTGCCCTGATCGTCATCTTCGTCGGCTGTTTCGGCGCGCTGTGGTGGCGGCTCGGCGCCGGTCCCATCAATCTCGACATTGCGACGCCGTGGCTCGCGGCCGCGATCGAGGACAATATCGGTCACGGCAACACCGTGGAGGTCGGCGGCACGCAGATCGAGCGGGCCGGGCGGATCCGCATCGCCGTGCGTATCCGTGACATCGTGGTGCGCGACCACGATCATGTCATTGTCGCCACCGCACCGAAGGCCGAGGTGAAGCTGTCGGGGGCGGGCCTGCTGATGGGGCATCTGCGCGCCGAAAGCCTCAACCTCGTCGATGCCGAGCTCGCGATCCGGATCGCGCCTGACGGCACCGTCACGGTGTCGGCTGGCGACACCGCAAAGCCGCTCGCGACTGGCGTCGCCTCCAAGAAGGATGCGGGGCTGCCGCCGACTTTCCCGCGCAACGGTGTCCCGCCGCCGCCATTCGCAACCGAGCCTGCGACCCCCGATGCATCGCAAGCCGCGACCCAGCCCACGGCCCCGACCGGCATTCTTCAGGGCCTCGACTGGCTCGACAGTCTGAGCATGACCGGCCTCGACGGCCAGAACCTCAACGAGATCGGCCTGAAGAACGGCAATCTGATCGTCGACGATCAGCAGCGCGGCAGCAAATGGACATTCGAGAATATCACGCTCAGCCTGCGCCGTCCGAGCCGTGGCGGCGTCGCGCTTAGCCTCGGCGAGGAGGGCGCGCGTCCGTGGTCGCTGCGTGCCACGATCGGCCCCACCGAGAACGGCGTGCGCTCGGTCGATATCCGCGCCGACAAGGTCTCGACCGCCAACATCCTGCTGGCGCTGCGGGTCAAGGACCTCACCTACACCGCCGACCTGCCGCTGACCGGCGAGCTCAAGGGCGAGCTCGGCCGCGACGGCGTGCCGACCTTTTTTCGCGGCAAGATCGCGGTGGGCGCGGGCAATATCATCGACACCGATACGCCCGACTTTCCGATGGCGATCGACTCGGCCGAGATCAATGTCGAGTGGGACGCCAATCGGCGGGTGCTGGTCGCTCCCTTCAAGGTCCTCTCGGGCGCGAACCGCCTGACGCTTCTGGCTCATGTCGAGCCGCCCAACGGCACCGTCAATGACTGGCAGCTCGGTTTCAGCGGCGGTTCGATCCTGCTCGGCGGCATCGACAACGAGCCGCCGCTGGTCTTCAACCGTATTGCGATCGGCTTCCGCTTCGACACCGACCACAAGAGGCTGCTGTTGACCCAGGCCGATATCTCCAACGGAGAGATCGGCGTCGCCGGCACCGGGGCCATCGACTATTCGGGCGAGCCGCGGCTGACATTGGGTTTTGCGGGAACGCCGATGTCGGCCTCCGCGCTCAAGCGGATGTGGCCGACGCTTGTCGTTCCCGAGTTGCGCGAATGGGTGATCGAGCGGATCGAGCGTGGAACGCTCCAGCGCATCGAGATCGGCGTTAACTCGCCGACGAAGAATCTTCCGCGCAAGGGCCCACCCATTCCCGATGACGGCCTGTCGGTCAATATCGTGGCGAGCGGTGTCACGGTTCGGCCCGTCGATGGCCTGCCGGTAGTGCACGATGCCGATTTGAAAGCGCGCGTGACCGGCCGCACCGCCACCGTGAATATCGGGCAGGGCATCGCCGATACGCCAGCGGGCCGCAAGATCACGATTTCCGACTTCGTCTTCGAGGTGCCCGATATGGCGCCCAAGCCGTCGCCGTCGCGGACCAGGTTCCGTGTCGAAGGCCCGGTGCCTGCGGCCGCCGAAATGCTTTCCAATGATCGCCTGAGCGATCTGTCGTCGACCGTCATCGATCCCAATACCAGCAAGGGGACGTTCTCGGCGAACGTCCAGCTTGGGTTGCCGGTCAAGGGCGAGCTGACCAAAGCCGATACCACCTACAGCGTTACCGCCGATCTCAACGGTTTTGGTGCCGACAAGCTGGTGATGAACCAGAAGCTGGAGGCCAACAACCTCAAGATCGTCGCGAGCAACCAGGGCTATCAAGTCAAGGGCGACGTCAAGATCAACGGGCAGGCGGCCTCGCTCGACTACCGCAAGCCGGCCGAGGGCGATGCGGACGTCAAATTGCAGGCCACGCTGGATGATGCGAGCCGCGCGCGCCTCGGGTTCGATCTGGGCCCCGCCGTCAGCGGATCGGTGCCGATCAAGCTGTCCGGCAAGATCGCCGGGGGTCCCGACCAGACGACGAAGCTCGGCATCGAGGCCGACCTGACCTCGGTCAAGCTCGACAACATCCTGCCCGGCTGGGTCAAGCTGCCGGGCAGAGCGGGCAAGGCCAGCTTCAAGGTGGTGCCGACAGCGCAGTCGACACGTCTGGAGGACATCGTCATCGAAGGCGGCGGCGCTGCGATCAAGGGGTCGCTCGAGGTCGATCCGAACGGCGACCTCATGAACGCGAACTTCCCGACCTACGCGCCGTCCGACGGCGACAAGGCCTCGCTGAAGGTGGAGCGCAGCCAGGATGGCGTGCTGAAGGGCACGATGCGCGGCGACGTATTCGACGGCCGCGGCTTCCTGAAATCGGCGATCTCAGGCAGTTCCAAGGACGATGCCAAGAGCAAGACGAAGAACCTCGATTTCGACATGGACGTGAAGCTCGGCGCCGTCATGGGTTTCAACGGCGAGGCGATGCGCAGCGTCGAGGCCAAGATGTCGCGGCGCAATGGTGCGGTCAAAGCCTTCACGCTGAGCGGCAGGATCGGAAAAGACACGCCCGTGGCCGCCGATTTGCGCGGCGGCCGCGCCCAGGGCAACCGCGAGGTCATCTATCTCCAGACCAGCGATGCCGGCAACTTCCTGCGCTTCACAGACACCACCAACAAGGTCTTCGGCGGCCAGATGGTGGTGGCCATGGAGCCGCCGACGTCGGAGCCTACGACACGGGAAGGTCTGATCAACGTGCGCGACTTCTCGGTCAAGGGAATGGATCAACTCGATCGCGTCGCGGCGGGCGCTCCCAACGGTGCGCAGAGCGGCGTCGCCTTCACGGCGTTGCGCGCGGAGTTCACGCGGCAGAACGGCGCGCTCACGATCCGCGACGGCGTGGTCAAGGGGCCGATGATCGGTGCCACCATCGAGGGCTCAATCGACTTCCCCGGCAATCAGGTCTGCATGAGCGGCACCTTCGTGCCGATGTATGGCGTCAACAACATCTTCGGCCAGATCCCGTTGTTCGGCATCTTCCTCGGCGGCGGCAACAATGAAGGATTGATCGGGGTGACCTACGAGGTCGTCGGCACGCCGGCCGCGCCCGTGATGCGCGTCAATCCGATTTCGGCGATGGCGCCCGGTCTGTTCCGCAAGATCTTCGAATTCAACACCGGCAAACAGAACTCGCCGTTCGAGGAATTCCCGTCGCAGTCGAGCGATGGCTCGACCGGGCCGACGCGCCAGCTATCGAGCGGCTGCACCCTCGCGCGGCGATAGGGGCGAGGCGACTTCGTCATGCCCGGGCTTTCCCGGGCGTCCACGAATTTTGTTTCCATAAGCGCGCAGAACGTGGATGGCCGGGACAAGCCCGGCCATGACGACGTGCTGGCTTTGGTGCGGCCTACGCCGCGCGCACGCCGGCCAGGAAGGTCCCGACTTCGCCGGAGAGCTGCTCGGCCTGCTTGGAGAGGTTCGAGGCCGCGGCGAGCACCATGCCTGCGGCATTGCCGGTCTCGTTCGCTGCCGTGCTGACGCCCCCGATATTGGTGGTGACCTCCTGGGTGGCCTCGGCCGTCTGCGAGACGCTGCGGGCGATCTCGGCGGTGGCGGCGCCTTGCTCCTCGATCGCAGCGCCGATCGAGGTAGCGATCCGGCTGACCTCCTCGATGGTGGCGGTAATGCCGCCGATGGCGTCCACCGCTTCCTTGGTCGCGCCCTGGATCTGCGCGATCTTGTCGCCGATCTCGCGGGTGGCTTCCGCCGTCTGGCTCGCCAGCGACTTCACCTCCGAAGCGACGACGGCAAAGCCGCGGCCGGCTTCACCGGCACGTGCGGCCTCGATGGTGGCGTTGAGCGCGAGCAGATTGGTCTGCGCCGCGATGCTGGAAATCAGCTCGGCGACGTGCTCGATCTGCTGGGCGCCGTCGGAGAGGGCGCGCACGATGGTGTCGGTGCGGCGTGCGCTATCCACGGCGCGGCCGGTGACCACGGCGGACTGCGCGACCTGTCGGCTGATCTCGGTGATGGAGGAGGAGAGCTCCTCGGCGGCGGCCGCGACCGTCTGGACGCGCTGGCTGGCTTCGGTGGCGGCCGAGCCGACGACGGCGGCGCGGCGGTTGGTGCCTTCAGCGGTCGACGACATCGACTTGGCGGTGACCTCCAGCTCGCCGGAGCCCGAGGCCATCAGGCCGACGAGCTGGCCGACGGAGGCATCGAACCGGTCGGCAAGCGAGATCAGCGCGTCACGCTTCTCCTGTTCGCTGCGGGCCTTGGTGGCGACCTGCTCGGCCTCCAGCTTGCGCGCCGTCAAGGCGGTCTGCCTGAGCACTTCGAGGGTCTCGGCCATGCGGCCGATCTCGTCGCCGCGACCGGTCTCCTCGACCGGGGCGTCGATGGCGCCTTCGGAAATGGCCTGCATGCGGTTCTTCTGGCGGTCGAGCGCGCCGAGCACGTCGCGGGCAATCAGCCAGGACAGTGTCGCCATCAGCAGCATCAGGCCGATGCCGATCGCCCCCAATTCCAGCGTCAAGGCTCGCACGTCGGCGTCGATGTCGTCGACATAGAGGCCGTAGCTGATCGTCGCGTTCCAGGGCGCGAATTTGCGCGCGAACACGGTCTTGCGGACCGGCTCCGTCTGGCCGGGGCGGGGATAGAGATAGGAGGTTACGCCGCCCTGTGCGGTCTCAGCGCCGGCCTTGATAATGGCGTCGGCGATCAGGACGCCATTGGAGTCCTTCGCACCGGTGATCTTGCCTTCGAGCTGCTGGTTGGCGCCGTTGACGATGAGGGACGTATCGGCGTTATAGACTACCGGATAGCCTTGGCCGCCATTGAAGCTCATGCGGCGGCCGCGCTGGTGGAACTGGACCTTCGCTTCGGCCTGCGTCAGCTTGCCGGCGCCGACCTCCTCTTCGAGTGATTGGGCGAGGTTGTGGAGCATATCGACCGCGGTCCGCATCTGCTGGACGCGGTCCTCCAGCATGCGGCTCTTGCTGAGCACGGACGACACCCCGATGATGGCCGTGACCGTGAGTGCCGAAAGACAGACCATGCTGGCGAGCTTGGTGCGGATCTTGAGGTGGCTCAGCAGCTTCATCACGGCCTCGACGGAATGGTTATTGTTGCTCGCGTCGGTAGCATGAAATTCTTACCAATCATGAATGGACGCGTGCGACGGCTGCCGCGCAAGCGGCGTCCGCGAGCCGCATGCGCAAACATCCATGCGGAAAAGCGCCGTGTCGGCGCATGGCAAGTCAACTGGGAGAAAGATTGTGTGGGTCTTTAGTCCCGACCGAATCCGGTGGGAGCGGACATGAACCGATTCGTCCACCGCCTCATCATGTCGATGCTGCTGGTCGCGGTCCTCGTCCTGGTCTGGAACGTGCTGGGCTCGCGCTGAGATGGCACCCGTAAATGTACTGGTGCCATCCCTTTATTCACGAATCAATTGCTGACGCCTCAGCGCCGCGCGAACGCGCCGCCGGTTGTGCCGCTAGTCCTTGCCCATCGCCGCATCGGCGCTGACCGAGCCGCCGCCGGCTGCCGAGAGGTAGAGGCAGGCGAAGCAGAACAGGATCGCCGCGGTGCCACCATTGAGCAGCGGCAGGAACACCGGCGTCTCGCCCTTGAACATGTGGCCCATGAAATAGGCGAAGGCCATCTCACCCGAGAGGATGAACGCCGCGAGGCGGGTGAACAGGCCGATCATCAGCAGCGCGCCAAGCACGAGCTCAAGCGTACCGGCTGCGTAGATGATCGGCGGGATGTTTGCGAAGTAGGGAAGCACCGGAAATTTGAAAAGCTTGGCGATGCCGTACTGGAGCAACAGGAGTCCAGTGATGAAGCGAAACAGGCTCAAGAGAACCGGTTGAAAGCGAACGAGATAGGGAAAGTTCATTGGTTTGTGCCCTCCATCCAATGCTTGCGACTAGCCGCATTCAGTTCTGCCCTGCAAGCCACCCAAGGGCAATTTGCGCTGACATTTTTGTCATGTCGGACAAAACACCGCAGCCGGGACTTTCAGCCTCGCGCGATGCACATTTTTTTGCAGCTATTCGCGTCGTGCCCATCCGTAATTTCCCGGTGACGCGAATGTCCGCAGGTTACCTTCAGGAGACCTAGCGCCGCAAAGCGGGCACGACCAGGAACGGGATCATCCCGAGCACCACGCTCGCAAGCGCGAAGGCGAGCAGCGCGTTGTAGCCATGGGTCGCGTCATGGATCAGGCCGCCGCTCCAGGAGCCGAAAGCCGAGCCGAGCCCGCTGCCGATCGAGATGGTGCCGTAGATGGTGCCGACGCGCTTGCCCCCGAAGATCTTCATCGCGGTCGCCGTGATCAGCGGTCCACGTGAGCCCATCATGCTGCCGAAGCAGACCACGAATCCGGTGAGCAGGAGGAGATTGGCGGAGTATTGCAACAGCCACAGCAGGAAGATGCCGAGGATCGAGATCGCGTAGCTGAGCAGCACCGATGGCCGGCGTCCGATCAGGCCGTCGAGCGCTGACACCCCTAACATGCCGAACACCAGCACGACGCCGGAGAAGCCCCAGGCCGTCGCGGCCTGCAGCGGCGGAAAGCCGGCATCGATCAGATAGGCCACGATCTGGGCGGCGATCGCGTACATGCCAACCGCGGTGAAGAAGAAGGTCGAGAACAGCGCCCAGAAGGCGTGATGGCGCATCGCGCTCGGAAGGGTCCAGCCGTGATCGACGAAATCCGGATCGGTCTTCTTCGCGATATGCGGCGAGCCCGAGGCGAACAGCCGCCATGGCAGCAGCATGAGCGGCACCAGCAGGCCGAGCGCGGCGAAGCCGAACAGCTGGTAGGTTTCGCGCCAGCCGAGATGATCGATCAAAAGCTGCGAGGCCGGCAGCAGCGCCAGCACGCCGCCCCCCATGGCCGAGTACACCACCGCCATGGCGGTCGGCAGCTTGGGGCCGAACCAGCGGCCGAGCAGGATCGAGTTCGGCACATTGCCGATGAAGGCGACGCCGATCCCGACGCAGAGTCCGATCGAGAGCTGGAATTGCCAGAGTGACTGCGCGTGGCTTGCGATCAGGAAGGCCGAGCCGAGCAGCAAAAGGCCCAGTGCATAGACGATGCGCGGTCCGGAATGATCGAACAGGCGCCCGACCAACGGCGCCATCAGTCCGCTGACGAGCCAGGTTAGCGAATAGATCGAGACCACCTGGGCTCGATCCCACCCAAAGTTTTCCGAGATCGGCTTCAGGAAGACCGTGAAGCTTTCGCTGAGGCCGCGGCCGAGCACGGCGAGTGTGAAGCAGAGCGCGAGCACCACCAGTGCGGTGCGAACGACGCCCTGCGGCGTCGCCGTGACGCGATCCCTGGTCGCTTGCTTGGACTGTTCCTCTAGCGTGTTCTGGTCCATTGCCGATCAGGGAGCGCGCTTCAGCGCGCCCTGACAAGCAGCGAAAAGCTCATACGCCTATGCAGGCCTGAGGAGGATGTGCTTCTTCTTGCCGAACGACAGCTTGACCACGCCTTCCGGCGTCAGGTCGGCTGCCGACAACGCCATCTTCTCGTCAGTGACGGGCTCGTCATTGACGCGTAGGCCGCCGCCCTTGATCTGGCGCCGTGCTTCGCCATTGGAGGCAACGAGGCCCGCCTTGACGAAGGCATTGAGCACGCCGAGGCCGGCGTCGAACTCGCCGCGCGGAATTTCCACGGTCGGCAGGCTCTCGGCCAGCGCGCCTTCCTCGAAGGTGCGGCGCGCGGTCTCGGCCGCCTCGTTCGCGGCATCGCGGCCATGCAGCAGCGCGGTCGCTTCGGTGGCGAGCACCTTCTTGGCCTCGTTGATCTCGGAGCCTCCGAGCGCCTCGAGCTTCCTGATCTCGCTCATCGGCAGCGTCGTGAACAGCTTGAGGAATTTGCCGACGTCGGCATCCTCGGTGTTGCGCCAGTACTGCCAGAAATCATACGGCGAGAACTGGTCGGCGTTGAGCCAGACTGCGCCTTGCGCGGTCTTGCCCATCTTGGCCCCCGAGGCCGTCGTCAGCAAGGGCGTTGTCAGCGCGTACAGTTGATGGGTGCCCATGCGGCGGCCGAGATCGACGCCCATGATGATATTGCCCCACTGGTCGGAGCCGCCCATCTGCAAGTTGCAGCCGGTCCGCCTGGCGAGCTCGACATAGTCGTAAGCCTGGCAGATCATGTAGTTGAACTCGATGAAGCTCATCTCCTGCTCGCGCTCGAGGCGTAGGCGCACTGAGTCCATGGTCAGCATGCGGTTGACCGAGAAGTGCCGGCCGACGTCGCGCAGCATCTCGATGTAGTTGAGCTGTGTCAGCCACTCGGCATTGTCGAGCATGATGGCGTCGCTCTTGCCGTCGCCATAACGCAGCACTTTTGCGAACACGCCGCGGATCGATTCCTTGTTCGCCTCGATCTCGGCGACGGAACGGATCGCGCGCGTCTCGTCCTTGCCGGAGGGATCGCCGACCATGGTGGTGCCGCCGCCCATCAGCGTGATCGGCTTGTTGCCGGAGTCCTGCAGCCAGTGCAGCATCATCATGGTCAGGTAATTGCCGATGTGCAGCGAGCGGGCGGTGCAATCGTAGCCGACGTAACCGGTCACCTCACCCTTGGTGGCGAGTGCGTCCAGCCCCTCGAAATCGGAGCACTGGTGGATGAATCCACGTTCCTGCAGCGTGTTGAGGAAATCCGATTTGAATGCAGTCATTTGTCGGCGCGCCTGACAATTCTTGGTTTACTGTTTCGGGAGCAATTTAAGGGTCTTCCGTGGGAACTCGGTTGCTGCCCGCCACTTTGGCCTGTGGCATTATAAGATGTGTCCCTCTGGCACAAGATCGGCATGCCGGAAGGGTCTCTTGAGGACGCTGATCCATGATGCTGACGGCAATCGGTTTGATGAGCGGCACCTCGCTGGACGGGGTGGATGTCGCGCTGATCGAAACCGACGGAAAGCAGGTGAAGGCATTCGGGCCCTCCGGCTACCGGCCCTATAGCCCGGCGGAGCGCAACCTGCTGCGCCAGGCGCTGAGCGAGGCGGTGCACCTGCCGCAGCGCGATGCCCGGCCGGGGATTTTGGCCGAGGCCGAGCGCGCGGTGACCCAGGCGCATGCTGAGGCGGTTGCCGCCTTTGTCGCCCAGAACCGGATGAGGCCGGAAGACATCGACATCGTCGGCTTCCACGGCCAGACCGTGCTGCACCGCCCCGAGAAGAGACTGACGGTGCAGATCGGGGACGCGCTGACGCTGGCCAGGGCGATCCATATCCCCGTGATGCATGATTTCCGTGCCGCCGACGTCGAGGCCGGCGGGCAGGGCGCGCCGTTGGTGCCGGTCTATCATCGGGCGCTCGCCCAGTCGCTGGAGCGCGAAGGGCCGATCGTCGTGGTCAATATCGGCGGCGTCTCCAACATCACCTACATCGACGGCAGCGATGCGCTGATCGCCTGCGACACCGGTCCGGGCAACGCGCTGCTCGACGATTTCATGTACCGCACCATGAATCAGGCGTTCGACGCGGACGGAAAGTTCGCAGCCCTCGGCAAGGCGGACGAAGCCTGGATCGCGCGGGCGCTGCAGTTGCCATTCTTCGCGAGCCCGCCGCCGAAATCGCTCGACCGCAACGATTTCGCCGCACTGAAGCTCGGCGAGGTGCAGCCGGCCGACGGGGCCGCGACTCTGACCGCCTTCACCGCAGCGGCCATCGCCCGCATCATCCCGCTGCTGCCACGCAGGCCGCGAAGCTGGATCGTCTGCGGCGGCGGTGCCCGCAACCGGACCATGCTCCAGATGCTGCGGGAGCGCGTCGGGTCCGCCACCGTTGAGGCGGCGGAGACAGTCGGCTGGGCCTCCGACGCCATCGAGGCGCAGGCCTTCGGCTTCCTGGCCGCGCGCGGCCTGAAGGGCCTGCCGCTGTCGTATCCCGCGACCACGGGCGTGCCGATGCCGATGACGGGCGGGGTGATCGCGCGGCCTTGAGGTAATCCTGAGATCGATGGCAGTTGATGCAAATGCATTGAACTTGACGAGTACATGCAGATGCATTTATATTGGATGCAGTTGCATCAACTGCCGGGATCTTTGCCATGACCGCTTCACTCAAACTGATCAGTCACAAGCTTTGTCCATACGTGCAGCGCGCGGTGATCGCGCTCAAGGAGAAGGGCGTCCCGTTCGAGCGGGTCGACATCGATCTCGCCAACAAGCCGGACTGGTTTCTCAAACTGTCGCCGCTTGGCAAGGTGCCGGTGCTGGTCGTGACGAGCGAGAAGGGCGAGGTCGCGCTGTTCGAGAGCAATGTGATCTGCGAGTACATCGAGGAGACGCAAGGCGGTGTGAAGCTGCATCCGGCGGATGCCTTGAAGCGTGCCGAGCACCGGGCGTGGATGGAGTTTGGTTCGGCAGTGCTCGGCGACCTCTGGGGCCTGGAGACCACCACCGATGCGGAGACCTTCGAGAGCAAGCGTCAGGCGCTCGTCGCTAAATTCGCCCGGGTCGAAGCGGCGCTCGGTGCCGGTCCTTATTTTGCTGGCGAAGCGTTCAGTCTGGTCGACGCCGTGTTCGCTCCCGTCTTCCGCTACTTCGATTTGTTCGACGAGCTGACCGAGCACGGCATTTTCCGCGATGTGCCGAAGGTGCGGGCGTGGCGCGCCGAGCTGGCGCTGCGTTCGAGCGTCCGTACCGCCGTCGGCGCAGACTATCCGCAATTGTTGCGCGCCTTCCTCGTGCGCCACGACGCGCATCTGCTCAAGCTTGCGGCCTGAGCACGCGGGATGTCGCAGTCCGTGGCCTGGCTGATGCTGGTGATCGCCGGAGCACTCGATGTCGGTTGGGCGATCTCGATGAAATATGCGGAGGGCTATACGCGGGCTGGCTGGAGCATCGTCTCGCTCGTGCTGCTCGCCGCCTTCGTTGTCCTGCTCGGGCGTGCCTTGAAGGTGCTCGAGGTCGGCGTCGCCTATTCGGTCTGGACCGGGATCGGCGCCGCCGGCACCTTCGTCATGGGCGTCGTGCTGTTCGGCGAGACCTTGAGCGCGATGAAGCTTGCGGGCATCGCGCTCGTCGTGATGGGGATCGTTGCGCTCAAGCTAGCCTAAAGCCGAGCTTTAGTTTCGTACCCGGATGGAGCGAAGCGCAATCCGGCGCCCTGTCTCCGCGCATGGAGCTTCCCGGATTTCGCTTCGCTCCATCCGGGCTACAGGGCTTAGCGACGACGCCTCAGCGCACGTTGGCGAGGCGCATGTCGAGATAGGCGGTGATGGTTTCCATCAGCGGCTCGAGCTTGGCGTCGAAGAAATGATTGGCGCCGGGGATGACCTGCTGGTCGATCACGATGCCCTTCTGCGTCTTCAGCTTCTCGACCAGCGTGTTGACGTCCTTGGGCGGCACCACCGCGTCCTTCTCGCCATGCACGATCAGGCCTGAGGACGGGCAGGGCGCGAGGAACGAGAAGTCATAGAGGTTGGCGGGCGGCGCGATCGAGATGAAGCCCTCGACCTCCGGGCGGCGCATCAGCAGCTGCATGCCGATCCAGGCGCCGAAGGAGAAGCCGGCAACCCAGCAGGCGCGCGCTTCGGGATTGATGGTCTGCGCCCAGTCGAGCGCCGCGGCCGCGTCCGACAATTCGCCGGTGCCGTGGTCGAACGAGCCTTGGCTGCGGCCGACGCCGCGGAAATTGAATCGCAGCACCGAGAAGCCGCGATGCGCGAACGCATAGTAGCACTGGTAGATGATCTGATGATTCATCGTGCCGTGGAACTGCGGATGCGGATGCAGGACCATCGCGATCGGCGCGTTCTTCTGCTTGGCCGGATGGTAGCGGCCTTCGAGACGGCCGGCGGGGCCGGTGAAAATAACTTCAGGCATGATGATCTCTTGATTGATCCCTTGAAGACGCTCTTCAACAATCAACCGATTGTGCGGATTTCATCGGCTGCTGGCCGATCAAACCGCGAATGGAAGGGTGGAGCGGCGCCCTCGGATGATGCGCGAGCGGCGCGCGGCGAACTGACGCGCGCGTTCTAACATGAGGCGAGGGTCAAAAAGCAAGCATCTTGAACATCCCGCAATCCGCTCAAGACGTTAGCGTGTGATGGCCGTCATCGCGCGATCGCGATTGGGAATCGAGATTGCCAAGCGCTCCCTGCGGGCCCATGTCGGGTACCAGAGCGCGCGAAACAGCCCTGACCATAATGGTAATATAGTACGTCATGCCGAGCCGTGTTTATCTCGACTGGAACGCGACCACGCCGCTTCGCGCCGAGGCGCGAAGCGCAATGCTCGCAGCCTACGAGCTGATCGGCAATCCGTCCTCGGTGCACGCCGAGGGGCGCAAGGCGCGTCGGCTTGTCGAGGACGCACGGACCACGCTCGCGGTGGCCGTAGGCGCGCTGCCGCGGAACGTGGTTTTCACCTCCGCGGGAACCGAAGCCAACGCGCTGGCGCTGTCACCGGGCCTTCGAGGGCCTTCTGGCGGGCCTGTCGAGCGGCTTCTGGTCTCGGCTGTCGAGCATGCTTCGGTGCTGGCGGGCGGCCGGTTCCCAGCGGATAAGATCGTCCAGATCCGGGTCACGCGCTCCGGCGTGATCGACCTCGGCCATTTGAAGGCGCTGCTCGGCGACGGCTCGCCGGCGCTGGTCTCTATCATGGCGGCCAACAACGAGACCGGCGCGCTGCAGCCTATCGCCGAGGCCGCGGGAATCGTTCACGGGGCTGGTGGCCTCCTGCACGTCGATGCAATCCAGGTGCTTGGAAAAATTCCTTTCGATATCAAAGCTATCGGCGCAGACCTTGCGACCTTTTCTGCGCACAAGATCGGCGGCCCCAAGGGTATCGGCGCGTTGGTCGTGGCCGAGGGTGTGGCCGGACTTGAGCCGGTGCTGCGGGGCGGCGGGCAGGAGCTGAACCGGCGCGCCGGAACCGAGAATGTCGCCGGCATTGCCGGCTTCGGCGCAGCGGTGCGGGTTGCCCTTGAGGCTTTGCCGGAGGATGCGGAGCGGATGGCAAGCCTAAGAGATCGCTTGGAAAATGGCATTCGCTCCATCGCCGGCGCAACGGTCTTCTCAAGCGACGTCGGGCGGTTGCCGAATACCGTTCTTTTCACGGCTCCGGGCTTGAAAGCCGAGACCGCGGTGATCGGTTTCGACCTCGAAGGTGTCGCGGTGTCCTCGGGATCTGCCTGTTCCTCGGGCAAGGTGCAGCCGTCCCACGTGTTGTCGGCAATGGGGTATGATCCGACCGTCGCCCAAGGAGCGGTGCGTCTTAGTCTGGGCTGGTCCACGGGGCCGGATGACATCAACAGGGCGTTAGAGGCTTGGCGAAAGCTCGGTAATACCCTACTTAAGGGATAAGCGATGAAACACGGCTTGAACGGTTCTAAGCGCGTGCGTCCCGCCAAGAAACATCGTAATAGTCGTCCGAGTTTGATGATCCACCGCGGTCCTTGAAACCGCGAGCGGAGGATAGAATGCCAGCCGTGCAAGAGACGGTCGAGCGCGTGAAGCGCATCGACGTCGATCAGTATCGTTATGGGTTTGAGACCCTGATCGAGTCCGACAAGGCCCCCAAGGGGCTGTCGGAAGAGACCGTCAAGTTCATCTCCGAGAAGAAGAACGAACCCGCCTGGATGCTCCAGTGGCGGCTCGAGGCCTATCGGCGCTGGCTGACCATGACCGAGCCGACCTGGGCGCGCGTCGACTATCCCAAGATCGACTTCCAGGACCTCTATTACTATTCGGCCCCGAAGCCGAAGAAGACGATCACCTCGCTCGACGAGATCGATCCCGAGATCCTCAAGACCTACGAGAAGCTCGGCATTCCCTTGCGGGAAGTCGCCATGCTCGAAGGCGTCGAGCCGAAGCCCGGCGAGGAAGACCCCAACAGGCGCAAGATCGCGGTCGACGCCGTGTTCGATTCGGTCTCGGTTGCGACCACATTCAAGGCGGAGCTGAAGAAGGCTGGCGTGATCTTCATGCCGATCTCGGAGGCGATCCGCGAGCATCCCGAGCTGGTGCAGAAATATCTGGGATCCGTGGTGCCGACGTCGGACAATTTCTATGCGACGCTGAACTCGGCGGTGTTCTCGGACGGCTCGTTCGTTTACGTGCCGCCGGGCGTGCGCTGCCCGATGGAGCTGTCGACCTATTTCCGCATCAACGAGCGCAACACCGGCCAGTTCGAGCGCACGCTGATCATCGCCGACAAGGGCTCCTACGTCTCCTATCTCGAGGGCTGCACCGCGCCGCAGCGCGACGAGAACCAGCTGCACGCGGCCGTGGTCGAGCTCGTCACCCACGACGACGCCGAGATCAAATATTCGACGGTGCAGAACTGGTACCCGGGCAATTCGGAAGGCAAGGGCGGCATCTACAATTTCGTCACCAAGCGTGGCGATTGCCGCGGCAACAATTCCAAGATCTCCTGGACCCAGGTCGAGACCGGTTCGGCGATCACCTGGAAGTATCCGAGCTGCATCCTGCGCGGCGACAATTCGCGTGGTGAATTCTACTCGATCGCGATCTCGAACGGCTATCAGCAGGTCGACTCGGGCACCAAGATGATCCATCTCGGCAAGAACACGTCGAGCCGCATCATCTCCAAGGGCATCGCCGCCGGCAGGTCGCAGAACACCTATCGCGGCCTCGTCACGGCGCATCGCAAGGCGACCGGCGCGCGCAACTTCACCGCTTGCGATTCGCTGTTGATCGGCGACAAATGCGGCGCGCACACCGTACCCTACATCGAAGCCAAGAACTCGTCGGCGACGTTCGAGCACGAGGCCACCACGTCCAAGATCTCCGAGGACGTGCTGTTCTACTGCATCCAGCGTGGCCTCACGCAGGAGGAGGCGGTCGGCCTCGTCGTCAACGGCTTCGTCAAGGACGTGCTGCAGCAACTGCCAATGGAATTCGCGGTGGAAGCGCAGAAGCTGATCTCGATCTCGCTTGAAGGATCGGTCGGCTAGCGTCGACCCTCGCGGCGCGCGTTGCGCGCCCATGCATCATTTGAATAAACTGGACACCAAGATGGCTTTGCTTGAAGTGAAAGACCTGAAGATTCGTGTCGAGGAACGTGAGATCCTCCACGGGCTGACGCTGACCGTGAACGAGGGCGAGATCCACGCGATCATGGGGCCGAATGGTTCCGGCAAGTCGACGCTGTCCCACGTCATCGCCGGCAAACCGGGTTACGAGGTCACCGACGGCGAGATCCTGTTCAAGGGCGAAGACCTGCTCGCGATGGCCCCGAACGAGCGCGCCGCCAAGGGCGTGTTCCTGGCGTTTCAGTATCCGGTCGAGATTCCCGGCGTCTCCACCATGAATTTCCTGCGCACCGCGCTGAACGCGCAGCGCAAGGCGCGCGGTGAGAGCGAGTATTCGACGCCCGACTTCCTGAAGAAGGTTCGCGAAGTCTCGAAGTCGCTGAACATCCCGCAGGACATGCTCAAGCGCGGTGTCAATGTCGGCTTCTCCGGCGGCGAGAAGAAGCGCAACGAGGTGCTGCAGATGGCGCTGTTCGAGCCGAGCCTGTGCATCCTCGACGAGATGGATTCCGGTCTCGACATCGACGCGCTGCGCATCGCAGCCGACGGCGTCAACGCGTTGCATTCGCCCAAGCGCGCGATGGTCGTCATCACCCATTATCAGCGGCTGCTGAACTACATCGTTCCCGACATCGTGCACGTGATGTCGAAGGGGCGTGTCGTGAAGAGCGGCGGCAAGGAACTGGCGCTGGAGCTGGAAGCGTCCGGCTACGCCCAGTTCGAGGATGCCGCGTAAGGAATTTTGCGATGAACGTTGCTGTGGCAAAGACCGGAAATGGCCGCGCGGTGAGCGATCTGTTCGCCAGCGCCGAAGGCCGTCTGCCGGGTTCGCCTTCCGTGATCGCGGCGCGCCGCGAGGCGTTCGAGACCTACGAGCGTCTCGGCCTGCCGCACCGCCGGATCGAGGAGTGGAAGTACACCGATCTGC
Source organism: Bradyrhizobium sp. WSM4872 (assembly GCF_055811715.1). Classification (NCBI taxonomy): domain Bacteria; kingdom Pseudomonadati; phylum Pseudomonadota; class Alphaproteobacteria; order Hyphomicrobiales; family Nitrobacteraceae; genus Bradyrhizobium; species Bradyrhizobium sp. WSM4872. The sequence goes on along the minus strand of NZ_JBVVPT010000001.1, from coordinate 406,302 downwards.
GCGCGCTGGTCGGCGAGGTGCTGCCGCTCGCGGCTGCGCCCGATGCGGCTGCGTTGAAGCGGGCCGCAGACGCGGTGAAGGCGCATGCGATCGCTGGCGCCCGCAAGCTGGTGCTGGTCGATGGCGTGTTCGCTGCCGATCTCTCCGACGTCAAGGCGCTGGCCTCCGAGGCGGGCTTTAAGACGTTGCGGGAGACGCTGGAGAAGGATTCCGGTCTGTTGAAGACCGCGGCGACCGATGCGGTGATCGCGCTGAACGCGGCGATGGCGACCGACGGTGTCGTGGTTGATATCGCCGACGGCGTGCAGCTGTCCGCGCCGATTCAGGTCATTCACATCGCGGTTGCGTCTTCCGCGTCGGCTTTCACCCGCTCGCAGGTCGCCGTCGGGAAGGCCGCTCGTGCCACCATCATCGAGACCTTTGTCGCGGCCGGCGCCAAGGCTTACCAGGTCAACGATGCCGTCATCCTCTCGGTCGGCGACAACGCCGACGTCGCGCATATCCGCCTGATGGACGATTCGCCGGATGCGGTGAACATCACTTCGCAGTTCGTCACGGTCGGTGCGAACACGAAGCTGAATTTCTTCAACATGACCACCGGTGCTGCGGTCAGCCGCCTGCAAGGCTTCATCACGCTGGCAGGCGAGGGCAGTGAGCTCTCCGTCAACGGCGTGAACCTGTTGCAGAAGACCGAACATGGCGACACCACGCTGGTCGTCGACCACGCCGTGCCGAATTGCGTCAGCCGCGAAGTCTTCCGTGCCGTGATCGACGATCGCGCCCATTCGGTGTTTCAGGGCCGCATCATCGTTCGTCCCGATGCGCAGAAGACCGACGGCAAGATGATGATCCGTGCGCTGCTGCTCTCGGACGAAGCCGAGGCCGACAACAAGCCCGAGCTCGAGATCTTCGCTGACGATGTCTCCTGCGGTCACGGCGCAACCGCCGGTGCGCTCGACGAAAGCCTGCTGTTCTATCTGAAGGCGCGCGGCCTGCCGGAGAAGCAGGCCCAGGCCCTGCTGATCCAGGCTTTCGTGGGCGAGGCGATCGAGCAGATCGCCGACGATGATCTGCGCGAGCACGTGATCGGCATTGCCGAGCGCTGGCTGGAGCGGCGCCAATGAGCACGCATCCGGCAGTCAAGAACGGCGCCTACGACGTCGCGCGCGTGCGCCAGGATTTTCCGGCGCTGGCCATGCAGATCTATGGCAAGCCGCTGGTCTATCTCGACAACGCCGCCTCGGCACAGAAGCCGAGCGCCGTGCTCGATCGCATGACGCAGGCCTACACCTCCGAATACGCCAACGTGCATCGCGGCCTGCATTACCTCGCCAATGCCGCGACCGAAGCCTATGAGGGCGGCCGCACCAAGGTGGCGCAGTTCATCAACGCTGCCCGGACCGAGGAAGTGATCTTCACCCGCAACGCGACCGAGGCGATCAACCTCGTCGCCTCGTCCTGGGGTGAACCGAACATCAAAGAAGGCGACGAGATCGTCATCTCGATCATGGAGCACCACTCCAACATCGTGCCCTGGCATTTCCTCAGGGAGCGCCATGGTGCCGTGATCAAATGGGCGCCGGTCGACGACGAGGGCAATTTCCTCATCGACGAATTCGAAAAGCTGCTGACATCGAAGACCAAGCTGGTCGCGATCACGCAGATGTCGAACGCGCTCGGCACCATCGTTCCGGTCAAGGACGTCGTTAAGATCGCCCACGCCCGCGGCATTCCCGTGCTGGTCGACGGCAGCCAGGGCGCCGTGCATCTGCCCGTCGACGTCCAGGACCTCGGCTGCGACTTCTACGTCTTCACCGGCCACAAGGTCTACGGTCCGACCGGCATCGGCGTGCTCTGGGCCAAGTACGACCACCTGGTCGCGATGCGCCCGTTCAACGGCGGCGGCGAGATGATCCGCGAGGTCTCGCGCGATGTCGTCACCTATGGCGATCCCCCGCACAAATTCGAGGCCGGCACGCCGGCGATCGTCGAGGCCGTCGGACTTGGCGCCGCCATCGACTACGTCAATTCGATCGGCAAGGAGCGGATCGCGGCGCATGAGCACGATCTCGTCACCTACGCCCAGGACAAGCTGCGCGAGATCAACTCGTTGCGGCTGATCGGGACGGCGCGGGGCAAGGGCCCGGTCATCTCCTTCGAGCTCAAGGGCGCGCACGCCCATGACGTCGCCACCGTGATCGACCGCCAGGGCATCGCCGTGCGCGCCGGCACCCATTGCGTGATGCCGCTTTTAGAGCGGTTCAACGTCACGGCCACATGCCGGGCGTCGTTCGGCATGTATAATACGCGGGAAGAAGTCGATCATCTGGCACAGGCGCTGTTGAAGGCGCGGGATTTGTTCGCATGAGTGACACGGCCGAAATCAAAGCCAATCCGATGGAGACCCAGTCGGCGCTGCCGCCTGAGGAGACCGAGCGTTTGACCACCGAGATCATCGCCGGGCTCAAGACCGTGTTCGATCCGGAAATCCCGGCCGACATCTACGAGCTCGGCCTGATCTACAAGGTCGAGATCAAGGACGATCGCTCGGTCGACGTCCAGATGACCCTGACGACACCGAATTGTCCGGCCGCCGGCGAGCTTCCGACGATGGTCGAGAACGCGGTCGCCAGCGTTCCCGGCGTCGGCGTGGTCGACGTCAAGGTGGTCTGGGAGCCGGCCTGGACGCCGGAGCGCATGAGTGACGAGGCTCGCCTCGTGCTCAATATGTGGTGACGCGTAACCTGCTTTCGATCCTTGGCATTGAATTCGCTCGGCAACGGACCACATCACTGACATGACACAGATATCGTCGGGCTCGACACCAGCATCCACTCCAAAGCCGCGGCGGCCCCGCCCGCAGGTGATGCGGCTGACGGACGCGGCTGCCCAGCGCATCAACGAGCTGACCCAGCGCGCCGATTCCGAGATCGTTGGCCTGCGCGTCGGCGTCAAGAACGGCGGCTGTGCCGGTCAGTCCTACACCGTCGAATACGCCCATGATGTTCGTCCGACCGACGAGGTCGTCGAGGACAAGGGCGTCAAGATCCTGGTCGATCCGAAGGCCGTACTGTTCCTGCTCGGCACCGAGATGGACTACAAGGCCGACAAGATGCAGGCCCAGTTCGTCTTCAACAACCCCAACCAGATCTCCGCCTGCGGCTGCGGCGAGTCGGTCGAGCTGCGTCCGGCGCAGATCGACGGGTAGTTTTCTCACGTTGCTCTCGTATCCCGGACGCGCTGCAGCGCGCTTGCGTTGCTGCGCAGAGACGGGACCCACGCTATGGTCACCAGTCCAAGACGCTGGGCCCCGGCTCAGCAGCGCACCGTTTCACGCTGCGCTGCGTCCGGGGCACGAGAGAGCCTGCCCATGGACCGCGGATTCCTGATCGACCTGTTCGCCGATTTCGGCCCCGTCGCCATCCGGAAAATGTTCTCCGGCTACGGCATTTCCGCCGACGGCATCAACTTCGCGCTTGCCTTGCGCGCCGGCCTGTTTTTCCGCGCCGACGAGGTGACCATCCCGGATTTTGAAGCGGAGGGCTCGAAGCCGTTCCAATACGCGACCCGCGCCAAGACCGTGGTGGTGAACTCCTATTGGGAGCTGCCCGCGCGCTTGTTCGACGATTCCGCGGAACTCGCGCAATGGGCGAGGGCGGCTCTCGCCGCCGCCCAGCGCGCCAAGGTGAAGAAGCGACCCAAGGCGAAGGAGGCGGTAAAGAAGCCAGCGAACAAGCCGGCGAAGAAGGTCGCCAAGCCTGCGAAAGCGGCGAAGAAAGTCGGCAAGAAGAGCCCGGCCCGCAAGCGCGCCACGCGAAGGGCTTGAGGTTCACTCCACGGCTTTGGTCAGACCAACCCGCATGTCCTTGGCGGTGAAGACGCAGATGCCGTCGGCCAGCACGCGACCGTCGGCAATACCGAGCACCAGCTTGCCGCGCCGGACCATCCTCATGGAGACTTCGTAGCGCACGCATTGCGCGTTCGGTGTGACCTCGCCCGTGCACGCGACCTCGCCGACGCCGATGGCGCGGCCCTTGCCTGGGGAGCCCGACCATCCCAGCCAGTAGCCGACCATCTGCCACATGGCATCCAAACCCAGAGACGCCGGCATCGTGGCATCGCCGCGAAAGTGGCAATCGAAGAACCAATGGCCCGGCGCGATGTCGAGCTCGCCGACGATGTGGCCCTTGCCGAACTCGCCGCCGTCCAGGCTGATCTCCGTGATGCGGTCCATCATCAGCATCGGCGGCGCCGGCAATTGCGCATTGCCTGGGCCGAAATAGCCGCCCTCGCTCGATCTCAGCAGCTCGTCCCTGGTGTAGGACGGTTGCGGTGAGTGAAAATCATGCGGATTGGGCAAGACGACAAGTCCTCCGGATGCGCGCGGGCGGACACCTCAAGGCGGCGAGGGAGATGTCGTTCGTCAGGTCAGAATGTCAAGCGCGGGTGGCGGTGCGCGGCTTCGGCGTCACGCCACCCGGTTGTGCGTCTCGACCGCGAATTCCGGATCGGCCTCGCAGATCACGCGGTTGCGGCCGTTGCGTTTGGCGGCGTAAAGGCAGGCATCCGCGCGTTCGATCAGCGCCTCGGTGTCGTCGCCCTGCTTGAGCATGGAGACTCCGACGGAGATGGTGACGCGGCCGAGGATTTCGCCGGTCGACTTCTTCTTCAATTCCTTGGCCATCACCGCGCGGCGGATGTGATCGGCCACCGTGAGGGCCTGGCGCAGCGCGGTGTTGGGCAGCACGACCGCGAATTCCTCGCCGCCATAGCGGGCGGTGATGTCCTGGCCCTTGATGGTCTGCTTCAGCGACAGGCCGACCAGCCGGAGCACCTGGTCGCCGGTGAGATGGCCGTAGGAATCGTTGAACGACTTGAAGTGATCGATGTCGACCAGCAGCAGCGACAGCGGCTCGCCGGAGGCGAGCGCGCCTTGCACGGCCATGTCGATCATGCGATCGAAATATTTGCGGTTGCCGAGCCCCGTCAGCGGATCGGTCAGGCTCTCGGCGCGGATCGCCTCCAGGCTCTGCTGGAGGTTGCTGATCTCGCTCTTCGAGAGCGTCAGCCGGTCTTCCAGTGCCTTGTTGGTCTCACGCATCTCGCTGGTGGAACGCAGCAGCGTCTCGACGATCGACTTGATCTGCTCGCGGCTCTTGGCCGATGACAGCTTTTCGGTCGCGCCCGACAGGCTGGCATCGTAGGAGCCGGTCATCCCGAGCGCGTCGCCCAGGACCTTCATCACGTCGTCGATCTCGCCGATGACGCGCGCGCCGACCTTGTCGATGCGGTCGGTGGTCTTGATGTGGGAGAGGTAGGTCTCGTAGATCTGATCGAGATCGGCTTCGGTCAGCTTGCCGCTCCGCGCCAGCGTCTCGTTGATGATCTTGTTGAGCGGGGCGTTGTAGCCGGTGGCGTAGACGTACCAGATCTCGTAATTGCGGGGAATTGCCGTCTGCCGTAGCGACCGGATCTGACCGAGCGCTACCTCGGCGAACGCCATCGTGCGTTCGTGTTCGTCGAGCACCTTGACCACGGAACATACCCCACAACGATCGGCGCGCCGTCGACCGCAGCAATACTTAAATTATGTTCGTAGGCTAACGGACGATCGTGAACGCCCCGTAAATATACGTCCACGAATGCATCCGAAAAAGTGCGCGCCGGCTTGGTTTCAACCAAAGCCGGAGCACATCGTGCTTCAGGCGCCGGCGGGGGAGCGAACCGGACGCAGCAGAAATGCCGGCAGATGCGAGTGGTCGCCCGGCTCGCTGTCGGCCTCGCGTTGCCGACGCGGCTCGGGACGGCCGATCGACGGCACATGCGACGGATTGGCCTGCTGGCGCGCCCCGTCACGCGGCTCGGATGATGGCTTGCCTTCACGCGCAGGTCTGCCTTCACGGGGAGGTCTGGCTTCACGCGGAAGCCTTGCCTCGCGCGCGGGCCTCGCTTCGGAAACGGGCCTTGCTTCGGGAGCGGGCCGTGCTTCGGCTGAAGGCTGTGCCTCGCCACGTGGTTCGCGCGGCTCGTGGCTGCGCTCACGATCACGGCCGCGTTGCGGCTTGCCGCGACCGCCGCGTGAACGTTCACGGCCGCGCTGCTCGCGCGGACGCTCGCCAGCATCGGAAGCATCCGTGCGGACTTCGAAATCGCCTTCGGCGCGCGGAATGCTCTGGCCGATCAGCTTTTCGATCGCCACCATCGACTTCTGGTCGAGCGGCGTGACGAGCGAGATCGCCATGCCGGACCGGCCTGCGCGACCGGTGCGGCCGACGCGGTGGACATAGTCGTCGGGATGGTGGGGAACATCGAAATTGAAGACGTGGCTAACCTCGGGGATGTCGAGGCCGCGGGCGGCGACGTCGGATGCGACGAGGAGGGGCAGCTCGCCCTTGCGGAACTGCTCGAGTGCCGCCGTGCGGGCCGACTGGTCCATGTCGCCGTGCAGCGCGCCGACGCTGAAGCCGTGCTTTTGCAGCGATTTGTGAACGACGGCGACGTCGCGCTTGCGATTGCAGAAGATGATCGCGTTCTGGAGATCCTTGGCCTCGTGCAGCAATCGGCGAAGCAGATCGCGCTTCTCATGCGCCTCGCGCCCGGCCGGGACCTGACACTGTGTAACGGTGACAGCGGTCGTGGCGGGCTTCGATACCTCGACCTTCTGCGGATTGTGCAGGAAGGTTTCGGTGATGCGCCGGATCTCCGGCGGCATGGTCGCGGTGAAGAACAAGGTCTGCCGCGTGAACGGGACGAGCTTGCAGACGCGCTCGATGTCGGGAATGAAGCCCATGTCCAGCATGCGGTCGGCTTCGTCGATGACGAGCAGCTCGACGCCGGTGAGCAGCAGGCCGCCGCGCTCCGTGTGGTCGAGCAGGCGGCCGGGAGTAGCGATCAGCACGTCGACGCCGCGCGTCAGCTTGGCATCCTGGTCGCCGAAGGAAACGCCGCCGATCAGGAGGGCGACGTTGAGTTTCTGACCCGCGCCGTAGCGGTCGAAGTTTTCCTTCACCTGCGCCGCGAGTTCGCGGGTCGGCTCGAGGATCAGGGTGCGCGGCATGCGCGCCCGGGCGCGACCCTTTTCGAGGATGGTGAGCATCGGCAGCACGAAGGCTGCGGTCTTGCCGGTGCCGGTCTGGGCGATGCCGAGCACGTCCTTGCGAGCGAGGACGTGAGGGATCGCCTGTTCCTGAATGGGGGTGGGGGTGGTGTAACCGGTGGCCGCCACTGCGGCGAGGACTTTTTCGGATAGTCCGAGATGGGTAAAAGACATTGAGCCTCTGGTCGAAACCGCCGTTCGGAATCGAGGGTAATAAGGCTGTCGCGTTCCACCCCGAAACGGCGCGCTCTCAAAGAAGCTGGGGGTGCTGACTCACGCGAACAAAGCGCCAGGCTCAGGAATCGCTCTTCGATCTGAGCCGCGTCGCCACGGAACATAGGGCGGAATCGGCCAAAGTCAATGGAGCAGGCGCGGGAAGGCCCTAAAAAACCTGAGGTTTTCGCCCAAATAGCGGGCGCGGCTGCGGTTTTCCGCCCAATCCGGCGATCGGCCGGAACGGCCCAAACGTCGGCTAGCCCCCCTCCGGCCCCTGCGCGCGGAAGTCGCCGGGCGCCATCCCGTAAGCGGCATTGAAGACCCGGTAATAGGTCGCGAGGCTGTCGAACCCGCAGGAGGTCGCGATGTCGGCGATCAGCCGCTCCGGGGCTTCGCGCATCAAACGGCGGCTCTGGTTCAGGCGTTCGTCCGTCACGGTTTGCGAAAAACTCCTGGCCGCGCTTTCGAACAACATATGCAGGTGACGCACGGAGACGCCGAGCAGGTCGGCCACCATCGTCGGCGCCAGATTTGGGTCTTGCAGGTGACGCGCGATCAGGCGCCGTGCGTGCGAGAGCCGGGCGGTCCGCAGTGCGGCCTGCCCGAGGCGGCTGCCGGGCCGCAGGATGCCGCGCTCGATCAGCGCCAGATGGGCTAAAGCCTGGACGAGGGAAGCGGCATCGGCGGCGCCGTCATCACCCGCGGCAACCTGGCCGAGATCGGCAAAGCAGGCGCCGAGCAGAGGCGTCAGGGTGGAATCGTCGAACGTCCGGGGCGCAAGCTCGCGCATGCGCTTGTCCTGTGTGGAGAGGCCGCTCAGCGGTACCTTCAGGATTCGCAGGTGGAAGCCTCCCGTGCCCAGCGGCTCCGCGCGATAGGGCTGGTCGGTATGGCTGGTGGCGAAGCTGCCATTGGCGATCGTGAAGTCGCTGCCGCGCATGCCGCCGAACCAGGCGCCGCTGCCGAGCTGCTGATAGACGCAGAGGCTGTCGCCCGGCGCGTGAGCGATGTCGGTCGTGCTGCGCTCGACCGTGTAATGGGAGGCCTTCAGCTCGACCAGGCCGGCTCCGCCAAGCTGGCGCAGCGAGAATTCGCCGAAGAAGTCCGCGCGGCGTTCGCGCTCGAGTTCGACGGTGACGCCGAACAGGCCCTTGGCGCGCACCTCGCGCCAAAAGTCGAAGCGGTCGTGCGGCTCGACCTCGTCGGTGCACCAGCGATACACGGCGGCCCCACTTCCAGCGGAATTGCCCACAAGAATTCACCGAGAAAAAGCAGATTCCGGTGGCATCTACCATAGGCTAGACGACAGACCTGACTCCTCAGGGCTGTTGAACCAGCGATGTGGCTGGGCCGACTATCACATCAACGACGCGGTTCCCATGAACCGCTGTTCGAAGGAACCGGCGTGGGCCGTTCTTGAGGGATTTTCGATGACGCGTCGGCTTTTCAGAGTACTGGCAGCGCTTGGCCTCGCGGCCGGCCTCAGCGGTTTCGCGCTTCCCGCTTGTGCCGAGAAGCGCGTTGCGCTCGTCGTCGGCAACAACGACTACAGGAACGTTCCGAAACTGCTCAAGGCGGTCAACGACGCCCGCACGATGGGCGATACGCTGAAGCAGCTCGGCTTCTCGGTGATGGTCGCCGAAAACCAGAGCCGGCAGCAATTTTCGGAGACGCTGCTCGCGTTCGATCGGACGGTCGAGCCCGGCGACACCGCGTTCTTCTTCTATGCCGGCCACGGCTTCGAAATCGCAGGCCAGAACTATCTGCTGCCGACGGACGTGCCGGCGGCGACGGAAGGGCAGGAAGAGCTGGTGCGTGATGCCTCCATCCTGGCCGATCGCATCGTCGAGCGCCTCCAGAACAAGAAGGCGCGAACCTCGATCCTGGTGTTCGACGCCTGCCGCAACAACCCGTTCGAGCGCAAAGGTACCCGCGCCGTCGCCGGTGGCGGCGGGCTTGCCCCGATGGTGCAACTGCCCGAAGGCGTGTTCTCGGTCTTCTCCGCGGGCCCGCGCCAGACCGCGCTCGACCGGCTCTCCAACGACGACGCCAATCCCAATTCGGTGTTCACGCGCACCTTCGCCAAGGAGTTGCTCCAGCCCGGCGAGAACCTGGTGCAAGTGGCGCAGCGTACGCGCCGTCTCGTCAGCGAGATGGCCGACACCGTCAAGCACAGGCAGGTGCCGGTCTATTTCGATCAGATGGTCGACGACGTCTTCCTCAGCGGCATCGCCAAGGACGCCGCCGCGCGCCCGGCCGATCCGCCGGCGCAGAAGCTCGCGGCGCTGCCGCCGGTGTCGGTGCCGCGCGTGCCGAAGGAGGAGACCACCAACGCGCCGATCGCGAGCTTCTCGCGCCACAATGGCGGCTGGAGCGTGGTGTTCTCCTTTGCCGATCCGACCCTCGGCGTTTCCTGGCGCATGGCCGGCAATGGCGATTTCCGCGAAACCGGTTTCATCGATACGCTCGACCCACGCACGCGCAAGAGGATGCCGAACCCATCGATCGAATTGCCGCCGGACGCGCAGGCCGGCACCATCGAGGTCCGCTATGTCGACCAGTCCGGCGACATGCAGGGCCCGTTCCCGATCAGGTTCGATCCCGAAGCCGCGCTGATCCGCGACCAGCGCAAGATCCTCGACATGACCGCGACGAGCTGGCTGTCATTCCGCGAGTTCAACGGGCTGCTGGTCTACTACACGCACCTCGTGTCCTACCGCTGCGCCATCCGCGAGGTGCGCATCGGCATCGACACCGCCGTTCCGAACCAGCTGTTGAAGATGCCGGGCTGCGACATGCGCGATCCCAGCGCGATCAGCGCCGGCATGCCGCTCTACATGAAGCTCGCGCCGGCAACGCAGTTCATCTCGGTGGAGCTGACCTATCGCGACGGCAGCGTGTCGGAGATCAAGAGCTTCCGCAGCGCGAACCGCAGCAACAAGTGATGACGCGGGCGAAGGCGTCGCGCACGCTTTTGCTACCCGCTCCTGATGAAGCGCTTGAGCTTGTCCTACTCCTCGTAGGGATAACCGTTGTGTTCGATGCGCACCGGCGCAAGCGGCGGCCTGCGCGGTGCGATCATGATCAAGACGAAAAGCACGTTGATCAGGATCCAGACGCCGAGCAGTATGAGGATTGTCTGCACTGCAATTTCCTGAATGAGTCGGAATTGACGGCAAGGCTAACGGCCATTCACAACTGCGGCAAATGAATCTTGCTTGCTGCACTGCACGCAAACCTTGACCCGTAAATGAGGACCCGGCCGTGAAACCCGATACGTCGCAGAATCCCCAGGGCTCTTCGTTGAAGGTCCGGTGTTGCATCGTCGGCGGCGGACCGGCGGGCATGATGCTCGGCTATCTCTTGGGGCGCGCCGGCATCGATGTCGTGGTGCTGGAGAAGCATGCGGATTTTTTCCGCGACTTCCGCGGCGACACCGTGCATCCCTCGACCCTCCAGGTGATGGACGAGCTCGGTCTGATCGACGGATTCCTGAAGCTGCCGCATCAGCGCCTGCAGAAGATGGACGGCCTGTTCGGCGGTACCCCCGTTCGCATCGCCGATCTCAGCCGCCTCCGCACCAAGTTCCCCTTCATCGCCTTCATGCCGCAATGGGATTTCCTGAATTTCCTGCGCGAGGCCGGCCAGCGCTTCGCCTCGCTGAAGGTGATGATGAACACGGAGGCGGTCGATCTGATCCGCCACGGCGAGACCATCGCCGGCGTGCGGGCGAATACGCCGGACGGTATCGTGGACATCGAAGCCGATCTCACCATCGCCTGTGACGGCCGGCATTCGACCGTGCGCCAGCGTTCCGGCCTCGAGGTCGAGGAGATCGGCGCGCCAATGGACGTGCTGTGGTTCCGCGTCGGCCGCAACGCGAACGAGACCGAAAACCTGTTCGCGCGCGTCGAGCCCGGCAAGATGATGATCACCTTCGACCGCGGCGACTATTGGCAATGCGCCTATGTCATCGCCAAGGGACGATACGACGCGGTGAAGGCGAGGGGATTGCAGGCGCTGCTCGACGACGTCGTTCGCATGGCGCCGGTCCTGAAGAGCGGCATCGCGGATGTGAAGAGCTTCGACGATTTCAAGCTGCTCACCGTCGCGATCAACCGCCTGCCGCGCTGGACGCGGCCGGGCCTGCTTCTGATCGGCGACGCCGCACATGCGATGTCGCCGGTCGGCGGCGTCGGCGTCAATCTCGCTGTGCAGGATGCGGTCGCGACCGCAAACCTGCTGGCGGACAAGCTGCAGCGCGGCTGTCCGTCGGAGAACGAGCTCGATGCCGTGCGCCGTCGCCGCGAATTCCCGGTGAAGATGACGCAGCGAATGCAGATGATCGTGCAGAACAACATCATCAGCAGCGCTTTGCAGGGCGACGACCGGCCGCTGAAAGTGCCGCTGGTCCTGCGCCTCATCACCGCGCTGCCGTGGCTCCAGGGCATTCCGGCGCGCCTGCTCGCCCTTGGCGTCCGGCCCGAGCACGTGCAGTCGAAGGCTGCGCCGGCACGGTAGCGCAAGGACCCGGTAGGGATAACGCGGCGTTAATTCGCGCTCGGCGCGTTGCCTGCGTGCAACAGCGCAAACGGATTAAAGGCGCGCTGCTTGCCAATCCAACGTCTTAACTGTCTTGATTCAAATTTGAGTAAGACCTGCGTGTGAGCGTGCACCCATCAAAGGACACGGGGTGTACCATGCGTAACAAGTTGATTGCCGCCTTCGCCTGCACGACCGCTCTGATTTCGACCGGCGCCGCTTCCGCCGCCGATCTCGGTGCACGGCCCTACACAAAGGCGCCGGCCTATATGGAGTCGATGTTCAACTGGACCGGCTTCTATGTCGGCGGCCACATCGGCGGCGCATGGACCAACGAGCAGTTCATCAACAACGGGACCGGCGCACCGTTCGGCGATCTGACCCCGGGGCAGGGCTACCGTCAGCGCAACTCCGGCATCCTGGGCGGCGCCCAGATCGGCTACAACTGGCAGGCCAACAACTACGTGTTCGGTATGGAAGGCACGATCTCGGGCCTCGACAACAAGGGCTCGTTCTTGAACACCGCGTTTGGCGCGGGTGACGACGTGTTCTCCTGGCGCGCTAATGTGCTTGCCACCGTCGTCGGTCGCGCGGGCTTCGCCGTGCAGAACAACCTGTTCTACATCAAGGGCGGCTATGCCGGCGTGAACAACCGTCTCTCGGTCACCGACACGGTCGGCGTGGCCACCGGTTCTGGCGGTCAGACCCATTGGGCCAACGGCTGGACCGTCGGTGCCGGCTGGGAATACGGCATCACCCGCAACTGGATCGTCGGCCTCGAATACAACTACGCAGCCTTCGCCAGCCAGACCTATCAACTTGGCGGCACGTCGGGCAACTACAGCTTCGATGCCAAGCCGCGCGATCTCCAGTGGGCCGTCGTGCGCGCCAGCTACAAGTTCGACGCGCCGGTCATCGCCCGCTACTGAGTGGGTCAACGAACGACCAAGCAGCCATAAAAGACGATCACTGCCCAAATTTAAAAGCCCCGGCATTGTCCGGGGCTTCTTTTTTGTGTGCAGATTATCGCGTACGGCCTACGCCATCACCGAGAACCCGCCGTCGACGGGGATCGCGGTGCCGGTGACGAAGTTGGAGGCGGACGAGGCAAGAAACACGGTGATGCCGGCGAAATCGTCGATGTCGCCCCACCGCCCCGCAGGCGTGCGTGCCAGCACCCGCTCGTGCAATCCTGATACCTGCTGCCGCGCGCCGCGAGTCAAGTCGGTGTCGATCCAGCCCGGGAGGATGGCATTGACCTGGATGTTGTCGGGCGCCCACGCATTGGCGCAGGCGCGCGTGTACTGAACGATGCCGCCCTTGCTCGCCGCGTAGGCCGTCGCGAAGCTCGCGCCGAAGATCGACATCATCGAGCCGATGTTGATCACCTTGCCGTTGCCGGACGCCTTCAGCGCCGGATAGGCCAGCTTCGAGCACAGGAAGGCGCTGGTGAGGTTGGTGTTGATCACCGTATTCCACTCGTCGAGCTCGAGCTCGTGCGGCGGCTTGCGGATGCTCATGCCGGCATTGTTGATGAGGATGTCGATGCGGCCGAGATCCCTGACGACGCGATCGACCATCGCGGCGATGCCCGCCTTGTCGGTGACGTCGGTGGGAACAGAGATTGCCTTCACGCCGCGTTGAGCCAGATTGGCGACGGCGGCGGCGGATTTGGTTTCATTGCGTCCGACCACGGCGATGTTGGCGCCGGCATCGGCGAGGCCACGGGCCATGCCGAGCCCGATGCCGCCATTGCCTCCCGTGACAATCGCGACCTTGCCGCGGAGATCGAACCGACTGGATGTCATGCTGCTATTCCCTGGTTTCTTCTATTGGTTGCTCTGCCAGATCAGCACCAGCCCGAAGCCGGCCATGGCTGCGCCATAGCCGGCCCATTGCAACTGGTTGACCATGAAGCTCGATCGCGGCCACGCGACGGTGCCCGTGCCCTGTCCGATCCAGAGCAGCCCGACGGCGAGGGCAAACAGGCCTGCTACAAGCAGAAATCTGCGCATGCATTCCTCCCCATGGGTCCGCTTCTGTCGTGACGCGGTCCATCAATGACGTCTGCGCTCACGAAAGCTTGGCCTACACAGTAGCCGGCTTCGATTTAGATACAATGGTTTGGGACAAGGACGGAGGTGAGCGCTCGGATTGCTGAAGGCCAGCTTGGGCGCTCGATAACCCCAAACGAAAAAGCCCCGGACCATGCCGGGGCTTTGACGTCTGAAGATTAGGTCAGATCGGATCAGTACTTCGCGACGACCGGACCGGTCCAGTTGAAGCGGTAAACCAGCGAAGTCGAGATCGTCTGGTTCCAGGTGTTGGCGCGGATGCTCTGACCGACCGCGACGTTGCCGACATCGGTCAGGATGTCCTGGGTCTTGGCGTTGTAGAAGGACGAACGATATTCGGTCTTCATGAACCAGCCGGGCGACTGGATGCCGAAGATGTTCAGGTTGTTCTCGACGCCGCCGCCGACGAACCAACCGTTGCGATTGTAACCGTTGAGATGAACACCGGCGGGAACGCCAGCCAAGGTCATGAAGTTCGTGCTGCCGAAGTGGGCGCCCGAGTAACCGCCGTTAACGTAGGAGAGAACGTTCGGAGCAACCAGCCAGCCGAGGCGCACGCCCGCAGCCCAGGAGTCTTCCAGCTTCTGGTTGCCGGTGATGCCGCCGAAGAGCAGGGGATCTTGAATCGTAGCACGGATGCTGCCGAACTGACCGTCAGCGAACACACCGGCGACCCAGGTGCCGCTGAACTGCCAGTCGTAGCCGAGACCGACGGTGCCAAACCAGCCCGAGCCACCCTGGCGCTGATCGATCGTCAGGGGAACTGCGCCGACCGTGGTCTGCACGCGCTGGTCAGAGGCCGAGAGACCGCCGCCGGCGCCGCCGAAGAGGTAGAAGCCGGTCCAGCTGGCGACGGGAGCAGCCATCGGGGCCTTCACGTAGGGGCGGGCGCCAAGGTCAGCGGCCGAGGCCGAACCGGTCATCGCGGCAACCGCGGTCAGTGCGAGCAAAATCTTCTTCATCTTAAATTCCCCAAGCTTTGGTCTGTCTGGAAGGCGCGAGCGCACTGAAGTCCGTGTGATCTGATGTCCCGGACTATAGCTACTTCTCTCCGAAATGCTGTTGCAGAGCAGGCACAGTCGCCGGGAAACGCCGCACGGCAGGGATTCTGAGCGTCGTCGTTGGAATGCAAAATAAGTACGTATTATCAATGCAGTACGTCGAATTTTGCGATCTGTTTTTTGGTAGCTTCTCGTTAGTGAATCCGGCTTTGTCCGAAATGGAGGCAATCCTGCATCGGCCTGGCTCGATGAGTCGTTGGCCGAGTCGCGACGCGACAAGGCGGAGAATCAGTGGAGATGAGGCGGGGTAGGGAGGTTGCCGTCCCCAAAAACAAAAGAGCCCCGGGCTTCGTGCCGGGGCTCTTGATGGGATCCGACCAGGCAGCGCCCGCGGATCAGACGTCCAGCAGGTCGTCATTGGCGAATTCCGCCTTGTCCGAGATGAACGCGAAGCGCGCTTCGGCCTTGGTGCCCATCAGGCGCTCCACCGAATCCGCCGTGGTGTCGCGGTCGTCGGCGAGCAGAACCACTTTCAGCATGGTTCGCTTGGCCGGATCCATGGTGGTTTCCTTGAGCTGCGCCGGCATCATTTCGCCGAGGCCTTTGAAGCGATTGACCTCGACCTTGGCGTTGGCGTTGAATTCGCTCTTGATCAGCGCTTCCTTGTGCGCGTCATCGCGGGCGTAGACTGATTTCGTGCCATTGGTCAGCTTGTAGAGCGGCGGCACGGCGAGGAAGAGGTGGCCTTCGTCGATCAGCCGCGGCATCTGCCGGTAGAAGAAGGTGATCAGCAGCGAAGCGATGTGGGCACCGTCGACATCGGCGTCGGTCATGATGATGATGCGCTGATAGCGCAGATCCTCTTCGCGATATTGTGCGAGCATCCCGCAGCCGATCGCCTGCACGAGGTCGGCGAGCTGCGTGTTTGCCGTCAGCTTGTCCTTGCCGGCGGACGCGACGTTGAGGATCTTGCCGCGCAGCGGCAGCACGGCCTGGGTCTTGCGGTCACGCGCCTGCTTGGCGCTGCCGCCGGCCGAGTCTCCCTCGACGATGAAGAGTTCCGAGCCGTCCAGACCGGCATCGCTGCAATCGGCGAGCTTCCCGGGCAGGCGCAGCTTCTTGCCTGCCGTCTTGCGCGCGGTCTCCTTCTCTTGCCGGCGGCGCAGCCGCTCCTCGGCGCGGTCGACCACGAAGTCGAGCAGCCTGTTGGCCTGGTTCGGATTGCCCGACAGCCAATGGTCGAACGGATCCTTCATCGCCTGTTCGACGATGCGCTGCGCTTCGGCGGTGGCGAGACGGTCCTTGGTCTGGCCCTGGAATTCAGGTTCGCGCACGAACACCGAGAGCATCACGGCTGCACCCACCATCACGTCTTCAGACGTAATGGACGACGCGCGCTTGCCTTGGCCGACGCGTTCGGCGTGGTCTTTCAGGCCGCGCAGCAGCGCGCTGCGCAGGCCGGATTCGTGCGTGCCGCCGTCGGGCGTCGGCACGGTGTTGGTGTAGGAGGACAGGAAGCCGTCGGCATCCGCGGTCCAGGCGACCGCCCATTCGCAGGCGCCATGCGCGCCGTTGCGGCCCGACTTGCCGGAGAAGATGTCGGGGTGCACCAGCGTGTCGGCATGGATCGCCGCCGCCAGATAATCCTTGAGGCCGCCAGGAAAGTGGAACGTCGCTTCCGCCGGCACGTCGTCGATGCCCTTGAGCAGTTCGGGCGCGCAATTCCAGCGGATCTCGACACCGCCGAACAGATACGCCTTCGAACGCGTCATCTTGAACAGGCGCTGCGGCTTGAACGCGGCCTTGGCACCGAAGATGTCGGTGTCGGGCTTGAAGCGCACGCGGGTTCCGCGGCGGTTGTTGATCTTGCCGAGATCCTCGAGCTTGCCCTTCGGGTGCCCGCGCTCGAAGGTCATGCGATAGAGTTTCTGGCTGCGCGCGACCTCGACCTCGAGCAGCGAAGAGAGGGCGTTCACCACGGAGATGCCGACGCCGTGCAGGCCGCCCGAGGTCTCGTAGACCTTGGAGTCGAACTTGCCGCCCGAGTGCAGCGTGCACATGATGACTTCGAGCGCCGACTTCTTCGGGAATTTTGGATGCGGATCGATCGGGATGCCGCGGCCGTTGTCTGTGACGGTCAAAAAGCCGTCCGCGCTCAACTCGACTCCGATGAAGGTCGCATGCCCCGCGAGCGCCTCGTCCATCGAGTTGTCGATGACTTCGGCGAAGAGGTGATGCAGCGCCTTCTCGTCGGTGCCGCCGATATACATGCCGGGCCGGCGGCGCACCGGTTCCAGACCTTCGAGCACCTCGATGTCGGCTGCGGTGTAGTCGGCTTCGGCGCCGCCCGCGCGCGCGGCTGCTTTGCCGGGACGAGGCTTCGGCTCATCGCCACCGAAAAAATCGTCTTTTGCTTTGGGCTTCAACTGCTTGGACATATATCTTTATGCGTTTTGAGGGCCGCATGAACGGCGAATCGGTTGAGCCGACTATGCCACTTCTGACCTGGAAAGGTTATCGCAGGGCGGGCCGGGCGGTGTGGTTGGGAGCCAATCCCGGCGATTTTACGCCGCAGCCCCATCAATTCCCGGCAATGTGACGTTCCGGTCCGGTCTGGATAGGACTTTGTGACTTGATGTCACACAAGTCCTTGGCTTACCAGTCCTTTTCATCGAGCAGCACCTTCGGGCAGGGCGGAAAGGCTATTTTGAATGGAGCAGTTTGCGCACGCGCTGGCCGATTTCGTGCGCGCTCACCAGACTTGGGCAGCTCCCATCGTGTTTGCGCTCGCCTTCGGGGAGTCGCTCGCCTTCATCTCGCTGCTGATCCCGGCCTGGGGCGCGTTGGTCGCTATCGGCGCGCTGATCGGTGCCAGCGGCATCAGTTTCTATCCGGTCTGGATCGCCGGCGGCATCGGCGCGGCGCTGGGCGACTGGGTCTCCTACTGGTTCGGCTATCGCTACAAGGAGAAGGTCGCCCAGATGTGGCCGCTCTCGCGCTATCCGGAACTCCTGCCCAGGGGTGAGGCTTTCGTGCGCAGCTGGGGCGTGCCGAGCATCTTCATCGGCCGCTTCTTCGGCCCGTTGCGCGCCTCCGTGCCGCTTGCAGCCGGCATTTTCGAGATGCCTTATTGGAGTTTTCAGGCCGCAAATTTCGTCTCGGCGCTGGTCTGGTCGGCGGCGCTGCTGCTGTTCGGCGACGTGATCGCGAAGATCATGGAATGGATCTGGCGCGTGGTGTGACGTCCGAACCTTGACGCGAACCGCATCTGGCCTTATAGCCCCGCGCCATGATCAACGCCGCGACCATCCTGTTCGCCCGTCGCCGCCGCCGCAGCTTTGCGGTTTGGGCGGTCGATCGCGTTTGAGATCATCGTCTTTGCCGCTGGATCCGGTCCGCGGCATTCTCTCTCCTGTCAGTGCGATCTGATCCGGCGGCCCCCAAGGAGGCCAGCAGGAGACTACGATGTATACGCCACCCTTTTTCAAGCAGGACCGCGCCGCGAGCCTGAAATTCGCCGACATGCGGGGCTTCGGCACCATGTGCGCCTTCGACGGCCACAAGCCCGTGGCCTCGCCGCTGCCGTTCTATTTGACCTATGCCGCGGACGGCACGCCGCAGGCCGCCTTTCACGTAGCCCGTCACAATCCGCTGCTAAAGCTTGCCGACGGGACGACCTCCTGGCTGCTCGCGGTCAACGGCCCCGATGCCTACGTGTCGCCGGACTGGTACGTCTCGCCGGATCAGGTGCCGACCTGGCTGTACCAGTCGGTCCATCTGACCGGGCCGGTGCGGTTGTTGTCGGATGGTGAACTGGCCGTGCAAATCGATACGCTCAGCAACAAGTTCGAGAACTGGCTGTTGCCGAAGAAGCCGTGGACGTCGGGCAAGATGACGGCCGGGCGGCTCGAGGCGATGAAGAAGGCGATCGTGGGTCTGGTCATGACGGTTGAGGAGGTCGAAGCCAGCTTCAAGCTCAACCAGCACAAGTCCGACGCCGACTATACGGCGATCGCCAATGCGCTTGGCGCGCAAGTCCATGCCGACGCCAGGGAGATCGCACAACTGATGCAGGACGTAAGGCCCGAGGCCTTCGCATCCGAAACCAACATGCTCGAAAGGAGCGCGCCATGACCTTTTCTGAAGCCAGTCTCGTTGACACCAAAAATGCCCCGAAGACGGGCGCTGCGACAAAGCCCGCCACCGTCTTCGTCGACGGCGGCTCCGGCACCACCGGCCTCGGCATCAACGAGCGGCTGAAGCTGCAGAGCGACGTGGTCGTGAAGACGATTGCCGAGGACAAGCGCAAGGATCCCGCGGCCAAGAAGGCGCTGATGGAGGAGGTTGATCTCGTCATCCTCTGTCTGCCCGACGATGCTGCCAGGGAAACGGTTGCGCTCATCGACAGCATGGGGCAGTCGGGCCCGAAGGTGCTGGATGCCTCGACCGCGTACCGGGTCGCGCCCGACTGGGCCTATGGTTTTCCGGAACTGACGCCGGATCAGGCCGGCAAGATCAAGGCTGCGAAGAAGGTCTCCAATCCCGGCTGCTATCCGACCGGCGCGATCGCACTGCTGCGACCGATCGTCGATGCCGGCTTGCTGCCTGCGGACTATCCCGTCACCGTCAATGCGGTGAGCGGCTATTCTGGCGGCGGCAAGTCGATGATCGCGAGTTTCGAGGACGGCGGCGCGCCGTCCTTCGAACTCTACGGCCTCGGCTTCGAGCACAAGCATCTGCCGGAGATGCAGCTCTATTCGAACCTGACGCGGCGGCCGATCTTCATCCCGTCCGTCGGCAACTACCGGCAGGGCATGCTGGTGTCGGTGCCGCTCCAGCTCGACACGCTGCCCGGCAAGCCCAGCGGCGCCGATCTCCAGGCCGCGCTGGCAAAGCGCTACGCCGGCTCGAAATACGTCTCGGCGATGCCGCTTCAGAACGAGGCGGCCAAGGGCGGCAAGCTCGAGCCGGAAGCGCTCAACGAGACCAACACGCTCGAGCTCTACGTCTTCGCCAGCGACAAGTACCATCAGGCGGTGCTGGTCGCGCGGCTCGACAATCTCGGCAAGGGCGCGTCCGGCGCGGCCGTGCAGAACATGCGGCTGATGCTCGGATTGCCGGAGGAGTAGGAGCAATCTCGTGCCCCGGACGCGGCGCAGCGCCTCTCGGCGATGCGCTGCAGAGCCGGGGCCCGCGCCTATTGTCCTGCTTAAGCTTTCTGGGTTCCGGCTCTGCGGAGCAGCGCTACACGCTGCGCCGCGTCCGGGACACCAGACCTCAATACTTCGCGATGATCGGGCCGCCGAACCTGTAGTTGATGCGGGCGGTGATCAAGTCGACGTCCTGGCCAATGCGGTCGGTACGTGAGAACGTACCGACGGGTGCCAGCGCGCCGTTGGAGGTAAGCGTGACGTCGTGGCGGCCCATGAACAGATGGTCGTATTCGACGCCGACCGACCAGTTCGGCGCAAAGCCGTATTCGATGCCGACGCCGACCGTGCCGCCCCAGCGGGTATCGTCGGCACCGTCGAACTCGGCTCCGGCCAGACCGCCCGTTCCGATGCCGCGGTAGCGGTTGCGGGTGACGGCGGCGCCGCCCTTCACGTAAAGCAGTGCGCTGTTCCAGGCGTAGCCGACCTGGCCGGTGAACAGGCCGAAAGCATCGACACGGGTGCGGTTCGCGACGCCGAGCACGGTGCTGGCGTTCCGGCCGGAGAGGTCCGCCCAGTCGCCCTGCGCTTCGAGGCCGAATACGAAGGCGCTGCTCTGCCAGCGATATCCGATCTGGCCGCCGGCGACGGCGCCCGTCGCGTCATGGCAGCCTTCCGCAACGCCGGCGGCGAAACCAACGGTCTGGTCCCAGCAATTGCGTGACGAGCCATAGCCGCCGTTGGCGCCAATGTAGAAGCCGCTCCAATCATAGATCGCCGCGATCATCGGCGGCGCCTTGGTGTAGGGACGTGCGGCGAGATCGGCGGCACTGGCCTGGGTGGTGACGGCTGCGAGCGAGAGTCCGGCGAGCGCGGATGCAATCTTCCAATTCATATCTGCCCCGAATCATCAATGAGATGACCAAATATACCTGTGGATGGGCGATCCTTCGTGTCAGTCTACCGATGGCATCCCTGTTTTTGTCGCACTGTCATCCTTTGGCAACACCAGCAGCCGGGCAGGCTTTCGAGGATTTCACTCCTTGGTTGCAGGCGCTGAGCCATCGGAGATGCGATCAAACCACCTTGAAGATCGCGACGGCCAGCACGGCCTGCGCGATGAAGCCGACGGTGAAGGCCAACGTGCGGAATACCGGGATCCCGAGCGCATAGACGATCAGATGCGCAACGCGCGACCAGAAATAGACGGCGCAAGCAAGCACCGTCCATTTCGAGGAGTAGTCGATCGCGTTCAGGATCAGCACCAGCGGCGCGAACAGGACGAGGTTCTCGACGGCGTTGTCGTGCGCGAACATCAGCCGGTTCGCCCATTCCGATTGCGGCTTGTCGGTGCGCGAGGGATTGGCCATCGCGCCACCGAGACCGCGAATCTGGCAGCGGTTGATGGTGTAGGGAATCCAGAGGATTCCGGTCAGGACCACCGTCAGTGTCAGCCAGAACAATTCACGCGTCATAACCCGGTCCCCTCATCAAATTCTGCTGCAGGCGTGGAGCTTATACGAAAGCGCGGAAGATTCTGCTATGCGCGAACCCTGACATAGCTGCCGGGCGCGTCCTCGATCGGGGGAAACGCCTCGCTGCCGACCGTGCGGGCCGGGACTTCCTCGGGATCGAGTGCGCCCAGCCATTGCCGCCAGTCCGGCCACCACGAGCCCTTGTGCTCGACCGCGCCCTTCATCCACTCGGTGACGTTGGCGGACTTCAGGTTGTCGTTGGTCCAGTACTGGTATTTGTTCGAGGCGGGCGGATTGACCACGCCGGCGATATGGCCCGAGCCGGACAGCACGTATTTCACCGGACCGCCGAAGAACTGGGAGCCGTACAGCACCGATTCCGCCGGCGCGATGTGGTCCTCGCGCGTTGCGAGATTGTAGATCGGCACCATGACCTTGGAGAGATCGAGCAGGGTGTTGTCCAGCACCAACGTGCCGGTCGAGAGCCGGTTCTCGAGATAGCAATTGCGCAGATAGTACGAATGGTTCGACGCCGTCATGCGCGTCGCGTCCGAATTCCAGTGCAGCAGGTCGAACGCGCTCGGCTGCTGGCCCTTGAGGTAATTGCTGACGACATAGGACCAGATCAAATCGTTGGAGCGCAGCATGTTGAAGGCCATCGCCATCTTCGAGCCTTCGAGCACGCCCGCCGCCTTCATGTCCTGCTCGAGCGATGCGATCTGCTCCTCGTCGACGAACACGAGCAAATCACCGGCATGGGTGAAGTCGACCTGTGCCGCGAAGAACGTCGCGGATGCCACGCGCTGGCGGCGCTTCTCGGCGAGCCAGGCCAGCGTGGTCGCGAGCATGGTGCCGCCGACGCAATAGCCGGCGGTGTGCACCTTCATCTCGCCGGTAACCTTCTCGATCACGTCCATCGCCGTGAGCGGGCCTTCCTTCATGTAGTCTTCCCAGCTTTTGGCTCCGAGACGCTTGTCGGGATTGACCCATGAGATCACGAACACGGTGATGCCCTGATCGACGCACCACTTGATGTAGGATTTCTCCGGCTTGAGATCGAGGATGTAGAACTTGTTGATCCAGGGCGGGATGATCAGGAGCGGCGTGCGCAGCACCTTCTCCGTCGCCGGCGCATACTGGATCAGCTGCATCATCTCATTCTGGTAGATCACCTTGCCCGGCGTCGTCGCCATGTTCACGCCGACGACGAGATTGTCCGGATCGGACTGACGGATCTTCAACGTGCCCTTGCCGGCGGCAATGTCCTCGGCCAGCATCTTCAGGCCGCGCGCCAGATTTTCGCCGCTGCTGGCTACCGTCGCGCGCAGCACTTCCGGATTGGTCAGCACGAAATTGGACGGCGATATCGCGTTGGTGACCTGCTGGACGTAGAATTCGGCCTTGCGGCGGGTCTGCGGATCGAGCCCCTCGGCGTCCCGCACAAGCTCCTGCGCAAATTTGGTCGTGAGCAGGTAGAGCTGCATCATGAAATCGAAGAACTGGTTCGACTTCCATTCCGGATCGGCAAAGCGCTTGTCGCGCGGCGAGGGCGCGATCGCAGGCGGTGCGTCCTGACCGGCCATGCGGCGCGCCGCCGAGCCCCAGAGGTCGAGATAGTCCTTGGCGAGCTTGGTTTGGAGCTCGGAGGCCCGCGACGTATCCGACAGCCAGTATTCCGCGACGGCGGTGAAGGTCTTGACGACCTCCGTAAGCTCCGCCGGCGGACGATCCTGCACCTCGCCGCTCTCGCGCGGCTTCAGGTACGCGGCGAGCGCCTTGCCGCCGCTTTCCATTGCCCGCGCGACATTCATCGCGAAGGCTTCCGCATCGAACTTCGTCTCGGGTTTGGGCGTATCGGTCGTGGCCATACTCATGAGGCGAACAGTAACGATTCATTCCGTATTCGTCACCGCGAAGCTCGCATGTTTGGCGTTAAACACTCTCGAAGATGTGTTGCAGTGCGACAAATTTTCTTGGTTCCGTCACAATCGAGCCGCACCGCTCGGCTTGGTGGACTGGGGCTATTTTCTCGCTCGCACCATTTGGGCAGCAATGGTTTGAGCTTGGGCGCGGACTTGGGTAAGGTTGCCCCGGGGCCGTGCTTTGGGACGAAGTGGGGATTTCCCTAGTGTTGGCGTTGAGGGACCTGCAAAAGTCGCGGCGGATCTGTGGCGCGCTGCTGATGGCGACGCTCGCCTTAGGCGGCTGCTCGAGCCAGCTCGCGGATATGACGCCTTCCGATGCGCAAGCGCATCCCAGGGAGGCTGGTAGCTATCTGCCGGTGCACGATCTGCCGCCGGATCGCGATCAGGCGGTCATGCCGCCGGACCAACGCGCCAAGATCGAGGCCGAACTTGCTGCCGCGCGCGACCGTCAGGCGGTTGCCACCAAGGACGCGAAATAGGGCGCCGCAAGGTAATCGCTGGCGCCTCCGGCTCGCCGTGCTAAAAGACCTTAGTTCAGCCGAGAGTCAGGGCGAACGACTTCAGTCACCGTTGTCGATGATTGCTCTAAGTATTTGATCTTGAGTAATTTTCGCGAGGGACGCGGGCGCCGTCCGCCTGGTCTTTGTGGCCTGTCGATTCTGTCCTGACCGGTTGCCCGGAGCCGAGAGAGCCATGGAAGAGTTTTACCGCATCCGCCGCCTTCCGCCTTACGTGTTCGAACAGGTCAACCGGGCCAAGGCAGCCGCGCGGAATGCCGGCGCCGACATCATCGACCTCGGCATGGGCAATCCGGACCTCCCGGCGCCAGCGCATGTGCTGGAGAAGTTGAAGGAGACGTTGGGCAAGCCGCGCACCGACCGCTATTCGGCCTCCCGCGGCATCCCCGGGCTGCGCCGGGCCCAGGCCGGCTACTACGCCCGCCGCTTCGGCGTGAAGCTCAATCCCGACACCCAGGTGGTGGCGACGCTCGGCTCCAAGGAGGGCTTTGCCAACGTGGCGCAGGCGATCACCGCGCCCGGCGACGTCATCCTTTGTCCCAATCCGAGCTACCCGATTCACGCCTTCGGCTTCTTGATGGCGGGCGGCGTGATCCGCTCGGTGCCCTCGGAGCCGACGCCGCAATTCTTCGAGGCGGTCGAGCGGGCGATCGTGCATTCGATCCCGAAGCCGCTGGCGCTCGTCGTCTGCTATCCCTCGAATCCGACCGCCTATGTTGCGAGCCTCGACTTCTACAAGGACCTGGTCGCGTTCGCGAAGAAGCACGAGATCCTGATCCTGTCCGATCTCGCTTATGCCGAGGTCTATTTCGACGAAAGCAACCCGCCGCCCTCGGTGCTCCAGGTGCCGGGCGCGATGGACGTCGCCGTCGAGTTCACCTCGATGTCGAAGACCTATTCGATGGCTGGCTGGCGCATGGGCTTCGCGGTCGGCAACGAGCGCGTGATTGCGGCACTCGGCCGCGTCAAATCCTATCTCGACTACGGTGCGTTCACGCCGATCCAGGTCGCGGCGACCGCCGCGCTGAACGGACCGGACGATTGCATCAAGGAGATGCGCGACACCTACCGCAAGCGGCGCGACGCGCTGGTGGAATCGTTCGGCCGTGCCGGCTGGGAGATCCCGCCGCCGGAAGCATCGATGTTCGCCTGGGTGCCGCTGCCGGAAGCCTTCCGCAGCGTCGGCAGCATGCAGTTCGCGACCCTGATGGTGGAGAAATCCGGTGTCGCGGTCTCGCCCGGCGTCGGCTTCGGCGAACATGGTGAAGGATATGTCCGCATCGCCATGGTGGAAAACGAGCAACGGATCAGGCAGGCCGCGCGCGGCGTGCGCCGCTTCCTTGAAAGCGGCATCGAAACGTTGCACAACGTCGTTCCGCTCGCCACTCGGCGTTAAGTTCTCTTCCGCAGGTTTTCCAAGGCATCATGGTTGCACCCCTGAAAGTGGGCATAGCGGGGCTCGGCACCGTGGGCGCCGAAGTTGTCCGTCTGATTGAAACGCAGGCGCGCGTGCTTGCCGGCCGCAGCGGCCGCGGCATCCGCGTCGTCGCCGTCACCGCGCGCTCGAAGGCGAAGAAGCGCGGCGTCGATCTGCGGGGCGTCGAATGGGTCAAGGATCCAATCGCCCTCGCCACGCATCCCGGCATCGACTGCTTCGTCGAGCTGATGGGTGGCTCCGGCGATCCCGCGCTGGCGGCGGTCGAAGCCGCGCTGAACGCCGGCAAGTCCGTCGTCACCGCCAACAAGGCGTTGCTGGCAAAGCACGGTCTCAAGCTGGCAAAGGCCGCCGAAAAGCACGGCGGCGCGCTGAATTTCGAGGCAGCCGTCGGCGCTGCGATCCCTGTCATCAAAACGTTACGCGAAGGTCTTGCCGGAACCGGCATCAACCGGGTCTACGGCATCCTCAACGGCACCTGCAACTACATCCTGACCCGGATGGAGCAGGAGGGCCTGTCCTTCGCCGAATGCCTGAAGGACGCGCAACGGCTCGGCTATGCCGAGGCCAATCCGTCGTTCGACGTCGACGGCCACGATACTGCGCAAAAGCTCGCCATTCTCGCCAGCCTCGCTTTCGGCACGAAAGTTGCTCAAAGCGCGGTCTATGTCGAAGGTATCTCCTCCATCGCGCCGGAAGATCTCCGTGCCGCCGACGATCTTGGTTACCGGCTCAAGCTGCTCGGCGTCGCCGTTCGCACCGCCAAGGGCATCGAGCAGCGCGTGCATCCGACCATGGTTCCAAAATCCTCATCGATCGCACAGGTGATGGGTGTCACCAATGCTGTCACGATCGATGGCGAAGGCATCCCGCCGATCACGCTGGTCGGCCCCGGTGCCGGCGGCGCTGCGACCGCATCCGCCGTCGTCGCCGACGTCGCCGACGTCGCGCGCGGCATCCGCGCCAATCCGTTCGGCCGGCCGGTTTCACAGCTGCGCGATACCAAGAAGGCGCCGATGGAGCGCCACGAGGGCGGCTACTACATCCGCCTTCTGGCACGCGATTTCCCGGGCACCGCGGCTGCGATCGCGACACGGCTCGCGGAGCAGAAGATTTCGATCGAGTCCATCGTGCAGCGCCATCCCAATGGCGGCGCTGCGCCGGCAGACGGCAAGGCGGTCCCGGTGCCCGTCATTCTCATAACCTATGCCACGCACGAGGACGCCGTGCGCCGCGCGCTCGCGGCCGTGCAGAAGGACAAGGTGATCAGCGGACGGCCGCAGGTCATCAGGATCGAGAAGAACTGAGCATGCTTAGCAATGACACGGTTCGAACGAACTGTGGGTGTTACGAGTTGATGCGGCGGAGATGTCCGTCCAAAACTGTTTCGAAGGAGTGAGCCGATGTCGACCCATATTTCAGTCCCGCCGCAAGCGTTGCTCGAGCGCATTCTCACGCTGGAGATCGTGCGTGTGACGGAGCGGGCGGCGGTGTCTTCGGCGCGTCTGCGCGGGCACGGCAACGAGAAGGCGGCCGACCAGGCCGCGGTGGATGCAATGCGGCGCGAGCTCAACAAGCTGCCGATCGAGGGCACAATCGTCATCGGCGAGGGCGAGCGCGATGAAGCGCCGATGCTCTTCATCGGCGAGAAGGTCGGCATGAACGCCGGCCCGCAGGTCGACATCGCGGTCGACCCGCTCGAAGGCACCACGCTGTGCGCGAAGAACATGCCGGGGTCGATCGCCACCATGGCGATGGCCGACGGCGGTACTCTGCTGCATGCGCCCGACGTCTACATGCAGAAGCTCGCGATCGGTCCCGGCTATGACAAGGGCGTCGTCGAGCTCGATGCGACGCCGGCCGAAAACGTCCGCCGCCTTGCCAAGGCCAAGGGCGTCAAGCCGGACGGCATCACCGTTCTCGTGCTCGACCGGCCACGCCATGCCAGCATCATCGAGAGCGTGCGCTCGACCGGCGCCGCCGTGCGCCTCATCACCGACGGCGACGTCGCCGGCGTGATCCACTGCGCCGACCCTGACAATACCGGCGTCGACATGTATCTCGGCACCGGCGGCGCGCCGGAAGGCGTGCTCGCGGCCGTGGCGCTACGCTGCATCGGCGGCCAAATGCAGTGCCGTCTCATCCTCGACTCCGAGGAGAAGCGCGAGCGCGCGGCGAAGATGGGCGTCAACGATCCCAAGATGATCTACGGCATCGAGGACATGGCGCGCGGCGACTGCCTGTTCGCCGCCACCGGCGTCACCACGGGCTCGCTGTTGTCGGGCGTCAAATTCCGCAAGGACGGCGTGATCGAGACCGAGACGGTGGTGATGCGTTCGGTCACCGGCACGGTGCGCTACATCAAGGCCGAGCACCGCGAGCTGGCGAAGTTCCATTTGGACTAAGTCCGCAACCATCCCGCGTGCGCTCGTTCGGCCGGTTCAGCCGGACGCCGCCGTGTAGGCACCTCGACGGACCTGATCCATCGCGTGTCCGCTAGGGGTGGCGCGCCGCCGCCGGCATGAACATGAACGCGTCGCACAAGGTCAGAGCGAGTTGGAGCGCCTCTTGAAGCTGGCCAACTTCCTCAGCCCAAGGCTGCAAAAAAGACGTCGCTGACGCTATGTCTCCGCTCGCGAGCGCGCGGCGCGCGTTCGTGTCCGCCTCGGCATAGGCGTCGGTCGCGAGCATTTTGGACAGCTCTTGCGACACGCCGCCATCGAGGCTCTCCAGGCGAGTTTCCGAAACGTAGTGATCTGGCCGCAGCTCTATGAGATTTTCGGACTTCGTCGGATCGAAAAGCCCGACCTTGCCCAGCATGATCAGAAGCGGGTGATTTCGCGCGAGAGATGACGGAATGATCTGGTAGGTCTTGAGCCTTCCAGCTCGGTCTTGAAGAGAAAAGAACGAGATAACCGGCCCGATCCGAAAGCGCGAATTGCGATGGAGCACCGCAACGTGATGATCGACCTCGGAGTCGGCCTCGAACACGGCACCGCTCTTGGGCCCGGCCTCAATGCCGTTTGCGATCAGGTAGGATGAAAGGCCGGCAACGCGGGCCGTGACTGTGCGTTCATCGAGCCCGTCCACCTCAAATTCGATCTCGCGTCCGATGAATGCGGATAGTCCTTTCGTGTAAGCCCCAATCGTCTTGCCGCTCACGAAGTGAACAATCTCGATCCATAGGCTGTATGGATGATCCGGAAACGGATCGAACGATCGGCGGGACTGCTCTAGCCACTGTTCGGGAGAGCGTCCGAATTGTCCGTTCCAGGCTATGGCCAGACAGCCAGGCTGCGCCTCAATCAGGCTACGACGACGGCAGTGACGATGCGGGTGCTTTCGATCACACTGGGCTTCCCGGTTTCCGCACCCTTCGCAGCAGAACCCGTCATTGAGACGACCAGGTTCGCACGGTGGTTCTCCAGCGCCTGCAATGCCTCCGGCCATTCCGAGGAGGCCTGTTGCCACGCCGACGGATTGATCGGCGTTGGCGCACGCATCAAAAGGACTCCCGCCAAATGATCGCCCACGCGGATCAGGAGCAGATCGTCGGCTTCCGCAGGTGCTGCGGCCGTGCTGATCTCCCAATGCAAGCCTGGATGTCGGCGGCGTAGCGTCTCGACCAGGACCTTCTCTTCTGGAAGGCCGGCGTTCTCTAATAAAACAAATGCAACAGGGTTGGTCATGACAAATACGCTGCACCCCGACTGGTTGAGGCCCGTAACCTTGTTCATCTTATGCGTGTCTGGTGTGGCGGACTAGCGCTATTGTTGCATGGAAAAGATCATGCTTTAAAGCCCTTCATCTGAGACAAAGCCACCCGGAGCGCGGAAAATCCGCGAAGCGAAACATGACCACGACCTCCGATCTCACCGCCGTCAAAGCCCTCGTCTTCGACGTGTTCGGCACCGTCGTCGACTGGCGCACCAGCCTGATCACGGACTTCATGTGGTGGGCGAAGGGCCGCGGCATCTCCGCCGACTGGACCGCCTTGGTCGACGGCTGGCGCGGCATGTACATGGCCTCGATGGATGACGTGCGCAAAAATCCCGAGCGCGGCTATGTCATGTTAGATGATCTGCATCGCCGCTCGCTCGAAAAGCTGGTCGCGCAATTTTCGATTCCAGGCCTGACCGAAGCCGATCTCGATCACCTCACCAAGGGTTGGCACCGCCTGCACCCGTGGCCCGACAGCGTGGCGGGCCTGACGCAGCTGAAGACGAAATTCGTGATCTCGCCGCTGTCGAACGGCAATGTCGCGCTGCTGACCAACATGGCAAAGTTCGCAGGGCTTCCCTGGGACCTCATCATGTCGGCCGAGCTGTTCGAGCACTACAAGCCCGATCCCGAAACCTATCTCGGCGCCGCGCGCCTGCTCGGCCTCAAGCCGGAGCAGGTGATGATGGTCGCCGCCCACAACGGCGATCTCGCCGCCGCGCAGAAGAACGGGCTGAAGACGGCCTTCGTGGCGCGGCCGACGGAATACGGTCCGCTCCAGAAGGTCGATTTCGAGGCCACCGGCAATTGGGACATCGTCGCCAAGGATTTTGGCGGAATCGCCGACAAGCTCGGGTGCTAGGCCGGTCGCGACGTTGGCACTCCACCTTGCGGTGGCGTTCCCGTCGCGCTGTGCTTCTTGTTGGTCCTTGCCGCCTGCCAGACCTCGATGAGCAACGCGGGGACAATGCCGTGCGCGGGGCAACGATTCCACGCATCGGCAAAGAATGCGAATCCCGGGTCGGAGGCACGTTGCTGTCGGGCGCCCTCGACCGCTAGCAGCACCAACGTCCGTGACCGCAGCCGGATCAAACCAACACAGTCTCCATCGCGCGCTTCGCGGATCACGCGCGCGGGCGCGCGCAACGTGCGAAGCAGAGCATCCTGCGGTTCGATCTTCGCCAGATTGTCGCCGCGAAGCACCAGCTCGCGCATCAGATCGATCGACTTCACGATGTTGTCCATCGCAAGCGCAGTTGCATGCGCGCAAGCCATATCGCCGCGCGAGGCTGCCTCAATTCGATCGAGCGCAGCCTTCAACGCGCCGCTGCATCTGATCCAGTGTGCACGCAGCGGCCAGGCCGACAGCCAGGCCTGCAACGTGCGCGCGGCGGCGTAGGACTCCTCGCTCGCAACATAGTCGGCGAAGAAGAGCCGGCCTATCGCTTGTTGAACAACGACGCCCATGCTGCGATCTGCGTGCCCGTCGCGGATGTAATTGCCGAGCTCGGCGATCTCCGGCGCGATCCGTTGCAACAGTGGCTCGACATTCGAAAGCGCGGATTCGAGGGTCGCTTGATGGGCCACGCGCAATGGATCGTGCCGGTCGCGAAACGCCGGCCAGATGTCGCCATCGGGCGTACGGAAAACGGCGAGCTTTGCCGCGACCGAGCGATTGAACAGGCCTCCGCGGCCGGAGAGTGGGCGGGCGACGGTACCCGCGTTGTTGACGCGGAGCAGTTCGTCGGGATCGCGGACGACAGCGAGGCGGACGAGGCCCGGAATGCTGAGGATGAGGGCCATGGGTCAGCCTCGCAGCACGTTCCAGGGGGCAAAGGCGTTGTTGACGCCCTCGAGCGCCGATCCGAGTTGCGGCACATGCCGCAGCAGGACCGATTTCATTCCGTTGTTCTGGATCCAGTCCAGACCGAAGTTCGTGTAAACTTCCGCCCGGTAGTCGTCGGTGAAAAAGCGGTCGCTCTTGAGACGCCGCGATGCCATCAGGATGAAGATGCGAAAGGCGGTATCGCTGAAGCCAAAACCGTCCGGCAGGTCCTCGGCTAACAGCCCCACCATCAGATCAACGCGGTCGACGTCGCCCTTGTAGATCGTGCGCATCTTCTTGGCGGCACCGGGGATGCTGGTGATTTCCTCGAATGTCTTGACGCGCTTCTTGCCGACCAGCTCGCGGAAACGATTGTAGCGCGGCACGCCGCGCTCGCGATCGCGCATGATATCTATCGCGGCCACGTCCAGCAGCGGCTGGCCGTCTTTAGTGAACTGGCGCAGGAAGTTGGGGTAATTGTGGAGGCGAATGGCGCCGGGATGAGCGGTGCCGAAGGAGTACATCAGGTTGGCGAAGCCGTGAGACTGAACGAACTTGCGGGAGACGCGCCCCTGCATGTTGACCAAGTCGCAAGATTTTGGCTCTGTGGTATCGAGCCGCCGCACATCCATCTTGTCGGGGAGCAACGGGTGGAGGCGGTAGACAGCGGTGAATTCCTCGGTCATCGCGTAGGGCGCGCTGTGCTGGTCCGTCGGAGAGCCGATGATGCCATAGGCGGCCTCGCTGTTCTTGCCGAGCACTGCGCGCAGCACCCGGTATGGTATCCCCGACCAGTTGGCGTGCATGCTGAAATCCAGCGCAGGATGGCCGAGGATGCCTGGCGTCCATTCGACGGTGTGGATCTTGGCGATCAGGGCCGCGTTGATCAGGCGCGCACGCTGGAATAGTTCTTCGTCATTCCAGTCCGGATACCGGGTCTTCAAGCCATCGCAGATGAAATTGTGCTCACGCGCGAAGAGATTGTGCAGCAGGCTGAGCCCGACCCACCAATTGTCATTGAAGCCGGTGAGATCGGCACCCGGATGGACCGGATCGGCTGGGAGCATCCCATCATCGCCGACCCTGATCTTCCCATCGACGCCGGATCGGATCTGCATCTGCCTCGCGCGATCGCTGCCGTAGATCTGCCCGGCGTCCCACCAGTGCGAGTTGAAATTGCGAAATGTCGGTGTGGCGCCGAGCCACGATTCACGCGATGTCTGGTCGCAAACCGTGCGACGGATCTTCATGCAGTCGTCGAGCCGCTCATTCTTGGGCCATTGGTCGCCCGCTTTTAGCGGGATTTTGAACTCGTTTCCCGGCTCGGGCACCCCATGACTGAACCAATTATGCGTTTCGAACTGAATCCAGGCGGCGGCCAGCACATTGAGGCTGGTCGCGGGAATAAATTGGTCGCGCGCCAGCAATTCCGTCGAAATTTCGCGCGGACTGGGTTCGAGCAGATCGTCGACGCCGTCCGGCACGCATTCCGGCAGCGGGAAATTGCGTCCGAACCGGGCGCCCGCCATGCCCATGCGCGGATGGTCGAGGCTGTTGAACGAGCCGTCGGCGGAACGCCACCTGTCATTGCCGGTGCTCCAGCCGGGCGATGTCGGGCCGTAGCCGGTATGGTGGAGATTGTGCTCGCGCAGCCGGTCGCGGAACACCGAAAGATTGGCAGCTCCGAGCAGGGTCGGCAGGTGGTCCCATCTCACAAGGAAGTTAATGGCCCGATAGACAACATCCAGGATTGCCTGGAGCAGGTCACGATGGAAGCCAAAACCATCGTTCTCGCGGGACATTGACGCTCCCAAACGCAATCGCGTGAAATAAAGTCAACTTGCAACTAGTAAATGCAGTTCAATAGCACCAAAATGCCCGTTTGCCAACGTGGCTTTCCGGAGGCCGCGGTCGCCCGGTCGTTCGATTTCCGCTGTCCGCTAAATGTTTGCTCGGATAGGATGGCGTACAGCCGTGGGTGCATCGGGCGCCCCGGCTGAATTTCCGTGAGCGGGGCGAAGCTGCGCGACAACGCGCTTCACCTCGTGAGAACCAGGCTGGCACCGGCGCCGGCAAGGCCGAAAAGCCATCTTAAGTTGCGTGTTTCGCCGTCAAGGGGGTGACGCAGATGGGCATCATGGTTCGCAATTACGACGGCGGGATCACAAGCTCTCCCGCGCAGCTGGTGTCACCGCGCTCCGTCGACGAGATTCAATCGATCCTCAGGGATGCCGATCGCTACCCAAGCCCTGTTCGGGCGATGGGCAGCTATCATTCCTTGACGCCTTGCGCGTCCTCGGACGGGACGATCATCGACATGTCCGGGATGAGCCGCATCCACAAGATCGATCCACACAGCATGACGTTCACGGCCGAGGCCGGTCTCCAGTTCATTGCTGCATCGCGGCTATTGCGGGCGATGAACCTCCAGTTTCTGACCAATATCGAAATCGGGAACATGACGCTCGGTGCGGCGGCCTGCTGCCACACCAAGGACGGCCTGGACGGCGGCGAGTTTGGGCAGGTCGGCTCGTACATCACAGCGATGAAATGGGTGACGCCCAGCGGCGGGTTGGCGGAAGCATCGGAGGATAAAAACCCGCAACTGATGTACTTGATGCGCTCGAGTTACGGCCTGTGCGGCGTCATCTACGAGGTGACGTTTCGCATCAAGGCGCTGGAAGCGGTCCACTTTAGATATTTGCCGCGCCCGATCGGAGAGCTGACCGAGAAGGAAGTGGATGGAATCATCGATGCATCGCGAGGCCTGATCTGTTGGACGGTCGGTCGAAAGGCGCATTTCCAGACGCGGCATCCTGTCGACAGGGTTGGGCCGTTAGGGTCGCTGTTCGCCGCCGGCCGCCGTACCCTCTGGAACCATACGGAAGCCCGCGTTGGCAGGTTTATCGACAGCAGCATCCCGACCAAGCCTCTCCGGGATGCGTCGCTCGACACGTGGTTCGTTGGCAGCCGGTTGTTGATGTCATTCCTGCACTTGGTCGGCGGGGCGACGCTGTACAATCCCGACAAGACCATCGACTACAGCAAGACGCCGCCGTCGGCGCGATATGCATTTACATTCTGGGCATTTCCGCGCTCTGAATGGCTGAGTGTGCTGCGCGACTACGTGGACTTCAGCGAAAAATATTTCGAGGATCATGACTTTCGCTGCAACATGGCGCTTGGCTCCTACTTCATCCGGAAAGACGAGCATTCGTTGTTGTCCTACTCGCATGACGGAGACGTTTTTTCGGTCGACCCCATTCACGCTTTTACGGACAGGCCGGCGTGGGACGGGTTTTTGGAGGAGTTCAATGAGTTCGCGCACAAGAGGAATGGCATTCCTTTGCTGAATCAGAGTCCGTTCGTCACGCGGCAGCATGTCACGGCCGCGTATGGAGCGCGATGGACGCAGTTTTCTGCGCAAGTCAGGCTGGAGGATCCGCACGGGCGTATGCTGAACCCGTTTTTTGCCAATCTGCTCTGAGCCGGTTATGGCCAGCCTGGAGCCGTGATACGGAAGTTGACGTGCCTGCAATATCCGACCTGGACCGGAAATTTCGTGCGACGTGGTCGGACAGTGTGGCTGATTGATTGTCACCCACGGCGGCGTAGACTTCTCTCAAGAGGTGGACTTCTCTCAAGAGAATGGCGCAATCTCTGCGCGCTCAGGAAACGGTAGCGGCGCCAATCGAACCGCGGAACATTGTCAGAATTCCGGGATGAGTAATGGACGACCCTCACGACAGAGTACCCGAACGCCGGCAGCTCACCGTTCTGTTCTGCGACGTCGTTGATTCAACGGGCCTCTCCGAGCGTTGCGACATTGAGGATCTGCGCGAAATATTGCTGGAATTCCAGGCGATAAGCTCGCAATGCATCAGCAATGCCGGAGGTAGCGTCGTCAACTACATCGGCGACGGCATCCGTGCGGAATTCGGCTATCCCCTCGCATCGGAGAACGAGGCCGAGAGCGCGGTACGCGCCGGCCTTGTGTTGTTGCGGGCACTTCACGAATTGAGCGAGCGCGCCATCGCGGCGATCCAGGAACCGCTTCGCGTTCGGATCGGGGTCCATACGGGCGTTGCGGTGATCGGCAAGGCGGGGCCGGGCCATGTGCACGATGCGACGGAGATCGTCGGCGAAACGCCTAACGTCGCATTCCGGTTGCTGGAAATGGGCGAGCCCAATTCACTCGTGATCAGCGGTGAGACCAGGCGTCTCCTCCGCGGCAAATTCGCCCTGCAACCGCTCGGTATGCGTTCGCTCAAGGGATTGTCGCGAAAAGTCGAGGTCTTTCTCGTCGTGAGCGAGGCGTTGGAAGATGGCGGCGGCCATCGTGCACGCCGTCGCAATGCCTCGCGCCTGGTGGGCAGGGTCGCTGAAATGGACCAGCTGCTGCAAGCGTGGGAGCTGGTGCGGACCGGGCAGGGGCGTACGGTGGAGATCACCGGGGAGCCCGGGATCGGAAAATCGCGCCTGGCATTGGAGCTGATCGAAAGGGCCGCGCTGCCGGACGACCTGATGCTGGTGATCCAGGCCTCCGCCCCGCATCAGAACACGCCGCTATACCCGATCATGAGGGCGCTCGAGCAGCGCGTCGGCATCGGCAGGGATGGAGACGCCGAGGCGAATTTGGCGCGTCTGCGTGATTTCGTGGCCGCGACGTCCGGCGGCGATGAGGAGCAGTTGACGCTGATCGGCCGGATGCTCGGCTTGGCGGTGCCGGCGGCGTCAGGCCCGATCATTCCCGACGCGCAGGAGCAGCGTCGAAAGACGCGTGATGCGGCAGTGCGGCTGTTGATCTCGCAAACGCGCGGCGAAGCCGGCCTGATCCTGATTGAGGATTTTCACTGGGCCGATCCATCGACAATCGAGATCGTCGAGCGAATTGCCGGCCAGATCGGCGGTACGCGGAATCTCCTAGTGGTCACCAGCCGGGCATCCGTGCTTGGTCACGTGTCGCCCACGATCCTGCGTATAGTGCTTCAGCGTCTCGACGATGAGCACTGCCGCTATCTTGCCGGATCGGTCGTGCGCGACAAACAGCTATCAAACCAGCTGATCCAGCAGATTGTGGCGCGATCGGACGGTGTGCCGCTGTTCGTGGAAGAGCTGGCGGCGGCGGCCCTGGAAACTGGCCAAGTCGATCCGGGCGTCCGAACGGCCGGCGGCAGCGGACCTTCAGAAGTGCCATCGGCGCTCTACGACTCCCTGATGCTGCGTCTCGAGCGCCTTGGCAATGCCAAGGCGGTCGCGCAGCTCGCGTCGGTGATCGGCCGAAGCTTTCCGCATCGGCTTCTTGCTGCCGTCGCCGGCGAGCTTGAAGATGGCCTCGAACCGGCCCTCGAGCGGCTGCGAGCGTCTGGACTGATAGGACTTGAGCGCAACGACGACGAAAAGGTCTACTCCTTCAAGCATGCGCTGGTCCGGGACGTTGCCTATTATTCGCTTCTCAAACGGCAGAGACGAGAGCTTCACGACCGCGTGGCTGCAGAGATCGAGCTCCATCTGCCGGAGGTTGCCATCACCGAACCCGGCTATCTTGCGCAGCATCTGTCCGAGGCCGGGCGCACCTCCCGGGCGGCACAGATGCGGCTCAAGGCGGCCCAGCAGGCAGCAGAACGTTCGGCTAATCTGGAAGCCGTCGCCGAGCTCAATATGGCGCTGGAGGAGATCAGGAAGCTTCCGGCGGGACTTGAACGGGACAATCTGGAGCTGAACGCCCAGATCGCGCTGATCGGACCCACGATCGCGCTGCAGGGATTCGGCGCCGATGCGGTCGCTGACGTCAGCAGCCGCGCCATCGAGCTCTGCCGTGCCCTCGACAACGATCCGCGCATCTTTCCGGCGCTGTACGCAAGATGGTCTTATTTGCGTGTTGCAAGCAACGTGCGGGAGGCCGGCACGCTGGCGCGGGATTTTCTGACGCTCGCCGAGCAAAAGGGAACGAGGGCCGATCGGATGGTGGGCCACCGCCTGCTCGGCACGTCGCTGCTCGATGGGGAGACCGAGCAGGCGTGCGTCCATCTCGATCGGGCCGCCAAACTCTACGATGCTGCCGCCGACCGCGCGACGGGCGTGACATACGGCACTGACGTGCAGATCACGAGCCTGTCCAACCTGTGCATCTGCTACTGGCTGGTGGGCCGAGTTGCCGACGCGGTCACGCACGGCCGAGAGGCACTTCGACACGCGCAGCAATTGTCGCATGCCCATACCCTCGGTTACGCCTATGCCCACGCCTGCATGCTCTACACGCTGGAGCGGGACGTGCAGACGGTGCGGGCGCTCGCCCAGCAGACGCTCGATGGGGCGATCAGACGGGAGCTTCCGCTCTGGGTCTCGGTGGCACGGACATTTCTCGGTTGGGCCGACGTTGAAAGCGGCCGCCTCGCGGAAGGCATCGATCTGCTTGAGAAGCAGCGCGATTTTCTGCAGACGGCGCACCTCGTCTATTGGCTGCCCACTTACCTCTGCTGGTTGGCTGAGGCCTATGTCCGCGCCGACCGTCTGGCAGACGCACGGCGTTGTCTCGATCAGGCGCGCAACGTCTTCGGGCGGGGTGGCAATTACTGGTATGAGGCCGAGTGCCTGCGCATCGAAGGGCGATTTGCCGCACATGCGCAGATCAACGACACTTCGCTGGCCGAGCGGAACTTCGAGCTGGCGCTCGCGCTTGCCAATCGTCGTGGCCAGCACGGATTTGGCCTACGTGCCGCGGAGAGTCTTGCGCGCCTGCTCGCCGCCAAAGGAGAGACCGAGCGCGCCCGGACGCTCCTGCATCACGAACTGCAATTTTTTGTCGGTCAGCCGGACGGCGGCGATCGTCCGGAGGCCAGCAGGCTGTTGCACTCCCTCCAGGAGCGCTCGCGCTGACGGCTCAGATCCGGGGTCGATCAGGACATCGTCCGGCGAGACGGTGCGCATCGGCGATTTCGCCGCCGCGCAGAAGATCGGGTTGACCGCTTTCATGGGTAAGGCCGATCGAATACGGTCCGCTCCAGAGGGTTGATCGAGGCATCCGGCAATCGGGACACCGTGCTAAGGATCTTGGCTGAATGGCGGACAAGCTCGGGGTGCTAGGCAGCCTTTCTACGGTTTGACATCCCTCAAGAGAGCGCCTTTCATATCGACTATGTCGATGTGAGGCCCGCCCTTGGATACCGAGCTTGCGCGTACATTCCTGACCGTGGTCGCGACGGGCAATTTCATTACGGCCGCCGAGCGGCTTCACGTCAGTCAATCCACCGTCAGCACGCGGATCCAGAGCCTCGAAGACCTGCTTGGCTGCACGCTGTTCGTGCGCAACAAGGCCGGGGCGACGCTGACGGCAGCCGGGCGCCAATTCCAGCGTCACGCCTCGACCCTGGTGCGCACCGTCGAGCAAGCCCGGCATGATGTCGGCGTTCCCAAGGGCTTTAGCGGGGCGTTGGTGATTGGCGGCCGCATCGGGCTGTGGGAGGAGTTTCTGCTGCTCTGGCTGCCGCGCATGCAGGAGGCCAATCCGCAAATCTCCATCCGCGCCGAGAGCGCGCTCGAGCCCGAGTTGATGCAGGGGCTGGTCGAGGGCCGCATCGACATCGGCGTGATGTACACGCCGCAAAGCCGGCCCGGCCTGAAAGTCGAGCTGCTGATCGAGGAGCAATTGGTGCTGGTCTCGACCAATCCTAAAAGCGAACCCGAGCCGCAGGAAGGCTACGTCTATGTCGACTGGGGGCCGGAATTCTATGCCCGCCACAGCGCCGTCTTCCCCAATTTTGCGGGGCCCGCGCTGACTGCCAATATCGGCTGGCTTGGGCTTCAGCATGTTCTGGCAAACGGCGGCTCCGGCTACTTCGCGCACCGGATCGTCGAGCCGCTGCTGAAGGCGCGGCGCCTGCACCTGGTGGCCGGCGCGCCGAAGTTCTCCATGCCGGCCTATGTCGTCTATTCGGTCGACCAGTCGGACGACCATGTACAGAACGCCATTGTGATCATGCGCGACCTCGCCGCCGAGCAAGCGCGGCGCGTGACGGAAACGCCGGCGCGGAGCGTGCGCAAACGCCACTGACAGCAGGCTCGCAGCGGGCGGAGGGTACTAGCGCAGGCGGTGCAAGTGGGTTTCGGCGACGGCCGTGACCACGCCGATCGCGAGCATGGCGATGACGATGTCCGGGGTCGCGTCGAAGCCGAACGCAAAAACCGCAGCGGCGAACACCGCGGCCAGCATGCAGAAGGTAAAGCCCTCATCGGCGATCAATTGCCGCGCGCCGCCGACGCGCGTTGCGGGCTTGTCCGTCGAGCGCATGGGTTCGTGCCTACTGGAACAGCTTCATCGCGTTGAGCAGGGTCTGGATGACGCCCGCAAGCAAGGGGATGCCTGCGAAGCTCCAGGCCAGCGCCAATTGCAGCGGCGTGGTTTTTACGATTTTGGCATGATGCATGATGACGTCATGCTCCCGAGGGATTGTTGCTCGCCGCGGCGGCGGCAGCGATCTCGCTGGCGCGATGGGACGGCTCGATCGCCGTCATCCGGGACACACGATGGGTGATCCAGCTCAGCAGCAGCTGGGAGAATGACGCTTCGCTTCGCGATGTCGTTGTCATGGTCGCTCCTTCTGTTCCGCCGCGGCCCAAGCGCGCGCCGGCTCGAAACCTGCGTTGTCGTCTTTCATGTGATGGCGCTTGTCGACGGCGCGGACGCAGAGGTTGGCGAGGAAGCCGACCACGAGCAGTCCAGCCATGATGTACATGGTGGTGTTGTAGGCCTGCGCCTTCGGCACCCCGTGGGTGACGTTGTATTCGCGGATGTAATTGATCAGTACCGGTCCGGCGATGCCGGCCATGGACCATGCCGTGAGCAGGATGCCGTGGATGGCTCCGACATAGCGGGTGCCGAACATGTCGCGCAGATAGGCCGGCACCGTCGAGAATCCGCCGCCATACATGCTGACGATGATCAGGAAGCACAGCACGAACAGCACGACATTGCCGCTCGCGCCGGCATACGGCACGGTCACGTAAAGCGCGAAGCCGAGTACCATGTAGACGAAATAGGTGTTCTTGCGTCCGATGAAGTCGGACAATGAGGCCCAGCTGAAGCGTCCGCCCATGTTGAACAGGCTCATCAGGCCGACGAGACCGGCGGCCGCGACCGCGGTGATGTGCCCCGGGAACATCTCCTGGCTCATCGCCGAGGCTTGGCCGAGCACGCCGATGCCGGCCGTGGTGTTGCAGAACA
Organism: Bradyrhizobium sp. WSM4872; assembly: GCF_055811715.1. NCBI lineage: Bacteria > Pseudomonadati > Pseudomonadota > Alphaproteobacteria > Hyphomicrobiales > Nitrobacteraceae > Bradyrhizobium > Bradyrhizobium sp. WSM4872. Next base: position 366,101 of record NZ_JBVVPT010000001.1, on the reverse strand, counting down.
AGACGATCCAGATCAGCCAGAACTGCGGCGTCTTGATTGCCTGGTAGACGAACACGTCATTCTTCGTCATCAGCTTGGTCGCGGTTGTCGGCGGCACGTAACCGTCCGGTTTCCAGCCCGGCGCGGGCACGCGCACGATTGCGGACCCGACCATCATGAAGACGAAATAGACGCAGCCGAGCGTGATGAAGGCGCCGAGCACGCCGACGTCGGTCGCGCTGGCGAACTTGCTCATCAGCCAGACCGAGAAGGGGGAGGCGATCAGTGCGCCGCCGCCAAAGCCCATGATCGCCATGCCCGTCGCCATGCCCGGCCGGTCGGGAAACCACTTCATCAGCGTCGAAACCGGAGAGATGTAGCCGATGCCAAGCGCGCAGCCGCCGACCACGCCGTAGCCGAGATAGATGATCCAGAGATTGTGGAGATACACGCCGAGTGCCGAGATCAGGAAGGCGCTCGCCCAGGCGACGCCGGCGGTGAACATCGCGCGCCGCGGGCCGCCTTCCTCGACCCAGCGTCCGAACACCGCGGCCGACAGTCCGAGGAACACCATCGCAATGGAAAAGATCCAGCCGAGCTCGGTCAGTTTCCAGTCGCCGGGCGCCGATTGCGTGACGCCGATCAGCTTGGTCATCGGCAGGTTGAAGACGCTGAAGGCATAGGCCTGCCCGATGCAGAGGTGCACGCAAAGCGCCGCGGGCGGCACCATCCATCGGCTATAGCCCGGCCTTGCGATCGTATGCTCGCGATCGAGAAACCGCAGTAGCGAGCGTGCAGGCATTCCCGATGCGTCGAGCGTCGTCGTCATCTTCATCCTCCTCGTGCTTCGCCATTCTTGGAGGCGGCCGTTCAGGGCGCGGGCGATAGCCGCGCTGCCTAGGCTACGCAGGAGGACGATTTTGACAAACGAATAATATTGGCCGATTAAATCGGAATATTGGATATAAAAAGCGTGTTGGGCGGGAAGCAACTAGTCCGGGCAGCGGGCGCTGCCCGGACCTCGACGATCTACAAAGTCATCTGCATCGGTTCGGGATAATAGTGGAATCCTTCGCCGGCCTTGGCGACATGGCCGTAGCCCGGCCAGGCGAAGTGATAGGACATCACCGGGATCTTGTTCGCCGCAAGCATGGTCAGCAGTTTTACGCGTGACTCGGCTGCCTGCTTGGGATCGGTATCGTAGGAGAATTCCATCCGCGGCCGCTCCAGCAGCAGCACCGAATGGTGCGAGAGGTCGCCCATGAAGGCGAAGGACTTGCCGGCCGACGAGACCATGAAGATGGTATGGCCGACGGTGTGACCGGGCGCTGCGATCGCCTGAACGCCGGGCAGGAATTCCTGGCCATCCTTGAAGAACACGATGCGGTCGCGCACCGGCAGCAGGTTCTTGCGGGCGTGAACGACGAAATCCTTGGCGTCGCTGCCGAGCTTGCCTTCGTCGGTCCAGAAGTCGAAATCGGTCTGCGAGATGTAGATCTGCGCGTTCGGAAACAGCGGCTTGCCGCCGTCGTCCACGATGCCCCCGATGTGGTCGATATGGGCATGCGAACAGACCACCGCATCGATGTCGCCGGGCTTGATGCCTGCTTCGGTCATGCTCTTCTGTTGCCGTCCGGTGGTGGCGCCGAACAGCTTGGAACTGCCCATGCCGGTATCGAACAGGATGAGCTTGTCTCCGGTGTTGACGATCGGCGAGTTCTGTTCGAGCACGACATTGTCCGGCGACAGGAAGTTGTCTGCCAGCATCTTCTTCACCTCTTCCTTGGGAACGCCGGTGAAGGTGCCGGAGGGATCGCCGAGCGGCAGCGGGCCGTCGGAGACGATGGTGACTTCGGCATCGCCGAGAACGAAGCGGTGCCAGTAAGGCGTCTGGGTGCCGAGCTTGGGAGCGCGCGCTATCGCGCTGCTGCCGAGCATTGCGCTGGCACCAAGGCCAGCCCCGAGGGCGAACAAGGCGCGACGTGAGACATCGATTGTCATGCGTTTCCTCCGCTTTTGTCTTTTGTTTTGCGCAATTGTTTGCGCGTTATTTCGGCCTGCGCCGATCGCCTCGCGTCAGCACGATCCGACCGTACAGTTGAATGCAATCAATGATTGTGTCGCGATTGTGTCTCTTGACCGCGCGTTGTCGCGGGGCCGCAAGTTTCTTTCCGCGTCGCGAATGCCGTCTCACGCAATCCGCGGCACCAGGTCACTGCCTTCCGTTTCGGCAAAGCCCGCCTGTAAAACCTCTTCGCGCTTGTGGCGCAAATGCGCGCGCAGGATATGGGCGAGGCCGACGCCGTCGCGCCTCTGCAGTGCATTCAGGATGGCGTCGTGCTCCTTCACAGCGACCGCCCAGCGCTCGGGCGTCATCGGCGTGACATAACGCGCGCGGCGGATGCGCGCGGTCACCGACGCATACAGCCCCGCAAGCACCGGGTTTCCGGCCGCAGCGACGATGCCTTCGTGAATGGCGCGGTTGCCGCGATAGTACTGGATCAGGTCGCCCTCGCGATGATGATGCACCATGTCCGCGTGCGCGCCGGCGATCGCGTCGATCTCGGCGTCCGTGATGCGCTCGCAGGCGAGTTCTCCGGCGAGTGCCTCGAGACCCTGGCAGACCTCGAACAGGTCGCGCATGTCCTTGTCGGTCAGTTTTGCCGCACGCGAACCGCGATGCGGCAGGAGCTGCACGAGCCCTTCGGCGGCAAGCACCTTGAGCGCCTCGCGGAGCGGCGTGCGCGATATCTGAAGCCGCTCGCACAGCTCGCGCTCGGGAATCCGCGCGCCCGGTGGAATTTCGCCGTCGAGCAGGATGGTCCGGATGCGGCCGACGACTTCCTCATGAAGCATGGGTCTGAAGTCCATTTGAATGCAAAAATAGAAGCTAGATGCGAATTAATGCAAGTTCCAGCTTGTAAATCGATTATTTTGCATTCAAAAATGTAAAAAAGCAGAAGGACATTGAGGAAATGGACCAGCAGGTGGTGGCGGAAGACCTCGTTTTCGAGCGTCAGGACGGTATCGGACGGATCACCTTCAACCGTCCGCAGGCCCGCAACGCCTTCACCTTCGCGATGTACGAGCGGCTTGCCGCGATCTGCGAGGAGATCAACGACGATCACGCGGTCAAGGTGCTGGTGCTGCGCGGTGCCGGCGACAAGGCGTTTGCCGCGGGCACCGACATCAATCAGTTCCGCGATTTCAAGTCACCGCAGGACGCGATCGACTACGAGAACCGCATCGATCGGGTGCTGACCACGCTCGAACAGTGCCGCGTGCCGACGATCGCCGCGATCAACGGGTTCTGCACCGGCGGCGGCGCGGGCATTGCCGCGGCCTGCGACCTCCGCATCGGCACCCAAAGCGCGAAAATCGGCTTTCCCATTGCCCGCACGCTCGGCAATTGCCTGTCGATGTCCAATGTCAGTCGTCTCACCGCACTGATCGGCGCTGCCCGCGTCAAGGATCTGATCTTCACCGCGCGGCTGGTTGACGCGACGGAGGCCGCGAGTGTCGGGCTGCTCGGCGAAGTCGTCGAGGATCTTGCGGCGCTCGACAGGCGCGCAGACGAAGTTGCGCGATTGCTCGCCAGTCACGCGCCGCTGACGCTGAATGCGACCAAGCAGGCCGTTGCGCGCCTGCAAAGGCGGCTGACGCCGGACGAAGGCGAGGACCTCATCCTGATGTGCTACACGAGCCAGGATTTTCGCGAAGGGCTCGATGCTTTCCTCACCAAGCGCGCGCCGAAATGGCGCGGCCAATAGGACGCCCCGATGCAAAGCGATCGCCCGCAATCAACCTCCCGCCGTTCGGGGCCGCTTGCCGGCCTCAAGGTCATCGATCTCACCCATGTCATGGCGGGGCCAACCTGCACTTTGATGCTGGCCGACATGGGCGCCGACGTCATCAAGATCGAGAAATCGCCGAACGGTGACGACACCCGCCATTCGGTGCCGCCGAAGATTGGCGACGAGGCGGCCTCCTTCCTGATGATGAACCGCAACAAGCGCGGCATCGTGCTGGATCTGAAGACCGATGGCGGCAAGCAGGTCTTGCGGCGGCTGATCGCGGGCGCCGACGTGCTGGTCGAGAACTTTGCGCCGGGCGCCATGGAGCGCCTTGGCTTCGGCTACGACGATCTGCACAAGCAGCATCCAGCGCTGATCTATTGCTCGCTGTCGGGCTTTGGCCGCACCGGACCCTACAAGCATCGCCGTGGCTTCGATCTGGTCGCCCAGGCCATGAGCGGCATCATGAGCTTTACCGGCGAACGTCCCGATGGTCCGCCCGTGAAATGCGGTCCGCCGCTGTCCGACATCACCGCCGGTCTGCTCGCGAGCATGGGTATCCTCGCGGCCTACACGCATCGTCTCAAGACCGGCGAAGGGCAGTGGGTCGAGACCTCGCTCTACGAGGCCGCGCTGGTGCAGACCTACTGGCAATCGACCATCGCGCTCGCGGCGGGCACCGCGCCGCGCGCCATGGGTTCGGCCCATCCGCTCAATGCGCCGTACCAGGCCTTCGAGGCCTCGGACGGCTGGCTGGTGGTCGGTGGCGCCAACAAGAAGCACTGGCTGTTGATGCTGGACGCCCTCTGCGCGAGTGAGCTCGCCTCCGATCCGCGTTTCATCAACGGCGCCGACCGCATGGCCAATCTGAAGGAGCTCGAAGCCGTTCTGAGCGAGCGCTTCCGCACCCGCACGCGGGCGCACTGGCTCGCGGCGCTGGACGAGAAGGGCGTGCCGTGCGGACCCGTGCACGACATGCTGGAGGCGCTTCGCGATCCGCAGACGCTGGCGCGCGAGATGGTGGTCGAGGTCGAGCATTCCACGCTCGGTCCGGTGAAGACCATCGGCTTGCCGGTCAAGTTTTCGGAGACCCCAGGCAAAGTGCGCACCGGCGCGCCGGTCTACGGTGAGCATACAAGCGAGGTGCTGGTCGAGCACGGGTTCGACCAGAAGCAGATCGAAGCGCTCGAAAAAGAAGGCGCGATCGTCACGGCCTCAGGAAGACGCGAGGAACGCGTCGCCTGACCGGACGTCGAGAAAAACAAGAACAAGAGACAAAAATCAGCTGGAGGACATCATGGGTCGGACGTCAACACTTCTGCTCTCCGCCGCCGCAATTGTGCTCGCCGGTACGATGCCGGCGCTCAGCGCCTGGCAGCCGCAAAAGCCGATCGAGTTCGTGGCGACCGCCGGGCCCGGCGGCGGCACGGACAATCTCGCGCGCGCGGTGCAGAACATCATCACCAAGCACAAGCTGGTGGAGCAGCCGATCGTCGTCGTCAACAAAGGGGGCGGCAGCGGCGCGGAAGGCTATGTTTACGGCAAGGCATCCGCCGGCGATCCCTACAAGGTGATCTTCGGCACGTCGAATGCCTGGCAGCAGCCGCTCGTCTCCAAGGTCGCCTTCAACTACACCGATCTCACTGCGATCGCGGCGATGGCGCAGGACGAGTTCCTGCTCTGGGTCAAGCAGGACGCGCCGTACAAGACGGCGGGCGACTATCTGAAGGCGGCCGCGTCGGGCGAATTCAAGATGGGCGGCGCGCAGTCGAAGGACACCGACGAGGTGCTGACCCGCATGATCGAGAAGGCCGGCCACATCAAGCTGACCTATATCCCTTTCAAGAGCGGCGCCGAGACCGCCGTGCAGCTCGCCGGCGGCCATCTCGACTCCCACGTCAACAATCCCAGCGAAAGTCTCGGGCAATGGCGCGGTGGAACGCAACGACCGCTTTGCGTTTTCAGTCCGAAGCGGCTGCCGCAGGGTGCCAAGGTCACCGCGACCGAGGGCTGGGGCGACGTTCCGACCTGTGTCGAGCAGGGCCTCGACATCAAGCAATATGAGCAGCCGCGGACAGTGTGGCTCCCCGGCAAGGTCACCCCGGACCAGGCCGCATTCTATGTTGACCTGATGAAAAAGGTGCAGGCGACACCGGACTGGAAGGACTACATCGAGAAGAGCTCCCAAATCGACACGTTCCTGACCGGGGACGAGCTCGACAAATTCATCAAGGAGGACCTCGAGCGCGTCAAGCAGGTCGCGGGCGAGCAGGGCTGGTTGGTGAAGTAGGACGGCACTCTTGCATGGGTGACCACGTGGACAGGCCTTCCAGCTACATCTCGGCGTTCGTGCCACAAACTCCGCCGTGGGGGGGGGGGGGGGGGGGGGGGGGGGGGGGGCCGGGCGGGGGGCCCCCCGCGGGGGCGGGGGGGGGGGGGGGGGGGCGGCGCGGGGGGGGGGGGG
>NZ_JBVVPT010000001.1:345838-359854 GCF_055811715.1 Bradyrhizobium sp. WSM4872 | reverse complement strand
CCACCCCCGCCCCCCCCCCCCCCCCCCACACCCCCCCGCCCCCCCCCCCCCCCCCCCCCCCCCCCCCCCCGGCGCCCCCCCCCCCCCCCCCCCCCACCCCCCCCCCCCCCGGCCCCCCACACCGAGCGTTGGGGAACATGTGCGCCATAGCCGGCCATTGTACTTAGCCTGACCGGAGCCTTCTATGATATCGCGACGCGCTCTTGAACTTGCGACTGCCATCCTCACGGGCGGTTTTGGCGTTGCAGTTGTGGTCCAGAGTCTCGACAACGGCATCGGCTGGTCGAGCGCGGGCGTGGACGCCGGGACGTTTCCGTTCCTGACCGGGATCATCATCGTGCTCGGGAGCCTCTACAACCTCGCGCGAGGTGTCGTGCCGGCCGCGACGCTCGCCAGCGTCCCCATTGCCATCACACCGATCGAGCTGCGCCGGCTTGCCGGCCTGTTCGTGCCGGCCGCGATTTTCGTGGCTGCGATCCCGTTGGCGGGGATGTACGTCGCCTCGGCCCTGTACATCTTCGCGGTGCTGGCGATCCCCCGACAACAATCCGTGCCGCGCGCGCTTGGCATGGCGGCGGCGACAGCGCTCGCCCTCTACGTCGTGTTCGAGCGCATGTTCCAGGTGAGCTTGCCGCACGGCGCGCTCGCCGCCGCGTTTGGCTTCTGACGGAGAGGCCGATGGACAATCTTGGAGAACTCCTTCACGGCTTTGGCATCGCGATCACGCTGCCGCATCTGGCGCTGATGGTGATCGGCGTGCTGCTCGGCATTCTCGTCGGCGTGCTGCCTGGGCTTGGTGCTCCGAACGGGGTGTCGCTGCTGCTGCCGCTGACCTTCGGCATGCAACCGGTCTCCGCCATCATCCTGCTCTCCAGCATGTATTGGGGCGCGTTGTTCGGGGGATCCGTGACCTCGATCCTGTTCAACATCCCGGGCGAGCCGTCGTCTGTCGCCACCACCTTCGACGGCTACCCGATGGCGCGCGACGGACGACCGACGACGGCGCTCGCCACCGCTTTTGGCTCGGCGGCATTCGGCGCGCTGATCGGCGTCATCCTGATCACCTTCCTCGCATCATGGGTGGCGCAGGTCGCACTTGCCTTCGGGCCGGCGGAATATTTCGCGGTCTATTTCCTGGCCTTCGCCAGCTTCGTCGGCATGGGCGGGGCGGCGCCGATCAAGACCATCGTCGCGCTGGCGATCGGCTTTGCCATTGCCGCCATCGGCATCGACACGGTCTCCGGGAGCGTGCGCCTCACCATGGGCGTCGACGAGCTCGTCAAGGGCGTGAACTTCGTCGTCGCGGTGATGGGTCTGTTCGGCGTCGGCGAGCTGCTCGTCGCCGTCGAAGAGGAGTTTCATGCGCGTGCGGTCTCCAACAGGATCGATTGGCGTGAGGTGTTCCGTGCCGTCGGCCGCCTGCCACGGCATAGCGTTGCGCTACTGCGGAGCGCGGCGATCGGATGCTGGATGGGGATCACGCCCGGCGGGCCGACTGCGGCATCCTTTATGAGTTACGGCATTGGCCGTCGCTTCTCGCGCCGTGGCCGATACTTCGGTACGGGGGAGGTTGAAGGCATCATCTCGCCGGAGACGGCCGATCATGCCGCCGGGACCAGCGCGCTTCTGCCCATGCTCTCGCTCGGCATTCCCGGCTCGGCCACCGCGGCCGTCATGATGGGCGGGCTGATGATCTGGGGCCTCAATCCCGGGCCGATGCTGTTCGTCGACCAGAAAGACTTTGTCTGGGGCCTGATTGCCTCGATGTATGTCGGCAATATCGTCGCCGTTGTGCTGGTGCTTCTGACTGTGCCGATCTTCGCCGCCCTGATGCGGATCCCCTTCGTGATCATCGCGCCCCTGATCGTGATCATCTGCGTCGTCGGCGCCTATTCGGTGTCGAACTCCTATCTCGATGTCGTCATGATGCTCGGTTTCGGCATCGTCGGCTATCTCTTCAAGAAGCTGTTCTATCCGCTGGCGCCACTCGTGCTCGCGATCGTCATCGGCGACAAGGCCGAGGACGCGTTCCGGCAGTCGATGCTGATGTCGAAGGGATCGCTTGGGATATTCTTCGCCAACAAGCTGGTGACATGCCTGATCGTGGCCGGCATCGCGCTGTTGCTGTTGCCGCTCGTGTTGCAGCTTGCGCGCTTGCTGCGCAAGCCTGCGCCGTCGATCCACGAGACGACAGTCCAGAACACAGATCGAGAGACCGCGCGAGAGAAGGTGATGATATGACCGCAAAGCCGCTCATTGCACTGGCAATGGGAGATCCCGCCGGCATCAGCCCGGAATTGACCGCAAAGCTCGTGTTGCAGGACGACATCCGCGCCCGCAGCCGGATCGCCGTGATCGGCGACCGCCGCATCTTCGACGAAGGCGCGCGCATTGCCGGCGTCAAGCCGGAACTGACCATGGTGGAGCAGGGGGCCGATCTGCGCGAGGCGGAGGGCGAGACGCTGTTCGTCGATCTCGGCCACCTCGGTCCCGGCGACATCAGGCAGGGCATTGCGAGCCTTGCCGGCGGCAGGTTCGCACTTGCCAACTACAAGCACGCGCTCGAACTCGGCCGCGACGGCCGGGTCGATGCCGTCTGCTTTACGCCGTTCAACAAGCAGGCGATGCGACTGGCCCGCGCCGAGTACGACGACGAGATCGCGTTCTCCGCAGAAGTGGTCGGACTCAAAACGCCCGCAAGCGAATTCAATGTGCTGGACCGGCTCTGGAACGCCCGCGTGACCTCTCACATCCCGCTCAAGGACGTTGCCGCGCGACTGTCCGGCGAACGCATCCATCGCGCGCTTAAGTTGACTGATGCCTGCATGCGCAATGCCGGCTTCGCCCGGCCGCGCATCGCGGTCGCCGGGCTCAACCCGCATGCCGGCGACGGCGGCAATTTCGGTCGTGAGGAGATCGATGTCATCGCGCCCGTGGTCGCGGCCGGTCAGCGCGAGGGCATTGCCGCCGAAGGGCCATTCCCCGCCGACACGGTGTTCCTGCGCGCCAAGGGCGGCGCCTTCGATGCTGTGCTGACGATGTATCACGACCAGGGTCAGATCGCGATGAAGCTGATGGGGTTCGATCGCGGCGTGACCTTGCTCGGCGGCTTTCCGTTCCCGATCTGCACACCGGCGCACGGCACTGCCTACGACATTGCCGGCCAAGGCATTGCATCAGTCGGTGCCAGCCGCGCCGCGGTGTTGCTCGCCGCGGACATGGCCGTGCGTCGCCTCGCGTGATCCGTTGCTAATTCGGCAGCGGCATCGTCAGTTCCTTGTCGGCGGTATCCACCACGAACACGGCAAGCAGCTTTGCGGGCTCGGTATCGCTGGCATTGGCGCTGACGGCATGGCGGTCGCCGGGCTTTTCAGAGAAGTTCTCTCCCTTGCGAAAGACCCTGGCGGGCCCGTCATTGACCTGACTGCGGATCGCGCCTTCCAGGACCGTGGCGTAGATGAAAGCCGAGGGTGCGTGGATGTGGGCCGGTGAGGACCCTCCGGGACCATACTCGACCAGCACGCCCTTCATGCTCTTGCCCGGGACATTCGGCAGCGTCTGGTCGAACACGAGCGTCACCTTGGCCGTGGCTGCCGCTGTCTCGGCGGCATGGGCCGTCAGGAATGATGCGGCATAAACAGCAATTGCGATCAGCAATCTGCGCATGGAAGCCTCCTCAAAGTCTCGCAAGCCATGTTGCGAGCGACGTTTTGCCGAGCCGCGCCTCGCCGAGAGGGTTCAGCGATGTGTCGTCGATGGGAGCGCCGTAGTACGGCGACTTTGGGTCTCCCACCACCAGTCGGGTGTCGCCGGACGCCTTCAGGCGCCGTGCGATGAATTCATTGAAGGGCGCCTTCTCAGGTCCTGCGATATCGATCGTGCCGTTGAGCGGTGGCCCCATCGCGACCTCTGCGAGGCGATCAGCCACGTCGTCGGCTGCGATCGGTTGAAACAATGCCGAGGGAACGACGATCTGGCCGTCGGCCGCGCCCATATCGCCGATGGCGCTGAGGAATTCGAAGAACTGGGTGGCGCGGACGATCGAGTAGGGGACCGGAGATGCCTTGACGATGGTCTCCTGCGCCAGCTTGGCGCGAAAATAGGCGATGTCGGGCGAGCGCTCGGTTCCGACGATCGAGAGCGCCACATGATGCTTCACGGCTGCAGCCGCCTCGGCCGCAGCGAGGTTCTTGCTCGAACGTTCGAAGAATCCGAGCACGGCGGCAGGCTCCCAGGACGGCGCGTTGGCAACGTCGACGACGACGTCCGCGCCCGCCAGCACTGCTGCGAGGCCTTCCCCGGTGACGGCGTTCACGCCTGACTTCGGCGAAGCCGCGACGGCGTCGTGGCCTTGCTGCTTGAGCTTCGCTACGAGCTTGGATCCGATCAATCCGGTCCCGCCGATCACGACGATCTTCATGGCATGTCTCCTCGGCACGTTGCGGGCGCGAGCGTTTCAGGATCGACGGCGCGCGCGTCGCGAGAGCGATGAGGCGACTCTTACCGAGGAGATGGGGCAGGCTCTTGCCTGTAACCCGCCTGCCTTGTCCAAAAATGCTGAAGATGTTTATCGATCGCCGATGGATAAAGTTGCGTATCGAAATAGTCCAACGCGCAGAGCGCCCCCCTGACGCCGCATGCGCCAGCGGCGCTCGCTAGATTGCAGCACGTCCTTCTTGTTGGCGTTCGGTTACAGACGGCATTCGCACCACGCAGCGGAACCCGACATGGCTGGTCGAAGTATCGACCGGTTCGGCGTGGCGCGCGGCCGGGCGATAGCGGCGGCAATAGTTCGGCGCGCAGAGGTGCGAGCCGCCCTTGAGGACCTTGCGCGAAATTTGGATATCGGGGACGCGAGGGTCGTAACTAGTGTGCTCACCGCCGCCGCGGGGATTTTTAGGGATGCAGCAGGGTTTTGCAGCGTCGGCTGCGTGCTTTGATGACCACCAGTCGACGGTCCACTCCCAGACATTGCCGATCATGTCATAGAGACCGTAGCCGTTCGGCGGGAAGGCCATGACCGGCGAGGTACGCTCGTACCCATCCTCGCCGAGATTCTGGACGGGGAAGTTGCCCTGCCAGATATTGGCCATGTGCTTGCCGCCCGGCATCAGCGCATCGCCCCAGGCGTATTCCTCCGCCTCGAGGCCACCGCGCGCGGCGAACTCCCATTCCGCCTCCGTCGGCAAGTCCTTGCCGGCCCAGTGGGCATAGGCTGCCGCATCGCTAAAGGAGACGTGAACGACCGGATGATCGTCGAGGTCCTTGAGGTTGCTGCCGGGACCATAGGGATGACGCCAGTTGGCGCCGCGCAGGAAAGTCCACCACTGGCTCCAGTCGGTGAGATCGGTGATGCGCGGCAGCGGGGAGAACACCAGCGATCCCGCGTAGAGCATCTCCGCCAGCGCGCCTGGATAGTCCTTCGGGTCGGGAACGATCTGCGCCTCGGTGACATGGCCGGTCGCGTTGACGAACTGCTTGAACTGCCGGTTGGTTACGGGCGTGCGGTCCATCCAGAAGCCGTCGACAGCGACGCGATGGCTCGGCGCTTCCTCGGGATAATGATGGTCGGATCCCATGCGAAACGTTCCGCCGGGAATGAAGACCATCTCGCCGGTCTTCAAATCATCCGGCAACCACTCGCAGTGATCCAGATCCGCTCGCAACATGGTGGAAGCTCCGATACGCGCATTCCACCCGATGTTACTGCGCCAACTCTGGCAGACTTCGACGATAGCGCTTTGCCCGGCCCATTGGACGCATTGTTCGGTCCCCTCTTTTTTGGCGCTCGGGGGAGAGAAGGACGCTGCGTTGCGTCAACATCTCTTTCCTTTGCACGCACGTTTTCGAGCACGCCGCAAATCCATGCCGCGTGCGCTCTGCCATCCGCAGAACGCTTCCGCTCAATATCGCTAAGGTTGCAAACGGTATCCGAAGATTGGACGGCTGTGATGTGCAGTTTGTGCCAGTCTGCCCGGGCAGTTGGTGAGACCTAGTGCCCCATGTCGAAAATCCCTCAGTGCAGGGCAGTTCAGTGGCATATCTAGCAACAAACTTGCCGATGATTTGTCTCAAAACGCGAAGTCAGCCTCTCGCACCCACCTCGCGTTGTGGTGGTACTTTGCTATCGCGTGCCGCAGAATTGTCGCGCTTCAGTAACAGGGTCCGGCCATGGGGCAATTCCTTCTGGTTGATTCGCGCAAGCTGGATGGTTTCGAAGGTCTTCAGCAGGCCGTCCACGGCTCGCATGTCGATGTGATGCAACTTGGCCGCGGTCGGTTGCGCGGAACGTTGTCCCATGTCGGCATCGGCGACTTCTCGCTCAGCATTGGTGCTTTCAACGTCGGCATGCGCACGCAGCGGGTGTCCAGCGACGACAGACTGATCATCGGGATGCTGCTTGCGGCCGAAGAGCGCGTCGCCCACTGGTCGTTCGACATGCAGCTCAACGATGTGCTCGTCATTCCGCCGCGGCTCGAACATGATGGTGTTTTTCACGGCGGCTCCGCTTACGCCGCTATGCGCTTCGACCTCAACGAAGTCGCGACGCTGTTCGGCGGTGAGGCACGGCTGAGCGACCCCGACACCTGGCGCAGCCGCGGTCATTTCCGCGCGGACATCGAGACCGGCGCGATCGCCTCGCGCCGCCTGGTCCGGATCATGTCGCACCTGCGCGACAACAAATATGGGCTGACGCCATCAACCGCCGATTTCTGGAAACGATCGATCGCCGAATGTATGGCTGCCAACGTCGCGTCGTCGCTGCCACCCGATGGCAATGGCTGGCTGCCTTCCGCGCGACGGCTGGTCCGCAAGGTCGAGGAGTTTCTCGACGACGCCGGCACGCGTCCGGTACATGTTTCGGAAATTTGCGCGGTGCTCGGCGTATCGCGGCGTACCCTGCACCGCGCCTTTCAAGAGGTATTCGGCCTCGGTCCGGCCAGCTTCCTCAGGCACAAGCGTCTCTGCGCTGTTCACTCCATCCTGCACCAGAGCGCACCCGGCTCGACCACCGTGACAGCCGTCGCCATGCAGCAGGGCTTTTACGAACTCGGCCGGTTTTCGCAATATTACTTCGCAATGTTCGGGGAGCGTCCGTCGCAAACGCTTGGAATTACGACGCTGCAGCCAGTCGAAGACGACATCGCCAGAGCCTAGCGCTCTGGGCCCGGACCGCGACCGACGCCATGATCGCATGCATGCCGGTGTTTTGCCGGCGTGAAACGGCGAAAAAAACCGTCATGAAAACAACCAGATGGCTACTGTGCATGGGGTTGTTTTCACGGTTTTGAGTTGGATGGGCAAGCTGGCGGCTTCACGCCCCGCAGACGATCACACCATACCAGCCGAGCCCGCGATAGGTTTCGTAGCCCGGCGTGGCATGGAACGCGACCAGCGTGCCCGAGCGGTCCTGATAGAAGCCGGAGCGCTGGCCGTCCAGCGAGAGCGAGATGCGCTCGCTGAGGATGCCCTGGCCGTCCGAGGCGGCGATGATGCGAAGATTGGAATCGACCAGCAGCACGCGCGCCTTGTCGCTGTCGCCGACGCGCACGCCTTGCACGATGGCGCGGGCCTGTGCCTCCCAGTCGAAATGGATGGCGAGCACGCCGATTGGCGCGCCGTTGGCCTGGCCGCCGGCGCGGACGCTGGCGCAATAGGTCGCGACCTGGGCATTGCCGAGCAGCGGCTGATTCTCGACGTCGCCGGCGACATAGTCGTCGCCGGAGCGCAGGGTCTTGGCCTCGCGAAACCATTTGGTGTGGGCGACGTTCTGGCCGACGGTGCGAAAGCGGTCGGCGCGGCCGTTGGCGATGACGTTGCCGTCGAGGTCGCAGAGCCAGAGGTCGATATAGACGGTGTAGGCTCCCAGGATCACGCCGAGACGCTGCGAGGCATGGGACACGGCCGCGCCGTCGGGCGAGGCCGCGCAATCGACCAACGCGGAATCGGTCGCCCACCAGCGCACGTCGCAGGTCCGTTCATAGAGGTTGCGGTCGATCAGTTCGATGGCGTTGAGCGAAAGGTCGACCATGCGCTCGCCGCGCGAGCGCTGGCTCATCCGGTCGATCGAGGAGACGAGATCGCCAGTCCGTTTCGTCAATTGGCTTTCGAGTTCGCGGGCGATGGTCTCGACCTGCTGGCCGACGCCGCGGACCTCCTGCGCCACAACTGCGAAGCCCGCGCCCTGCGCGCCGGCGCGCGAGCTTTCGATCAGCGCGTTCAGCGCCAGCATCTTCATCTGGTTGGTGATCTGCTGGATCGCCTTGGTCTTGTCGACCGCGATCTGGTTGACCTCCGCCGTGAGGCGGTTGATCAGCGCGGAGATGTCGGAATCATCATCAGCGGGTTCGGTGGTGATCGGCTTGGTTTTCAGACCCAGCGCAGCGGACATCGGGGCTTCCTTGGCAATGAGGCCTGATCTGCAATGAACCCGGAACAATCACGTCAGATCGAATACAATTCTTTTTCGGAGATTCCGCCTAACGCCTGCTTAATTTGCTGTTTTGCGGCATGCTCAAATGATAGTCAGTGCGCGCAGCAAAGCGGCAATCCACCGCTTTGTGCCGCGCAGACATTGCAAATCCCGGGGGATTGCGGGCCAATCGTGCCATCGGCCGGACGATGCAATACCTCCGGCTTCCAGGTTCCTCAAACCGACCGATGTTCATGACGCCGCCCGCCACCGCCTTGCCTGTCGAAGCGCCCCAGGCGTTCCTGGGAGTGGCGCGCTCGCTCACCGACAAGCTCTGGCGCGACCGGCTGGATGCGCGCGGGGCGGCGAAGGCGCTTGCCATCGTGCAGCGCCACCTATTGCCGGAACTGCTGGCGCGGGTGCTGGCGGGGCGCGGTGTCGACAGCGACGCCGTGGCAGATTTCCTCGATCCAACCATCCGCAAGCTTCTGCCGGACCCGTTCACGGTGACGGAGATGGAGGCCGCCGCGAAGCGGATCGCGGATGCCGCGGCGAACAGCGAGAAGGTCGCGATCTTCGGCGACTACGATGTCGACGGCGCCACCTCGGCGGCGCTGCTGACCTGGCATCTGCGCCATTGCGGGCTCGATCCGCTGATCCACATTCCCGACCGCATCTTCGAGGGCTATGGGCCCAACACGGAAGCCGTGCGTGCGCTGGCCGCAAAGGGCGCCACGCTGCTCGTGACCGTCGATTGCGGCACCACCAGCATCGAGCCGCTCGCCGAAGCAAAACGTCTCGGCATGTCCGTCGTCGTGATCGACCATCATCAGGCCGGCACGGAGCTGCCGGAGGTCGACGCGCTGGTCAATCCGAACCGGCTCGACGATCTCTCCGGCCTCGGCCATCTCGCCGCCGTCGGCCTCGTGCTGGTGACGCTGGTCGCGGTCAATCGTGAATTGCGCCAGCGCGGCTTCTGGAATGCGGAGATGCCCGAGCCGGATCTGCTCGGCATGCTGCATCACGTTGCGCTCGGCACGGTTGCCGATGTCGCGCCGCTGATCGGTCTCAACCGCGCTTTCGTCGCCAAAGGCCTGATCGCGATGCGGCGGCGCGACCATGTCGGCCACACCGCGCTGATGGACGTGGCGCGGCTCAACGGCCCGCCGGAGGCCTGGCATCTCGGCTTCATGCTGGGGCCGCGCATCAATGCCGGCGGCCGCATCGGCCGCGCCGATCTCGGCGTGCGGCTGCTTTTGGAGGGTGACAGCGTCGAGGCCGCGCGGATCGCCGCCGAACTCGACCGCCTCAACAGCGAGCGCCGGATCATCGAGCAGGCGGCCGAAGCGCAGGCCGAAGCCGAGGCACTCGCCTCGATCGGGCTAGAGGACAAGATCGGCGTGATCGTGACGGCCTCCGAAGGCTGGCATCCCGGCGTGGTCGGTCTCGTTGCGTCCAGGTTGAAGGAGAAGTTCTCGCGGCCCGCCTTCGCGATCGCGCTGGAGCCCGGTGGTATCGGCACCGGTTCCGGCCGCTCGATTGCCGGCGTCGATCTTGGCAAGGCAGTACGGCAGGCGGTCGCCGACGGCATTCTGCTCAAGGGCGGCGGCCACGCGATGGCTGCGGGCGTCACGCTGCGGAAGGAAAAGCTCGCCGAGTTTCGCGCCTACCTCGAGAACGCGCTGGCGCGCGACGTTGCCGAGGCGCGCCACGTCAACGAGCTCTACATCGACGGCGCGGTCTCCGCGCGCGCGGTGACGACCGAACTTGCAACGACGCTCAACCGCGCCGGCCCCTTCGGCAGCGGCAATCCGGAAGTCGTGTTGGCGCTGCCGGCGCACCAGCTCGTCTATGCCGACGAGGTGGGACAGGCACATTTGAGGCTACGCTTCAAGTCGGGCGACGGCGCCATCGTCAACGGCATCGCGTTCCGTTCGATCGGACAGAAGCTCGGCAACGCGCTCGTTGCCAATCGCGGCCAGCAATTGCATGTCGCGGGATCATTGTCGGTCGATCGCTATCAGGGCGCCGAGCGCGTGCAATTCCGCGTCATCGACGTCGCGCTACCCGACCAGGGACCATCCATGATTAGATAGGCCCGGCAAACAACAAAAAAGCCAACAGCAAAAAAGAAAAAAGGGAGTGAACATGGCAGGGCAGGTTCAGGGCAAGGTCGCGCTGGTGACCGGCGGCGCATCCGGAATTGGCGAGGCGATCGTCGAGCTGTTCGCGCGCGAGGGCGCCACCGTCATCGCCACCGACATCGACGAGCTGCGCGGCCCCGAGCTCGCCAATCGCGTCACCAAGGCCGGTGGCAAGGCGATTTTCCTGGAGCAGGACGTCACCAGCGAAGAGCGCTGGATCGAGATCACAGCCGAGATCGCGAAGCGCTTTGGCCGGCTCGATATTCTGGTCTCGAACGCAGGCATCGGCCTTGCCGTGCCCTCGATCGTCGACATGACGCTCAGCGACTGGCGCAAGCAGAACGCGATCAACCTCGACGGCGTCTTCCTCTCCGTCAAGCATTGCCTGCCCCTGATGCGCAAGACCGGCGGCGGCTCGATCGTCATGATGTCCTCGCTCGCGGGCCTGCGCGGCGCGCCCGGGCTGTCGGCCTATTCGGCGACCAAGGGCGGCGTGCGGCTGTTCGCAAAGTCGATCGCGATGGAGTGCGCGGCCGCCGGCGACGGCATTCGGGTCAACTCCGTCCATCCCGGCATCATCGACACGCCGATCTGGGGCAAGATCCCGACCGGCGCGACCGGCAACCAGGGCAACGCGCCGATCGATCCCGAGGAGCGTGCGCGCGTCGTCGCGCCGCTCGGCCGCGCCGGCCAAGCTGCGGAAATTGCCTCCGGCGTGCTGTATCTGGCCTCCGATGCCTCGCGCTACGTCACCGGCAGCGAACTCGTCATCGACGGCGGCATGAATGCCGGCGGCGTGCCGCGGCGGCAATAGCCCGCCGCGCGGGCTGCGAAGGGCAGGGTGGCGCCCGCGGGGGCTGACGCGCAGGCGTCGGACCTGTACAACGCGGGCGTCTTCCGGCCGACAGAGGTGTCCTTCCGCCATGGCGCACAGCCTTCACTCTTCGTCATCCACGCCAGCAACGTTCCGCTCGAACCGTCCGGACCTCGTGACTGATGCGATCCGCAGTGCGCGCGAGGATCTTGCCGCTTGCTTTCGGATGGCCGCGCGCAACGGCTTTGAGGAGGGCATCTGCAACCACTTCTCGGCCGTGGTGCCGGGCCATGACGATCTCTTCCTGGTCAACCCTTACGGCTACGCCTTCCGCGAGCTGACCGCGTCAAAACTGCTGATCTGCGACTTCCACGGCAACGTGCTCGACGGCGAGGGTGTGCCCGAGGCGACCGCGTTCTACATCCATGCCGAGATGCACAAGCGCCTGCCGCGCGCCAAGGTCGCCTTCCACACCCACATGCCCTACGCCACGGCGCTGTCGATGACCGAGGGCGATCCGCTGATCTGGGCCGGCCAGACCGCGCTGAAATTCTACGGTCGTACGGCCGTGGACCGCGACTACAACGGCCTCGCGCTCGACAACCGTGAAGGCGCGCGCATCGCCTCCAGCGTCGGGGATGCCGATATCATCTTCATGAAGCATCACGGCGTGATGGTGCTGGCCCCGACCATCGCGGAGGCCTGGGATGATCTCTATTATCTCGAACGCGCCGCCGAGGTGCAGGTGCTGGCAATGTCGACGGGGCGACAGGTGCGGCCGGTTGATCCCGCGATTGCGGCCGAGACCTACAGGCAGATGCGCGAGGGCGATTCCGAATCCGCCCGGCTGCATCTCGCCGCAATCCGGCGGCAGCTCGATGCGGAAGAGCCGCAGTACCGGCACTGAGCCACAACTACGACCCCTGGCGCAGCTTCGCCAGCACCTTCAGCCCGCCATAGCCGTCCGCAGGCGTGATGCCCGCGCGCTGCTGAAAATCCTTGATTGCCTTCATGGTGTCGTTGCCGACACGGCCGTCGGTGCCGCCGGTGTCGAAACCGGCCTTGGTCAGGCGTGTCTGCATCTCCTGCACCTCGGCGAGCGTCAGCGCGCGCTCGGAGCCGGGGAACGGCTGGATGAAGGGCGGGGCGCCGAGGCAGCGGTCGCCGAGATGGCAGATCGCCAGCGCGTAGTTCATCGAGGGGTTGTAGCTCTTCACCGCGTTGAAATTCGGTCCCAGCAGAAACGTCGGCCCGCCCGCAACCGGGGTCCACATCTGCGCGGATGCGGAGTCTTGCGGGAACGGCTGGCCGTCGGCGCGGGTGACGCCGGCCGCCTGCCAAGCCGCATAGGTCCGGCTGCCGCTCATCTCGCCCGATGCGCGCACCTCGTAGCCCCAATGCTCGCCGCGGTGCCACTTGCCGCGATTGACGAGATATTTTGCGGTCGAGCCCAGCGCGTCGTCGGGCTTGCCGAACGGCGACACCTTGCCGTCGCCATCGTAGTCGATGCCGACATTGAGCCAGACCTCCGGCATCCATTGCGAATGCCCCATCGCGCCGGCCCAGGATCCCTGCATCTGCTCCGGCGTGCTCCAGCCCTTGTCGACGATGCGTAGCGCGTTGATCAGCTCGGTCTCCCAATAGGCTTTGCGCCGCGGCTCGTTCCAGGCGAGGGCGGCGAGCGAGGGAAACACCGGCGTCATGTGGTTCT
This sequence comes from Bradyrhizobium sp. WSM4872, assembly GCF_055811715.1. Taxonomy (NCBI): domain Bacteria; kingdom Pseudomonadati; phylum Pseudomonadota; class Alphaproteobacteria; order Hyphomicrobiales; family Nitrobacteraceae; genus Bradyrhizobium; species Bradyrhizobium sp. WSM4872. The sequence continues at coordinate 346,772 of NZ_JBVVPT010000001.1, read as the reverse complement.
GCTGCACCAGCGGATCGCCATAGGCGGACTCGACGCCCCACAGCGCCAGCAGCGTGCCGCGCTCGACGCCGAAATCGCGCTCGATGCGCGCGAGCAGCGCCTCGTTGTTCTTCAGCGCGATCTTGCCGTTGATGATGCGCCAGTCGGAGACGCGACGGTTGATGTATTGCCAGAGCTGCTCATGGAATTCGGGCTGGTTGCGCATCTGCTTGAACACGCTCATGTCAGGCTCGACCCGCGCCATCGCGCGCTGCCAGGTCGCGGCCGAGATGCCCTTGGCCATTGCACGAGCGCGAAAACCCTCACGCCATTCCTCGAAACCTGGAGGTGCGGCGAAGACATACGTCGGGAAAACGAGCAGGGTGGCTGCGCCGATCGTGAAGGCGCGGCGGGTATGACGGATCGAGGAATCAGCGTGTTTCATCGACTTATTGTAGCCGGAAACATGGCTCCTGTGAGTCGGTTCCTGGAGGCTCGGAACGGGACGTCCAGTCCTGTTCCTTCCGGAACAAATTGTCGCACTCCCGCATTCCCTCCGCATGCAATCGAGGAGGACGAGATGAGGAAATATCTGTTTGCGGCAGCCATGGTCACCGCGATCGCCGCGCCTGCTTTTGCCGACGAAGTCGGCGTTCACGTTGGTCCGGTCGGTGCCGGCGTGACGGTCGGACAGTCTCACGAATATCGTGAGCGGGACCGCGATCGCGATCGCACCACCGTCATTAGGGAGCGTGAACCCGCCGACCGCACCACGGTGATCAAGAAGGAAGATGAATTCGGCAATCGCAGCAAGACCGTGATTCATCACGATAACGACTGACGGAGCGGGGGCCCCGCCCCCCGCCCGGGCCCGCCGGAGCACCCCCTCCCCGCATAGCCGAATAGGGGGGGTATGTAGATAACCCCGCCAGCGGCAAGCCCATTAGGGGAACGC
>NZ_JBVVPT010000001.1:269707-345828 GCF_055811715.1 Bradyrhizobium sp. WSM4872 | reverse complement strand
CCCCCGCCGACCCCACCTCGTATATCAACCCCCCCTACCTACCCGCCCACAGAAACACCACCGCTCAACCTCCCCATACCGACAGCGGCGCGGGCGCCCCGCCCACCGGCGGGGCCCCTCCGTAGCACGCAGTCCGCTCATCGACGATTCGGGGTGGAATGAAGATACGCGCGCATGCGGAAAGCCATGTCGTCGAACTCGACGACGGATCGCAATGGCAGATCTTTCCCGGCGATCTCGCGACCACGCTGAGCTGGCAGCCCGAAACCGATCTGCACCTGGAGCGAAGCTGTGACCGGGTGTGTTCGCATGAGCTGGTGAACGACGCCGATCAAAGCCGCGTGCGAGTGATCGCAGCGGGCGAGACCTGGCCTGATGGCGAGGTTAAGAAAGTGTTGAAGGGCGGGTAGGGCCCGCCTGCAAGGGGTCGGATATCCCCAGTTTTGAGCCTGTCACTTTACGGTCGGTTTGCTTCCGTCTGCGCACGATGCGTGAATGCAGGAGCTGTTCGACATCATCCGCGCCAATCCCTGGCCGTTCGGCGCCGGGTTGTTCGTCGTGATCCTGATGATCATCGCGGAGAACTTTGGGCGAGGTATTCAAGGCGACGGCGCGGTCAGTGACTTCTCGGATTCGGACGCTGGCGGCTGCGGCGACGGAGGAGGCGACTAGGGCCGGTCAGCGGCAAGCGCGCTTCGCCTAGTCCTCCTGCAAATCGGCGGCGATGCCTGCGAGCCAGCGGCGAATGCTTGCTTCGGCCTTGGCATCGAGCCCGGCAGCGAGGCGCTTCTCCAACGCAATCACCCGTTCCCGGCACGCTTTCAAGAGCGTCGCGCCGCGCGGCGTCAGCGTCCATTGCTGGATGCGGCCGTGGACGGGATGGGGCGTCATCACAATCGCGCCGTCACGTTCGAGATTGCGGATGATGACGCCGGTGGTCTGGGGCGTCAGAAAGGTGAGGCGTGCAACGTCGGCGCCCGAGAGGCCCGGATAGGCATTGAGCATGGTCAGCACCGCGAATTGCGGGGAGGTGACCCCGAGATCGGCTAGCGACCGCTCCATCGTCAGACGAACTGCGGCGTGGGCCTGCCGCAGCAGATAGCCGAGATAGCCTTGCTCGCCGCGCTTGCCTTCCCCTGGGGCCGGGACGCGCACCGTCGGGGCAGCCGGGGATGCCTTCCGCTGCGGTTGCGATCTCGTGATTTCAGGCGGCTTGCGCATAATATAAGTGCTCTTATAATGTGTCAGCACTCTTACAATACCACGAGGTAAACGGCAATGTCACACGCCCGCAGCGAATACGAGGATTTCAAGAAGATCGCGCCCGATGCGTATGAGCTGGTGCTGGCGCTCGGCCAGGTCGCGGCCAAGGCCGGCCTCGACAAGCAGCTTCTCGAGCTGGTCAAGCTGCGGGCATCGCAGATCAACGGCTGCGCCTTCTGCCTGCAGCATCACATCCTGCTTTCGGAGCGGATCGGCGTGCCCGTCGACAAGCTCAATTTGGTCGTGGTCTGGCGCGAGGCGCCGATCTTTTCCGCGCGCGAGCGTGCCGCGCTGGCCTGGACCGAGGCGCTGACCTGCCTTCCTGACGGAGTCGGCGAAGACGTGTACGCCGAGGCGAGCCGAGAATTCTCGGAGACCGAGCTGACATACCTGACCTCCGCGGTCGCCTCGATCAACGTCTGGAACCGTTTTGGCGCGGCGTTTCGCTGGACGCCGGCGAAGCGGCCGGTCGCAGCGAATGCAGCGGCATCCTGATTGTAACGAAGGGAGATCATGATGACAGCAATGAGTTTGCCCACCACACCGCGCCCGGCGCCATCGCGCTCGATGGCGATCGCCGTCATCGGAGGGCTCGCCTGCGCACTTGCAATCGGCAAGGCGCTGCCGGTAACGATGGACACCATATCGGGCGCACTCTCGCCGCTCTGCGCCACAGCCGCCGAAAGCTCGCCGCTCGACAAGGTCGAACCGATCGGCTCCTACGCGCTGCCGAACGTACCGGGCAAGCGCGTCACCATCGTGCGCGTGTTCTACGGTCCCGGCGGGTTCTCGCGGCCGCATCGTCACGCGGGATCCGTCACCGCCTACATCACCAAGGGCGAGATCCGCTCCCAGCTCGGCGGCGGCCCGGTCGAGACGTTCGGCGTCGGCCAGTCCTTCTTTGAGCCGCCCGGCTCGACGCATCTGGTCTCGGCCAATGCCAGCACCACGGAGCCGGCGGAACTGATTGCGGTTTTCGTGGCGGACGAGGGTGCGCAACTCACGACGCTGTTGGAGTAGCTGGCACTCACAATCCGAAGCCGCTTTTGTTCAGGTCGGCTGCGATCGCTTCAGACGTTTCCATAGCGGCGCAAGACCGTATGTGACGGCCGGTATCGCAACCGCGCCGACAACGAGGCCAACGACGCCCGAGATGGCTGCCTCGACCGACCATTCGACGATGCCGGCAATGGAGGGAAGGAAATGCGCGGCGGCCTCGGCCGCGGCATGGACCGTATGGCCGATCACTGGTGGGCCATATTGTTCGATGCCGTGCAGGATGATGCCGCCGCCGACCCAGATCATGGCGGCGGTGCCGATCGTGCTCAGCACCGCAAGGAAGGCCGGCATGCCGCGGACGAGCGCGCGTCCAAGCAAGCGGGTTGCGCCGCCAATGACTGAGGCGCCGCTATACCGCGCAAGGGCCAGGCCGACATCGTCCGCCTTCACGATCAGGGCGACCACGCCATAGACACCAACTGTGATGAAAATGGCGACGAGCGCCAGCACGAGCGCCTGCGTCCAGATGTTGCCCGCCGGGACGGCTGCCAGCGTGATCGCCATGATCTCCGCTGACAGGATGAAATCCGTCTTAACGGCGCTCGCGACCTTCTCGTCCTCAAGCGACCGTGCATTCGATGCCGTCGCCTGGCGCTGAGTTTCGTGGTCGTGCGCATGATGCGGCATCACGGCCTCAAGCACCTTCTCGGCACCCTCGTAGCAGAGAAAGGCGCCGCCCAGCATGAGCAGCGGCGTGACTGCGGCGGGAAGGAAATAACCAAGCGACAAAGCGATGGGCAGCAGGATCAGCAATTTGTTGCGGAGCGACCCAACCGCAATCTTGCCTACGATCGGCAGTTCGCGTTTCGAGGCAAAGCCGAGCACGTAGTTGGGCGTGACGGCTGCATCATCGATGACCACGCCAGCCGCCTTTGCTCCCGCCTTGGCCGTCTGGCCCGCGACATCATCGAGCGAGGCTGCCGCCACCTTTGCGATCGCTGCGATATCGTCGAGAAGACCAATCAGTCCGACACTCATCAACCCAGTTCCTTCGGCCTTCCAGCGGGCGGCGTGTGCGACAACACGCTTTTGCGCTGCCTGGCATTGGAAGGAGCAAGCCGTCAATTCTCCTCGCCGCCCGATCCCTCGCGCAGGTCCGGCTTGAGCACGTCCTCCGGCAGCGCATGCGCCACGGGCTGTGGCGTGCCGGCGATCTCCGGGCCGACCTCGCGGCCCCGGGCGCGGATCAGGCGCTCGTACGCCGAGACCAGCGTGACGTATGGACTGACCCAGATCCAGCCGTCGCGGGTGAACACCTGCACGTCGAAATGCAGGTGCATCGAGGTGCCGGCGGGATGATCGAGATAGTTCGAGACCACGCCGATCTTCTCGCCCTCGGATACGATGCGGCCATTGAGCAGGCCATCGGCGTTCAGCGCCTGCGGGTTCATATGCATGTAGCGGAAACGGATGTGCTCGGTCCTGCTGTTGATTTGCAGCGTCACGGCCTGGTCCTTGGAAGCGCGTATGACCCTCGCATCGCGCACGGCGACGACGGCGCGCTGCCTGGGATCGCAGGCTTGGCGGCCGTCACCGGGCGGTGGGCACTCGGCCGCGCGGATGTCCTCGCCCTGATGGCCATAACCGCCGCCGCATTGCCAGACCTCGAAACTGCGGGATTCGCAGAAATTGTCGCGCCAGGGGTAAGCGGTCGTGCTCTCCATCTTGTCGCGCTTGGCATAGGATTGCGAGTGTACGAACGCGGGCGCCTTCTCGAGAGGAAAGCGGATCTGTGCGTAGGCCATCACGTCGGGATGGCCGCCCTGCTTGCGATAGCCGGTGTTCGGGATGATGTCGCCGCTCGGCCGGTAGGTGAAATCAGGGGAACGTGCCGCGGGACGATCGAGAATGTTGGAAGCGATGTCCGTCAGCGGCCGCATGCGCTGGCCGCCGGCCAGGCGCAGCGCCTTCAGGAAGCGCTCGGCGACTGGATAGGCCTCCTTGCAGGCAAGCCGCCGCGGCTTGGCGACGCTGTCGAGGCATTGGATCGACACCACATAGGCGACGCCGAAACGGGTGAAAGCGTAGCGCACATAGCCTTCCCGGATGAACTTGCGCAGGTCGGGGTAGAGCGCTGCGAGCGGTTTGACCGGCTCGCCCTTGCCGCCCGAGGGATCGGCAATGTCATAGACGAGCGCCGAGCCCGTGATCTGCACCTCGACCGGCCTTGCGAAGACCCGGCTCGGCATGCCGTCGCCGGTACCAGGCTCGAACGAAAAGGTCGCGCTGTAGCCGGCGGGCCCGGCATCGAACAGGTCGACGGAATTGAAGTCGGCCTGGTAGCGCGAGAGCGCGACGGTCGCCGGCGCGCCATTGCGTCGTGCTTCGAAATACGCAGCAGCGTCGAACGGCAGCAACACGGGCACGGAGCTGCGAGCGATGCCGGTGAAGAATTGCGAGGAGATCGCATTGAGCTGCACCAGCGCCGGCATCGCGCGCGGATCGTAGCGCGGCACCGAACGACGGGGTGCGAAGATGAAATCCTCGGCGGTCCGGGGATGGACGTTGATTTCGGTGCGGAGCTGGTCGAGCGCCGCGCGCCAATCGACGCGCAACGCCGTGAGCGAGGGGCTGCGGAATTCATCCGCAGCCAGCGGAGAGGCAATAAGGAGCGAAAGCGACGCCAGAACTTGCGAGACGAAGCGGAAACCTTTCCAAACCACTGTCTCGCCCCCCGGCGGCACCTGTTGCGCTCGCTTTGGCCTCGTCAGTCCTTGGCGCGCTCGGAGTAGGAGCCGTCTTCGGTCATCACGACGATTCGGGTGCCGACTGCGATGTGCGGCGGCACCGTGGTGCGAACGCCGTTCGAGAGCACAGCGGGCTTGTAGGACGAGGAGGCGGTCTGGCCCTTGGTCACGGGCTCGGTCTCGACCACTTCCAGCGTCACGCGCTGCGGCAGGGCGATCGATACCGGATTGGAGCCGTGCAGCGACAACTTGACCGTCATGCTCTCCTGAAGATAGGCCGCGGCGTCGCCGATCACGTCCTTGGACACCTGGACCTGGTCATAGGTCTCCGGGTTCATGAAGTGATAGCCGTCACCATCTTCATACAGGAAGGTGTAGTTGCGCTCTTCGATCGTGGCCTTCTCGACCTGGTCGGTGGTCTTGTAGCGCTCGGAGATCTTTACCCCGTCCGAGATTCGGCGCATTTCGATCTGGCTGACCGGGGTGCCCTTGCCGGGATGGATGTTCTCGGCGGTCACGACGACATATAGCTTGCCGTCTTGCTCGATCACGTTGCCCTTGCGAATAGAACTGGCGATGACTCTCAAAGCTGTATTTCCTGCTTGCTTGGCCCGGCTCGGGCCAGGACGTGGTCAAATTGATGGGGGACCTGGGGCCTCAAATCAGACCGCGGCACCCGTTTCGGGCCGCAACATACTGGTTTTGCCGTTGGATGCCAGCATTTTGCTGGCCTGCGGGACGGCCGGTTAATGGCTGGGGACAAGCCAATGTCACCGTTCTGGTCCCCATCCCGGCATCTCGACCGCCGGCCGTTCCTGCAGGCCAGGGGAGCCATCACCAGGGCTCTACGGGGATTTTTCGCCGAGCAGGGCTTCGTCGAGGTCGAAACCTCCGTTCTCCAGGTCTCCCCGGGCAACGAGACCCACCTGCATGCCCCCCGGACGGAGATCATGCGCCCCGACGGCAGCCGTGTGAGCCGATATTTGCGGACCTCGCCGGAATTCGCCTGCAAGAAGCTGCTGGCGGCCGGGGAGACCCGGATTTTCGAGTTCGCCCGGGTGTTCCGAGACCGCGAGCGCGGCGACCTGCATTTGCCCGAATTCACCATGCTGGAATGGTACCGGGCGGGCGCCCCCTATGACGCCATCATGGCCGACTGCGTCGTCCTCATCGCCCGTGCGGCCCAGGCAACCGGTATCGGCACCTTCGCCTTCCGCGGCAGGACCGCCGATCCATTCGCCGAACCTGAGCTTGTGACGGTCGCGGGCGCCTTCCAGCAGTTTGCGGGAATCGACCTGCTTGCGACCATTTCCGGCGGCGAGGGCGACCGCGCCGCGCTCGCCCGGGCAGCTGCCGGCAACGTCCGTGTGGCCGAGGACGACACCTGGTCCGACATCTTCAGCAAGGTTCTGGTCGAGCATGTCGAGCCGCATCTGGGGCAGGGGCGTTTGACCATTCTGTTCGAATACCCATCTCCAGAGGCGGCACTGGCGCGCGTGAAGGCGGGCGATCCCCGCGTTGCCGAGCGGTTCGAGGTCTATGCCTGCGGTGTCGAGCTCGCCAACGGTTTTGGCGAACTGACCGACACCGAGGAGCAGCGCAAGCGCTTCACGCAATCCATGGCGGAGAAGCAGCGCCGCTACGGCGAAGCCTATCCGCTGGACGATGACTTTCTGGCCGCGGTCGCGGCGATGCCGGAGGCGAGCGGCGTCGCGCTCGGCTTCGACCGGCTGGTGATGCTGGCGAGCGGCGCGTCGCGAATTGATCAGGTAGTGTGGACGCCGCCTGCAGATGAAACGTTAAGCGAGACATGACGAAGAGCAATCTTGCACGCACATTGCGCGAGCCGGCCGAACTTGTGGCCGAGCAACTGGCGCCGGCCACAGCGCTGCCGGCACTCGATCGCGTTGCCGCACGCTATGCGGTCGCGATCCCGCCGGCGCTGGTCGATCTGATCGACAGGTCCGATCCCGACGATCCCATCGCGCGGCAATTCGTTCCGACTGCCGCGGAGCTGGAGATGCAGCCCGGCGAGAACGCAGATCCGATCGGCGATCATCCGCACTCGCCGGTTCCCGGGATCGTGCATCGCTATCCCGACCGCGTGCTGTTCAAGCTCGTTCACGTCTGCGCGGTCTATTGCCGCTTCTGCTTCCGCCGCGAGATGGTCGGACCGGGCAAGGAGAACGCGCTCTCGGACGGCGCCTATCGCGCGGCGATCGACTATATCCGCGCGCACAGCGAGATCTGGGAGGTGATCCTGACGGGGGGCGATCCCCTGATGCTGTCACCGCGGCGGATGAGCGAGATCATGGCGGATCTTGCCGGCATCGATCACGTCAAGATCATCCGCCTTCACACCCGCGTGCCGGTGGCCGAGCCCGCGCGCATCAGCGACGAGATGGTTGCTGCGCTTAAGGCCGAAGGCGCCACCACCTGGGTGGCGCTGCATGCCAACCATGCGCGCGAACTGGCGGGGCCGGCGCGTGCCGCCTGCGCGCGGCTGGTCGATGCCGGAATTCCCATGGTGAGCCAGTCTGTGCTGTTGCGCGGCGTCAATGACAATTTGGCCGCCCTGTCGGATTTGATGAGAGCTTTCGTCGAATGCCGGATCAAGCCCTACTATCTGCATCACGGTGATCTCGCGCCCGGCACGGCGCATCTGCGAACGACACTCGCCGAGGGGCAGGATTTGATGCGGCAGCTGCGCGGACGGGTGTCGGGACTGTGTCAGCCCGACTATGTCATCGACATTCCCGGCGGCGCCGGCAAGTCGCCGGTGGGGCCGAATTACGTGTTGTCGATGCAAAATACCGCACCTGATGCGCGTGATGCAGATCAAGAAACGCGCTATCGTATCGTGGATTATTGCGGCGACGTTCACCTCTATCCGCCCGAGACCTGAATGGTGGTGATGGAGATGCCGGCTTGAGGAATGGAGGGAGAGACATGAAGAAGATCATGGTGGCAGTATCGCTCGTGGTCTTGCTCGGCGGCGCGGCGGTTGCGCAGACCGGCAGCCCCAAGGGATCGACAGCCGGGGGCGCGACCTCCGGATCTACGCCGTTGGCACCTGTGGGCCATCGCCAGCCGCGTGTCGCCGATGTGCCCAGCGAAAAGAACCTGAGCGACCCGAACGATCCCCTCAGCAAGGAAAATCAGGCGCTCGACAAGAAGATCAAGAGCATCTGCCGCGGCTGCTAGGGCCGGGAAAGCGGGCAGGGTGCGACAGCCTCACCCCGCCCGCGATCGTTCGGTCAGGCGGAGCGCTCGTGCAGCCCTGCGCCCTTGGTGTTGCGCCGGATCTCGACCGCGTCAGCGAGATGCTTGAGCACGGTTGCCGTGGTCGCCCAGTCGATGCATCCGTCCGTGATGCTCTGGCCATAAATGAGCGGCTTGCCCGCCACCACGTCCTGGCGTCCGGCGACGAGGTTGCTTTCGACCATCACCCCCACAATGCGGTTCTCGCCGCCGGAAATCTGCTTGGCGATGTCGGCCGTCACGAGCGGCTGGTTTTCCGGCTTCTTGCTCGAATTGGCGTGGCTCGCATCCACCATCACGAGCGGTGCGACGCTCGCTTTCGCCAGATCGTTGCAGGCCGCTGCGACGCTTGCCGCATCGTAGTTCGGCGTGCTGCCGCCGCGCAGGATGATGTGACAATCCTCGTTGCCCGCGGTTGAGGCGATCGCCGAGCGGCCGAGCTTGGTCACCGCCATGAAATGATGCGGATTCGAGGCCGACTTCACCGCGTCCGCCGCGATGCGCACATTGCCGTCGGTGCCGTTCTTGAACCCGACCGGGCAGGACAGCCCCGAGGCCAGCTCGCGATGGATCTGGCTTTCGGTCGTGCGCGCGCCGATCGCGGCCCAGGACACGAGGTCCGCAATGTATTGCGGCGTCGTCATGTCGAGGAATTCGGTGCCGGCGGGCAGGCCGAGATTATTCACCGCCGAGAGCACGTTGCGCGCCAGCCGCAGGCCCTTGTTGATGTCGAAGCTGCCGTCCAGATCAGGATCGTTGATCAGGCCCTTCCAGCCGACCGTGGTGCGCGGCTTCTCGAAATAAACCCGCATCACGATCTCGAGTTGGTCGGCAAGCTCTTCGCGCAAGCTCGCGAGGCGCTCGGCGTATTCGAGCGCGGCCCTGGGATCATGCACCGAGCAGGGACCGACCACGACCAGAAGCCGGTCGTCCTGGCCATTGAGGATCGCATGAATGGCGTTGCGTGCCGCCATCACCACACGCGTCGCGGTGAGCGTGCGCGGGACTTCCCGCATCACCTCTTCGGGCGTGCTCAGTTCCTTCAGTTCGCGGATACGAAGATCGTCGGTCGTGCTCAGCACGGCGGGCTCCTGTCATTTTGAGACCCTGCCGGCCAATAAAAAAGCCGCCAGGTCTGGCGGCTTGTTCGGACGTTTGCTGCAATGTTTCAGATTGAGCGCGATCCTCCTGCCGCCAGCGAGCTGTCGTAGCTAAAGTACCAAAAATAGCTGGTGACGAGGGTGATCATGGCCCGTCATATAGCGTGCGATCGGCGGCTTGTCACCCCCCAATAGGCGTGACGGCCACGCGGCGCCTCAACTGTTGCTTTTGCGTGCCGCCAGCGCCATGCCGATCAGGGTGGCGCCGCCGAACAGCAGGTTGATGCCGACGAGGATGCCGATCGCCCATTCCGCCGAGCTCGGCAATCCCGTGATCACCATGAACGAGATCGCGATGTCGACGAGGCCCGAGATCAGGAGCCACGACCAGCGGCCACCCGGCTCGCGGCGGTGCTCCAGCGCGTACATGATGGTGGCGACGCCCTCGGCGAGGAAATAGGCGCCGAGCACGATGGTTAGCGTCAGCACGGCCTGCATCGGTCGCGCCAGCAGCAGCATGCCTGCGAGCACGGCGAGCGCGGCCGAGATCAGCGACCACCAGAAGCCGGGCGTGCTGCGCGCCCAATAGGTCGCGATCAATCCGCCGATGCCGCTGATCAGGAACATCCAGCCGAGGAAGATCGCAATCGCAAGGCTGGCGAGCGGCGGCAGGATCAGCGCGGCAACGCCGAGCACCGCGAGCAGAATGCCTTCGAACAGGAAGGCCTTCCAATGTGCCTTGACCGTCCGGCTCATGGCGGATTGCAGCCGGGAAAACTCCTCAGGCGATGTCATGGGCGGGCTCCGGATCGAGAGGTGTGTGCTCAATCTAGTCTAGTACGCACACACTGCGCTTGCCATCCCGCGGTTCAGCCGCCGCCGTGTGCCGACGAAAAACCTTCGCCGCTGGTGCGGATGCGGTTGCGGCCGAGAACATAGATCGCAGTCGTGACGATCAGAAGGGCGAGGCCGAGCAGGATCGAGACAAGGCCGATCGGGATCAGGGCCAGCGTCAGATTGCGCTCGGGGTTGATGAGCCAGTGATGGATTGAGGTCAGCACGAAGGCGAGCCCGAGAAAGCCGACGCCGCCACCGGCAAGCAGCAGCGCCCACATCCGGCGGAGCTGGCTGAGCCGCTCGCGCGCGACGTCGGTCCGGGGCGCGTGATGGCGCGCGACGCGCCGCACCAGTCGGATGGCGAAGGCGATTGAGCTGAAGCCGATCAGCAGGCTCGCGCCGCCCAACCACATCCGCAGCGTCGGATCGAGATCCGGCATGCGCTGGAGTGTGAGCAGCGGGAAGTCGAACGCCGAATGCAGGGCGAGCGGGCCTGCGAAGATCAGCAGCCGGCTGGAGAGACGGGCCCAGTCGCGATGATGGCGGTTCGCACCCAGCGCCGTGCCGGCGCGCGCGATGGTCAGATAGGCGCCGGCGATGATGCCGAGCGCGCCGTGGAACGGAACGGTCAGCACGCTGCGCAAGGCTGCCAGCGAGCGCCACATCTCGGCGTGCTGGACGAGATAGGCGAGGTTCTCGTAGGCGGCGAAGCCCAGGCCGACCGCGGCGCCATAGACCACGCTGTCCATCGGATTGGCGAAGGTCCGCCGCTTCGTCGAGGCGACCAGCACGATGGCGATCACCTTGACCGCTTCTTCCGGAAGCGCGACGCCGAATATCGAATGCATGGCCAGCGCCGCCCACGGGTTGTCCGGGGCCGCGACCATCTTGGCGAAAGGGGCGCGGGCCAAGCCCAGCAGCGAAATGCTGGCCGCGCCGAGCAGGAACGCGGTCCAGACCTGGGCCGGCGGTCCCGGGCGTTCCTCGGCGGCAATGACAAGCCACAGCATCAGCAGCGCCGGGGCGATGGCGGCCGTTCCGATGACGGTGGGTAACGCTTCAATCAGGTACATCGGCGCCGAAAATAGGTTCCCTTGATCCGCTTATCTACATTCAGCGATGCGACCTTGTGTCATGCGCTTGCTGTCGCGTCTCTTAACAAGCGTGACAGCCTGCGTTCATCAGGACAGTCGCCGAGGCGTAGAATACGGAGCGCGATCAATCGCATGACAGAACCACTTCGTTTCCCATGACAACGGTCGCGGGCCCGTCATCGGATCGCGATTGGCAAGTCAGATCAAGGCAATGTGCAGGTTTCTTCGATTCACGATGCACGTGTCGCCGCGGCAAGTCCAGAGCCGGGATTGCCCCGTCCGGGCTACGAACGGCCTGGCGGACCGGCCTAGTCACGCTTCGTCGCGCGGGAGGATGACGCGATCCGGCGGGCCCGGGCCTGCTCCAGCTCCCAGAAGGCGCGTATGAGGCACGTGCCGAGGCAGAGCACGATGAGCAACAGCAGGAAGGCCTGATCGACGGCGGGAATGTGACTCATGGCAATGATAAAGCAACGCCCGTGCCACGCGTTCCCGTCACGTGGCCTGCCGCGGCCCGCCATCTGCGACGGCTGCCGATCGCAGCCCGCTTTGACCGTCTCAATGCGTGGTGATCGGCGGCGGTGCGTCGGGCGCGACGTCGAAGGCGCCGAGATGGAATTCCTCGCCGATGGATGCGTCCGGCTCGGCACGCTGCGCCATCAGCGTGAACGCGGCCTGCGGGTATTGCTTCCAGATATCGAGATCGCCGGCGGTGATGGTGAGCCAGCCGAACGTGTACATGTAGCGTCCGGGCTCGGTGACCCGGCCGACCCTGTCCCAGGTAATCTTGTCCACTCTGATCTTATCGACTGTAATTTTCTCGACTGCCATTCGGTCCCCCGATCGCAAGTCTGCAGATGATGCCCGGCACGAGGCGCGGACCTCCAAAAAGTGACCCCGGAATGGGGCTGCCATAGGGCGGCGCGGCCGGAGGATCAGGCCGATTGCAGCATGGGCGAGCGGACGATCAGCCGGACGACGTCATCCCGCGACTGCTTTTCCGCGAATTTGACCGCAAACCCGTTTTCGAATTTGCGGATCACGCGCCCGACGCAAGCGCCGACCGCAAGCGGAGTTCCCACTGGCGGATCGTATTCGGAGGAAATCGCGACACCGGCCGTGGAGACGTCGATGATGAAGCAGGCATGGGTGCTGCCATCGGCGAGCGTCAGGAAGGTGTGCGCGACCTGCGGAACGAAGCGCGCGTCACGCCGCAGCTCCTGGACGCTGGCGTCCTTCTGCTTCTTCTCCAGCCAGGTCAGCTTTTCCGACATCCAGGCGCGGCGTGCCCGCGTCATCTCGAGCTCCATCAGGAAGCCTGATTTCAGCGTCGCGCTGATGGTGCACTGGAATTCGCCGAAGTCCTGGAAGTAGGAGGTCACGCGCTCGCCGACCTTTCCGACCACGGGAACGTCGACCATCATGCGGAACGGTGAAACGCGGCTGGTGCGGCAGGCGAAGGTACGGAGCTTGCCCTCGCAATCGTACCAGCGCGGCAGCGAGTAGCTGCCGCTCACGGTGACTTGCACGGCACGCTGTCTGAGGAACTCTGCGACGGACATGGGCGCCAATCGTGTTTCGGAGGTTTTCCGTAATTCCACGGTAGCAATCAAATTCTAAGCAAATGATACCGGCGCTTACGAGCAGGGGTAAATTTTTGGTAAATGCGCCGATCGCGACGGGCGGCATAGCGCCGCGATTATCAGGCCCGTGACCTCACGATCGCGTCATCTGAGCAGCACCAGCAGAGCCAGCACGCCAAGGGCCATGACAAGCTTGATCGTCGCGCAGGCGAGGCTGCTCGGTCGCCTCTCAAATCCGAACCACGGCAATGCATGCTGCATCGCGCGCGTTGCGAATGCTTCGACGATGGCGAACAAAAGAGCGATTCCGGCGAGGAAGGACCATGATGCGTCCGGAAGCATCCATATCGCGAGCCACGCGGGAACGGACGCTTTCAGCGACGCCAGCAGCGCGAACCATCCGAACAGGGATACGAAGGCCTTGATGATTTCGGGCCCAATCGTGCCAGGCTCGAGACGGACGCCAATCTTTCCAAGAGCGAGTTCGATGCGCTCGCCATCGCTGAAGAAGAGGAAAGCGCCCAGGTAGAGCGGAACGCGCGACTGAAACAGCAGCGCGATGATGCCGAACAGGACGGCGTAGCCGTACGCGTCAGCGAGGATGTTCGTGCCGGCCGTAGGCGACGGCGCAGCCGCAGCCCGAGGCAGCGATCTGGCGCGTGCCATGTGCTCCAGCATTCTGGCGCGGCGCTCCGGCACGTAAGCCGCCGTACGGTGGATCCATGGCGGCGGCGCCGGCGAGGCAATCCCGGCCTGGTCGTCCGAGGGAGATTTATGCTGCGCCATGGGCCTGCATCCGGTTCCGTCTGGACATTGGTCGGAGGCGAGGGGCAGGGAGGTTCATGCGGGGCGGCAGATTTCGCCGCGTCATCCAAACGCTCGGATGATGGCGCTCCCTAGCGGAATCGAACCGCTCTCTCCACCGTGAAAGGGTGGCGTCCTAACCGATAGACGAAGGGAGCAAACCCAGGGCCCCGCCGCTTTTCGCGGCACGGCCGCTGGCCGCCCGAGTCATGCCCGGCGGCTGCAGCGGGCGAACCTATAATGGCCTTTGGCGCCCTGGGCAAGCCGTTCGGGAACGGTCTTTTGGCACCGGTGGATAGCATCCCGCCCCAGGATCAGTCGGGGCGAATTCAACGGTTTCTTAGGTTCCCTGAGCTAGCGCTGGACTGGGAGAATTTGAGCCGATGCCACCGCCCAAGAAGCGCGCAGCCCGCAAGTCGCTGTCGCAGCATGCCTGGATCACGCTCGAGGGCGGATTCGCGGCGCGGCAATGCCTGGTCCAGGACATCTCCGCCACGGGCGCCAAGATCACGCTGGACGAGGATGCGAGCCAGCTCCCGGGCGTGATCCGGATGGCGTTCGCGCGCGATGCGCGGACCGGGCGGAGCTGCCAGGTGGTTTGGCGCCGCGGCAAATCAGCCGGCATCAAGTTCATCTGATCCCCGGGCGACGCGCCCCGATGGCGCCAAGCGCCGGTCCGGGCTAGAACGGCCCGCATGCGTGCGCCGCTCCTCATCCTGATCTCATTGCTGACGACGTCCGCGGCCGCGGCGGAAGCCTTGCGTCTGCCGCCTGCTGAGCGTCCACAGGCCGGCAAGGCCTTGCCGCTGAAGGGTGCCGGCGGAAGCGCGAAAGCGAGCTCCTGCGCCGCCTATGGCCGCGGCTTCCATCTGGTCGAGAGCACCGGCACCTGCGTCAAGATCGGCGGCTCGATCAGCATCGAGACCACGGTCAGGCGCTGAGGCCCCATGCCACCGGACATCATGCGGCCCGAGATCATCGTCCCGTTCGTGATGTATTGCGCGCTGCTGTGGTGGGTCGGCCGCGGCCTGAGCTGGACCGCCCGGCTCGCCACCGCGGCCGTGACGCTCGTGCTGATTTTCTGCGTGCTGCTGTTCGAGCGCGGCTGGCCCTAACAAAAAAACGCGAAAACAACCCCATGCACAGTAGCCGCCACCTTCCGGCGGCACGCGGCGAAATGCCGATTCATCGTGCTCTCAACGAGATTTAAGCCGCGTCACCGCTCACGACATCGGCGGTGCCACAAATTGCGCAAAACCGGGCCGTTTGCCGAGCTCGGCGAGCCAGCGCGTCAGATGCGGCTGCGCGGGCCGGGTGATGCCCTCGACGCCGAGCCAGCGCCGCGCATAGGCGCCGATCGCGATGTCGGCGAGGGTGAACGCATCGCCGTCCATGAACGGACGCGTGGAGAGCAGACGGTCGGCGATGGCCCAGACCTCGGCGGCGGCATCCGCATCCTTCTGCAGCTGGATCATGTCGCGCTCGGCGGGCGGCGTGCGCACGAGACCCCAGAACACCGGGCGGTCGACCGGCTGCACCATCGACAGCGTCCAGTCGAGCCAGCGGTCGACGCTGGCGCGCAGCTTCGGCGCCTCGGGATAGATTTGCGTGCCGCGCCCGTGCGCAAGACAGAGATAACGCATGATCGAATTGGATTCCCATAACGTGAAGTCACCCTCGACCAGCGTCGGGATCCGCGCATTGGGGTTCATCGCGAGATAGTCGGCCTCGCGGGTCTTGCCGAACGCCATGCCGGCGTCGATGCGCTCGTAAGCCAGGCCGAGCTCGGCGAGGCACCACAGCACCTTCTGCACGTTGACCGAATTGGCGCGGCCCCAGATCGTCAGCTTTTGGTCCGGCACGTCATCCTCCCCAGGCTTTTTCTTGGTGTCGTAGCCCGGATGGAGCAAAGCGCAATCCGGGGTGCTTCGGCAGCGTCAGTCCCGGATGACGCGTGCGCTCCATCCAGGCTGCAAGCGCTGGTGATAGCGGAATCCAGTGCGGCGAGCGACGCGCGATTGCGCCGATCCTCTCATGCAAAAAGGTCCGCATGCAAAAAGCCCCGCCTGAGGCGGAGCTTTCATTGCAAGGCAAAGCTGGTCAGGCGATCAGCGGCCGAAGAACAGCCATAGCAAGATGATCACCGGGATCGGCACACCCAACATCCACAACAAAATTCCGCGTCCCATCGCGTCCTCCTCCAATTGCATTGTCAGGGAGAGAACGCTGCTGGCGCGGGCTTGTTCCAGCGGCGAACCTACCAATGGCCGGTGTTGGGCATCGACGACCACGGCTCCTGCGGCGGCTTCGGGTCGCCCTTCTGCAACAGCTCGATCGAGTGCAGATCCGGCGAGCGGACGAAGGCCATGTTGCCGTCGCGCGGCGGACGGTTGATGGTGACGCCGGCCTTCATCAGCTTCTCGCAGGTCGCGTAGATGTCATCGACCTCATAGGCGAGATGGCCGAAGAAACGGTCCTCGCCATACTTCTCCTCGTCCCAATTCCAGGTGAGCTCGACCAGCGGCGCGCCGCGCGACTGCGGCTGCTTCTTCAGCGCCTCGAGATCGTCCGACGAGCACAGGAACAACAGCGTGAAACGCCCCTTGTCGTTCTCGATCCGCCGCACCTCCTTCAGCCCCAGCGCATCCTGGTAAAACTTCAGCGCGACATCGAGATTGCGCACGCGCAGCATGGTGTGGAGGTATCGCATGGTTGTTGCTCCCTTGGATGGATTGAGGGTTTTGCTTTGGGCCGGACGGCGCGAGGAGAGATAGCAGAAAAGGGGGCGGAGGGGCAGGGCGCTGCTTGTCAATTGCCCGTCATGCATTCTGGCGCAACTTCTATCGGGACCGATAGCGAAGGTTGGCCATGTCTATTGAATGCACTATCCTCGTAATTTTAAGCCCATCATGTTCAACGAGCTGCGGCACTGCTGGAAGCCGGAGGATCTGTTCGGGCGCGCTGCGTTAGCGGAGAGCAGCGGCCGCCCGCTCAGCGACGGCCGCTTTCTAGCCCGCATTGAGCGCGAGACCGAGCGCTTCCAAGCCAGCCAAGCGCGGGCCGAAGCCATCCGCGGCAGAGGAGGGGTGAGCTCCGCCATCTAAGTGCACTGTCGCGGTCATGCGGCCAAAGCAAAACCTGCTGGGCAGGCCGAAGGGCTGTTTGCCGAGACCGCGTGTGCGGCGCTGGCCTTGAAGACGAAGAGCAGCTTCCCGAAGCCGTCGCAGAGACTCGACGCCACGCAGCCAGCTATCAGCGCAGCCCCGAATTTCCGCTTTCCCTGCGCCATTTTCATGCTACAGTGAGTTATCTGAATAACTTATTGTATTTCGAAATGCCTCATACCAAACGCGTGTATCGTCAGACTGCGCGGGCTGCGGCCGCCGAGCAGTTGCGGCAGCGTGTGACTGCGGCCTTCTACAAGTTGCTCTTGACGCGCTGGGTCGACGAAATCACGCTGGATGACGTTGCTGCGTCCGCCGGCACCACCCGTCAGACCGTGATCCGTCTGTTTGGCGGCAAGGAGGGGCTGCTGGAGGCCATGGCCGCGATGGTCGAGGCGCAGGCGGAGCCTCGCCTGCTGCTGCCGCACAAGGCTTCGACCCAGGCGGCGCTCGGGGCCCTGATCGCACACTATGAAGTCATGGGAGATCTGGTGATCCGTCTTCTGGCGCAGGAAGAGCGTCATCCAGCCCTGCGCCCGATCCTGGAGCGAGGCCGGCGCGAGCACCGCGCCTGGGTCGCGAAGTGGTTTGGCGGCGCGCTGAAGGGCGGGGGGCGAGAGCGGCAAATCACCCGTATCGTTGTCGCGACCGATGTCTATACCTGGAAACTTCTGCGGCGCGACTTTGGCAACACCCGGAAGGAGGTCACCATCCTGATGGCCGGCCTGCTGGAGCAGATCACTAGAGAAAGAGCCAGATGAAGCATGAAACCATGACTGGAACGACGGGCGGCTCCGTGCCTGCCAATCGGCTCCGCGTATTGATGACCTATTGGGATGGCGGGGGAAACCTCCCGCCCCAGCGTGCTCTGGCGCGCGAGTTGAAGCGCCGTGGTCATGATGTCCACGTGCTGACCCACGATACTCAGGCCCAAGCCGTCGCTTCGGACGGCGCGACATTCCATTCGCTGGCGACCGCGCGGCAATGGGATCCCACCCGGCACAATACAGCCGACGACGAAGTTGCATTCATTTCCGAAGACCTCGCCGGCTCGCCCAGCTTCGCGCAGGATTTTCTCGCCACTCACGTAGCGCTCCGTCCGGACATCTGCCTGATCGACGTCATGTTGATCAGCACGCAGAAACTGGCCCTCGACCACGGCATCACTTTCGCCGTCTTCAATCATCTGGCCTGGCTCACCGAAGGCGGCTGCATCGGATTTCTGAACTCCCTCGTCGCGAGCGTAGCAGGAGCGGGTTCGACGCTGTTCGATCTGCTCGATCGCGCCCCGCTGGTGCTTGCAGCGAGTTATCCCGAGTTCGGGACGCAGACGTCCACATCTCCCCACATTCATTTCGTCGGGCCGATCCGGGAGCCGGTCGCATCTGCACCGTGGCCTCGCCGATTTCCGGAGCGGCCCCTTGTGCTGGTCAGTCTCAGCAGCACCTTCCAAGGCCAGGGGTCAACGCTGCGAAACATATGCACCGCCTTGGCGCCGCTGCCGCTCGAGGTTCTGGTCACGACGGGCCGGGGTTTTACGCCGGACTCGCTGCCGATTGCGGGCGGCCTGGAGGCGCGGTCATTTGTGCCGCACGACGCGGTACTTCCGTCCGTCGATCTTGTCGTCACCCATGCCGGGCTGGGAACGCTGATGTACAGTGCAGGCACGGGCCGGCCATGTCTGTGCTTTCCGAACGGGCGCGACCAGAACGACAATGCCGCCCGCATCGAGGCACTCGGCCTGGGACATGTGATTTCGCCCGATGCGACGTCGGCCGCAATTGATGATGCAGTGATGGATATGCTTCGCGATCAGGCCATGCGTGCGGCCTGTCACGCCTTCGCCTCCCGGGTCAAACGTTTTGGCGACCTCGCGCGTGCAGCCGATCTCGTCGAGCAACTGGTGCGGCGGCCGGCGGCCACCTCACTCACGGGTGAATAGGTTTGTTTCGCCGTTCGCGGATGAACTCCTCCCGGAGATGACGCGACTAACGGCCATGGCAAATATTTTAGGCGAGCTTCTGTTTGCACTTATCCGCTCGATTGTTGCTGGATGGGCGTATGCGCTCTGGGTCAAACTGGCGACGTGGCTCGAGCCGAAAATCCAACGGCGTTGGGTCAAGGTCGCCGTAGGAGGCCTCCTCGGCCTCGCAGCCTTTTTTATGATTCCGATCGTGATGGGACTGTTGGGGCTTTGAAGACAATGAAATCGGGTGTCATCATCGCACTGGCAATCGGGGCGGTCGTCTCGACGGTGCTGCTCGTCATGGAGCAGCTCACCGACTATTCCATCGCTGTGATGGCATGGGAGATGCCGGGCATATCCGCAGCTTACCTTTTCTGGGGAGCGGTCGGCAGTTCTGTTTTCCTGGGCGTCGCCATCACTTGGGCCGTGAATGCCGTCGTTTACGGGGCGCCCGCCTTCGTCCTCGTTACAGTGGTCAAGCTGGCAATCCGCGATGTACGGAAGTGATCTGGCAATGACCGTGATGTCCGATATTGGCCTATCCGTCGGGAATTACGAATTACGGTGACGCGCAGTTGGCTGCCTGATCGCAGTGCTCTTCGCGAACACCGATGGCTCCCCTTGCGGGACAGTGCACTGACACCGCCCGTGCCCAACGAAACGCATCGCGCTTAACGTTTGTGAATGCCGCGTCGGCCGAACGTCTGCAACCTCTCTCGGTATCGGCGGCACTTCGGACATTGGTGGAGTCAGGCTCTCCCATCTCGCAGGGCGCGCGGGGTGCATGCCTTTCGGCGTCCGTCGCCCAACAAGTAATCTTGATGAGATTGAGGACTGTTGATGTTGCTTCTGGAAGAGTTCAACGCACGAACGCTGTCGCAGATGGACAGGGCGCTGGAGCGCGTCAGCGAGATGATGCCTCAGGTGATGGACGCCTACGCCGCGCGCCGGTATGTCGCCGAACGGATCATCCACTGCGCCAAGCACGAGACACGCGAAATCGACGGCCTCGTCGCGGCCGGCCGTCGTGCGGTCGCTGAGCTCGCTGTCAGGGTCGTCGAAAGCGATTAGCCGCCTGGTCGCGAGCCTGCGTTACAGGACCGCGCTCGCCGTCGATGATTGGTCCGAATTGGCGCTCCGCGAAGCGGCGATCGGCGGCCTTCCTGTCGGCCGCCGCCCCGTCAATCCCAAGTTTCGAAATGCTGAAGCTCTCTATTTCTCGAGCCCGGTCTTCTGCCGCATTGTGTCGATCAGCTCTGACGCCTCTGCCTTGGTCAGATCCTCCTCGGGGAGGGGCTTGTGCGCCTGCTCGGCGAGGGTCTTGAGGTAGGATTCCTGGGCGCCGGTCATCGGGTCGTCGCCGGAGACCCAATCCTTCGGATCCTTTTGTGTGTTGTCCGCGGTGTTGTCAGCTGTCTTGTCAGCCATCTTATTGTTAGTCATGGCGATCTCTCCTTTTCAGGTTCAATGCCGGCTCGTGCTTTTTGTTCCTTGTTTGTTCGTGGCTCGCCCATGACGCGGCAAGGTGCCCACCTGCCCAGATGAGGCTTGGCTGCATCCATCTGCGTTGAAATGCTGCCGCATACTCATCCCTCATCCTGTGGGCCCGCCGCAGGCGGGCATCTCGAAGGATGGTCGCAGTCGAGCTTCAGCCAAATGTTTCTGCATATGCGATAGCCTTGATATCGATAGCCTTGATATCGATAGCCTTGACATCGATAGCCTTGCACGCGATGGCGCGTGTATCGAAAAACCGCCCCCGACATTGCCGGAGGCGGTTTTCGAAAATCAGGCCGGAGAATTATCGCGAACCGATTCAGTCCACGCGAAAATGCCCTAGTGACCGGTGCCCG
The DNA here is from genome assembly GCF_055811715.1 of Bradyrhizobium sp. WSM4872. Lineage (NCBI taxonomy): Bacteria > Pseudomonadati > Pseudomonadota > Alphaproteobacteria > Hyphomicrobiales > Nitrobacteraceae > Bradyrhizobium > Bradyrhizobium sp. WSM4872. The sequence goes on along the minus strand of NZ_JBVVPT010000001.1, from coordinate 325,157 downwards.
GCTTGGTCGTCTTCGGCGGCTTGCCGTCCTCGACCCGGCCTTCGTTGCGCAAGTCACGACCTTCCTGAGCCTTCTTCTGGCTCTCTGGGGATTTGCCGTGTTCGTTCATCTCTTCTTTGATGAACCCGGCGCCTTCCTTCACTTTACCTTCAACGCTCATGGCGATCTCCTTGCTGGAGATGGGGCAACTCGCGGCGAGGGCTGACCGTTCCCGTGCGCGCGCGTTTGTGAGGCGTGCATTCGCGACAGGTTCCCAAACGACTCTTGTCATGAAAGGGCCGCGCCGCCTTGTGGGAAGCGACGCGGCCGGGAAGCAGGCCGTACAGGAGACCGGCTTACTTCATGTTGCTGCGAGTCTTGGTGCCGCCCTGGTCGCTGCCCGGGCCGGAGCCACCCTGGCCGGAGGCGTCGGGCCTCACCATTCCGCCCTTGCTCATGCCGTCATGGCTCATGCCGGTCGTGCCGCTGCTCGTCGTGCCCCTGTTCGTGTTGGTCATGCCGGGCTTCTGCATGTTGTCGGTCTGCGCTGCGGGGCCGGTCTGGTTCTGCGCAAGGGCCGAGCCGCACATGAGGCCGAAGGCCGCGGTCGCTATGATGAGCTTCTTCATCTCAAACTCCTGGTTGGTTGTGTAGGCCAACGGGAGCGCAGAATCCGTGTTCCTAAAACAGGACGTTCCAGAGTGCAAAAATTCTCGTCTGCAATGAGGGTACTTTCGGTTCTGATCGACTCAGAACCGTTCCAGATTGTTGTGACGCGTTTTCTTCGCGCGAACTTGAAAACGCTCTAAGCCGCAAGCCGCTGGTCGGCCGGGCCCGTCAGGTGCTTGAGCACTTCCGCATGCTCCAGGTCGGGAACCGCAATGGCCGTGTGGCTGTAGCTCGTATGGGTTCGTGATTTCGAGATCCTGTCCAGGATCTCGCCGCCCTTGATGACGTGAAGGCCCATGCCCTCTCCGGTCGGGAAGATTGCGAGCACCACGTCATAGGCGGTGATGACGGCGCGAAGCGCTTCGGCCTTGTCTTCGGCAATTTCGACGAACACGCGAACATCAGCCGCGAGTTCACGCAGCTCGTTAAAATCCAGCACTGTGGGTTACTCCAACGCAACGATACTGAGAGGAGCTTGGAGGCGTTAGGTTACCGAAGTCTCAACGGCGCATGCCCGGTCACAGGTTTATCGACCAGGCGCCCTCGCGAGGCGATAGACAAGCGAGCATTGCCGCCTGCTCGGCAATGTGCCGGCACGGAAAGAACGTCTGGAACGGGGAGGGACGAAGGGCGCCTCATACCCCTAAGGGCGTCACACGATGCGCGCGTGACTTATGCGCGCTTTACTTGGCGTATCCCTGGGAGCGGAGCCACGCGATCTTGCGGTCGCCGTTGATCCAGTCGTCGGCATCTGCCTTGCTGGTGAAGCCCTTGATTTCGCGCTGTTCGCTGTCCGGGTAATCCGCCAGGATTTTCCAGTCGTTGTCTGCAATGCGGACGGTTTTGAAGGTCACTTTTGTTTTTGCCATGCCGCATTATGCAGGAGATGACCGGAAAAGAGAACCTGCCTTGTGACGGTCACCCGTGCGGCCCCAGGCGTCGACCTGGGGGCCAGCCTGATCGGCATTGCGCGGCCGGGTCCCCCGGAAAAGGCGAAAGCCCCGCCTGGGGGAAGCGGGGCTCTCTGATGGGGGTGAAGCTTGGGGACTTCAAAGAGTTAGACGCCTCAGGGAGAAAATGGTTCAACGCGGAAACGGCGCAAGCTGCGGCATCTTTGCCCGGGCGTCCGCCGCTCCCGCCGAACCCCCTGCTTGCGTTTTGGGCGTCGATGGGTTCTAAGCCCCGTCACTTCATGAAAGTTGGCATGAATCAGAAGCGCGTTGCGCGGTTGGACCGCGTCCTGAGCAAAGCCTGCTCGCGCGCACAGAAGGAAATTCAGACATGGCGAAGATGACCAAGACTCAGTTGATCGATGCAATTGCCGAGGGCACGCAGCTGTCGAAGAACGACGTGAAGTCGGTCATCGAGTACATGGCGACGGTCGGCTACAAGGAGCTCAACGAGTCCGGCGAGTTCGTCATTCCCGGCTTCGTGAAGATGTCGGTGGTGAACAAGCCGGCGACCGAAGCCCGCATGGGCGTCAACCCCTTCACCAAGGAGCCGATGCAGTTCGCCGCGAAGCCGGCGAGCAAGTCGGTGAAGGCCTCGCCGTTGAAAGTGGCCAAGGACTCCGTCTAAGGGCTCGCGTTTTCGTTGCGGTGGCTTCTTTTTCGGAGTGCCGCAATGACTGCTTGCTTGTGCTGAACCAATAAGGAACTCTCTTAAGGAACTCTAGGGCGTCGTCAGGCTTTGCTTCCGAAAGGGAGAAATCACATGACTGGTCTCAGCGAAGAAGAGATTCGAAACCGGGCCTATCACCTCTGGAAGGAGGCCGGCGAGCCCGCGGGCACGATGGACACCTTCTGGTACGAGGCCGAAAAGGAGCTTCTCGCCGAGCGGACCAAGCAAGGCGAAGTGCCGCCCGGCATGACCGACAATCTGCCGGTCTGACTGCGCTGGTCTAAGAGGCGGACAGAGGCGAGCGTCGACAATTCTCAAAGCAGCCACCCGGCGTAACGCCCGGTGGCTGTTTTGCTGTTCGGGCCATTGCTTGGATGGCGGCCGCCTCAAAGAAAAACCCCGGACTTGGGGACCGGGGCTCTTCAAGCTGGTCGGCCGCGTCGCGACATGCCGCCAGCACCACTGAATTCGGCCTGACAACGCAGGCCAGGAAAATTCGTTCCGGCCGCTAGTCCGGCGACACGGATACGTCGATGATCGCCGGCGTATCGACCTGACGCTCGCGCCAGACGACGAGATCGCATTTGGGATTGAGCCACTGATATTCGGAGCCGCGCGCCTTCAGGTGCGCGAGCGCTGCATCATGTGCGGCGGTCTGGTCCGGCGCTTCGACCATGATCTCCACGGTCTCCTCGATCTGACGCACCACCTCGACGGCGTAGTATTTTCTGGTCACGGTCCCTCGCTCCGGAATGACTAACGGGGAGGGCGATGGCGCGTTCCCCAAAAGAAAACCCCCCGCGCTTTCGCACGGGGTCTTTTTGGCTGGTGGCGATGGGATTTCAGCGCCTGGCCGCCGCGCCGTGAGTCGAACTTAAGGTTGAAAACCTAAAAAACCAACCGCCGGCGCGCGGAAGGCCCAAGGCGATCTGCCCGGCGAATTTCGCGACGAGGGGATGGACTTTTTGTTCCTATTTTGTTCTAGTGCGCATCTCTTTTGGCCGCGACATAGTTTTGGAGGTGCCCATGACTGTCGAGAAACAACGCGAAGTAATCAGGCTCTGGAATCAGCTCAGGAAGCTCGAGGGGCCGGCCGCGGAAGAACTCCGCATCCAGATCCTCGAATGCTTTTCGGAGAAGGATCTATCGAAGGACACGGCGAAGCGAGCGGCGTGATGAGCGTCGCGCTATGTCGATGACAACAGGCAATCGCGTCCGCCTTCACCGGTCGTTAGGAATCGATTTGCGCTGATTTCTCAACTCCGATTCGTTCCTTGCGAACGAAATGGAGTCGGATGCAGAACAAGCCGTGGCTTCTGTGTCGATGCGGGACACGCCTTTCCTGACCAAGCCGGCGTGATGCTTCGCACAGTCCCGTCCGCCTGTCCCTCGCTACGAGATGAGGCGAGCGAGACGCGACATGGATGCGTGCTGGTTGCTCGAGATGTTCGCCGAGATCGCAAAAGTGTTTTGGTACGACCGGCACCCGCGCTTGCGCAAAGGCAGGCCATCGGTGTCGCAGGTGCCGCCGCGGTCGAAATCCGAAGACGCGATGTGAGCGCGCGATCGTTGGCGACGGCGCTCGTTCGTGTGCAAACGAAGTTTTAAGACTTGCCTCGCGCCGATTTCTGCGATTCCGATTCGTTCTTCGAGAACGAAAGGCAGGTGAAGCTGGAACAAAGCCGGACGGCGGATCCACAGATCCACAGCCTCCGCATCGCGCGAGCTTGAAGCGGCATGGCGGGTCCTGAAGACGCTTCCGCGAACTCCTAACGTAAGCTTGCCGCGAAGCCGATAACCCTATTCGGTTAGGTTAAAAGCCCAATCGCGTTGCGCTTGCCGCTGCTTGGGATAGGTGTGTTTGGCGAAGACTGGAAGCAACTTTGCCAACAAGCAATTTTGGCGAAGAAGCAATTTTGCCAAGAACGAATTCATGACGCCTTTTTCAGAACCGAGCTTTTATCAGGGCGACCGCCACACTTATCGGCGCGTCGCCATCGTCGGCACGCTCTTCTGTCTGGCTTTCGTGGTGATCAGCGTCTCGCTGCGGCCACAGCTCGAGGACACGCGTGTCGCGGTCAAGGCCGACAGGCTGATGCGCACGGCGGGCCAGGCGTCGCACGCGAATTAGCGGTCGCCGCCAGAGATCTGATGGTCGGCGGAACTGCCGGGGCACGCGGGGCCGCGTGAGGCGAGCGCCACGAAACCGGCATAGCCGGACAGGTTGAGCAAGACTTCGAGCCAGACGGGCATGTCGGCCTCTTTTCTCCTTGAAGGCTACGCCAACGTGCGCGCGAAGCGCATGTTCCCGGACAGGACGGACCCGCGCCTCAAAGCGGGGTGGTGGGGTCGAGCCGCCGGCCGAGGGCCCCTACGGACTCGCTCGACGGCTGTTCCTTGAGGAACTCGGCAATCGCCCGCGCCAGTTCGCCGTCGCTCATCGGCGTCGGCGGCGGGCGCAGCGTGCCGACACCGAAACTGCGGACGATCTCGTCGTAATGCTGATCGCCGGATCTGGGAACGAGCCTGCGGATACGGGCCAGCAATCTGGATATCGGCACTTCATCCTCCTAGGCGCTCCCCGCTGGCAGCAATGGTGGTGCGTTGCCAATTTGCTGTCGTAAAACTGAAAACCCCGCCAGCATTTGTGATGCTGACGGGGTCTTTGTGCTGTTGCCTCAACCCGACGGCAGAGGCTTCCGCACTTCAACAAACAATTCGCGGAAGGCACGCCTGTTCCATGCGTGGCCGGATTTATTCCGAGCTCGGTTCCACAGGCTTGCGCGCAACCATCGCAACGCGCCGGCGTTGTCTGTGCGAGATACGAAGGAGGACATTTATGATCAGGAAGACACTGGCAGTTCTGGCTACCGTTGCGGCCGTCGGCGTGACCGCGGTCGCGGCGCCTGCGCCCGCTGAGGCGCGCGGTCGCGGCATCGGTCCGGGCCTCGCATTCGGCCTCGCCGCCGGCGCCATCACTGCGGGCGCTGTCGCCGCGTCCCATCCTTATGGCTACGGCTACGGCCCGGGGTATGGCTACTATGGCCGCCCCGCCTACGCCTACGGCCCTGGTCCGTACGCCTATTACGGCGATGGACCGTACTACCGCCGCCACCATTATTACCGTCACTGGTAACGGCTGAACAAACGAAAGAGCCCGGAGCAACGCTCCGGGCTCTTTTCATGTCTGGTGATCTGGTGTCGTTACGGCCAGAGCGAGGGCCGTTCCACCTTGCGCGCGTTGTCGAGCGTCGACACGAAATACTCGTCCCGCTCGCGTTTGAATTTTTCCTGGGTGGCACGGAAGGCGGCGACACGGGCGGCGATCTCTTCGCGTTCGCGGATTTTACGCTGTTCGTCCTCGGTCATTTCAAATCCCCTCTGCACGTGAGTATGTGTCCTACTGAACCCAAGCACTGCCGCCGCAATCACATTGAGTCGCATCAACATATGCATTGGCGCTTCTGATTGGGGCGTCAATGGGGAGGAGGCATTGCAGGATTGTGATAAGCGAGGGTCGGAAAAAATTGCCGACCGCGTCTTGCGCGGCAGTGGATAACAGCGTCAATAATCTTGTCGCTTGCACATGTTGCAGCTAGCGCAAAAACAAATCAGCAAAACTGATCAGCCAAGCCAATCGGCAAAGCAAAACGGGAGGCCGCGTTGATTGCATCGGATCTTCGCAGCGGCGTCGAGCGTCTCGGCGACATGATCGCCGAAGCCAAACGGATCGTGCCGTTCACCGGCGCCGGCATCTCGACCGAATGCGGCATCCCCGACTTCCGCTCGCCGGGCGGAATTTGGACGCGCTACCGCCCGATCCCATTCGACGAGTTCGTCGCCAGCCGGGAGGCGCGCGACGAATCCTGGCGCCGGCGCTTCGCGATGGAGGAGGTGTTTGCGGCGGCGAGGCCCGGTCGCGGCCATCGCGCGCTCGCCTCGCTCTACCGCGCCGGCAAGGTTCCCGCGATCATCACCCAGAACATCGACAATCTGCACCAGGCCTCAGGCGTCGCAAGCGATCACGTGATCGAACTTCACGGCAACACCACGTATGCGCGCTGCATCGGATGCGGTCAGGCCTATCCCCTCGACTGGGTGAAGCGCCGCTTCGACGAGGAGGGCGCCGCACCCAACTGTACCGTATGCGACGAGCCGGTGAAGACCGCCACGATCTCCTTCGGCCAGATGATGCCCGAGGACGAAATGCAGCGCGCGACCGCGCTGTCGCAAGCCTGCGACCTCTTCATCGCGATCGGTTCCTCGCTGGTGGTGTGGCCGGCCGCTGGCTTTCCGATGATGGCGAAGGAATCAGGTGCGCGCCTGGTGATCGTCAATCGCGAGCCTACCGAGCAGGACGACATCGCCGACCTCGTGATCCGCCATGACATCGGCGAAACGCTCGGGCCCTTTGTCGGAAATTGAGGCAGCAATTTGATTCGCGGCTGTGCAAGCTGTTCATAGGTTCCGGCGAATCTCTTTTTTGTCTATGCGTCGCAACCGGGAGTGTTATCTTTTGAGTCGAAAGATTCGCGTCGCGTCGAGTTGAGAAGATTCTCTAAAGACGCGTGATTCGGCGCCGCCATTCAGGCGGGTTGCATGGCATGTGTGGGGTCCGGGGTTATGGGGTCGTCGGACGGATTTGAGTCCAAGAAGGTCGGAGTTCCCGCGGTGGGCGAACACGGCGGTGGCGGTCGCGACAGCGCACTCAGTCCGTTCACCGGACTTGGTGAGAGCAGCGCCAACCTCGTCGAGGTTCACGGCGTCATCAAATGGTTCGACGCATCAAAGGGCTACGGCTTCATCGTTCCCGACAATGGCTGGCCCGACGTGCTCCTGCACGTTACCGTGCTTAGGCGCGACGGCTTCCAGACCGCCTACGAGGGCGCCCGCATCGTCGTCGAGTGCATCCAACGGGCCAAGGGCTACCAGGCGTTCCGCGTCGTCTCGATGGACGAGTCGACTGCGATCCATCCGGCACAGATGCTGCCGCCACGCACCCATGTCACGGTGACGGCGACCAGCGGACTGGAGCGGGCCCAGGTCAAGTGGTTCAACCGGCTGCGCGGTTTCGGCTTTCTGACCTGCGGCGAGGGTACGCCTGACATCTTCGTGCACATGGAGACGCTGCGCCGCTTCGGCATGACCGAGTTGCGGCCCGGCCAGTATGTCCTGGTCCGCTTCGGGCCCGGCTCCAAAGGCATGATGGCGGCCGAGATCCATCCCGAGACGGGATCGCCGGTCTCGTCCCACTGATCCAATTCCCGCGATCGTGAGCAGAGGCGTGCTGGCTGGCCGGCGCGCCTCTGGCTTTTCCGGCGACCGCCACGTAAGGACTGGTCCAGTCCCACGCCTCGAGAGCCATCCATGAATTTCGATCGAAAGGCCGTCTTTGCCGTTGCGAAGGGCTGGCTCACCGCCATCCTCGTCATCGCCAGCTGCGCTGTCGCGAGCGCGCCCGTCCGCGCTGCCAGCTTCCAGCCGCTCGAGATCGTCACCAGGAACGGCGTGCAGGTGTTCTCGGTCGAAATTGCGACGACGGAGGAAGAGAAGCAGACCGGCCTGATGTACCGGAAAGAACTGGCGGACGGCAAAGGCATGCTGTTCGACTTCAATCCCGAGCAGGAGGTGTCGATGTGGATGAAGAACACCTACGTCTCGCTCGACATGATCTTCATTCGCGCCGACGGCCGTATCCTGCGCATCGCCGAAAATACCGAGCCGATGTCGACAAAGATCATCTCATCCAAGGGGCCCGCGCGGGCTGTTCTGGAGGTGGTGGCGGGGACGGCGCAAAAATATGGGATCCGCGCCGGCGACCGCGTCGGCCACCCGCTGTTCGGCAGCAAGTAGGCGGGCCAGGGGCCTATTGGCAGGGCTATTTGCCCCGTCCTGGCGGTCTTTTGGGAAGCTTGCCAGTGCCGTTGGGAGGCTTGCTGGCGCTTTGGGAAGCGTGTATCGACGGGGCTCGCCGGACATTCGGGGTATAGCGCAGCCTGGTAGCGCGGCAGTTTTGGGTACTGCAGGTCGTTGGTTCGAATCCAGCTGCCCCGACCAGTCCCGAGGTGGGTCGGAACCGCGCCTCAGATCAACAGCCATTCGGCGAGGCGCCGGGCGAGAGCGCAGCCGCCGAGCATGGCGCCCGTTCGGTGCCGATCCCCCAGGGCTGCCAAAGCATCGTAACCCTCGGCGCTCATTCTCTGCGCGACGCGACTTCCGCGCGATTTTTCAAGGCATTGGGCGGGTCGGGCGGCGCGGAAATCGCAAGGCTTTGTCGAACCTTTGAGCGTCGCCATAGACACATAGGTGTTGGGGGATCTCAGCGCCCAATGCCTAACGGACGCCGCCAAGCGATGATATTCCGCTTGCGCGGCGTCGCGCTTTTCCAACCGTCAGTTCGTCGCGTACCAGCCGAACGGAAACGGCAGGAACGGCCAGGCCAGCTGATTGTCGTTGGCGACCTTCCGTGGCTCTTGCTCCGGCATCTTCGCGGGCAGAGCAGGCGGCGTCGATCGCAGCGCCAAGCGCAGACATGCACATTGCAAATTCATCGTGGTGGCCCCCGCCCGTCAATAGTCTTCAAAAATTCGCGTCAGCCTGGAAATCACCGCGCGTCCTCAAAACGACGCGCTCATTCTCAAATCGCACACAGTCTAGGAAAATCGGCGACCGCTTTCAACCAATCTTGCCGCGCGCTCACAGGAAGTAAGGTTGATCGGTTAGGTTAAGGGCGAGCGGTTGTTGCGGCCGCCTCCGTGACTGTTATCAGATCGATCCGGCTTGCGATGGCTGCCTGAAATTCGTGCTCACACGGCATCACAGTTCGTCGCAGCGCTCGTATCCCGTGAGTTCTGCATCATGTCTTTCGATCGCAACGTCCGAAACATCGGTCCGCAGGCGAGCTGGACCGAGATCTGGCACCTCTGGACCGTGTTCGTGCCGCGCCGCTCGATCAACGGGCAGCTGGTTTACGGCAAGGTCTGGCGCCGCCACGACGGCCGCGACTGGATCTACAAGAAGTTTACCGAGTACGACAACGAAGCGGCGGCCTGAAGCGGCGTCGCTGTCGTCCGGCGCGGTATCGTTGCGGCGCTTCAAGCGGCCTTTGCGGCGGCAGGCTTGGGCGGCGGCGGCTTCAGCGGCTTGTCCTGCCTCTTCGACCAGGAGATGTAATAGGCCACCGTCGTCATGATCGCGATGCCGGCGACGCTGACGAAGATCTGCGCGAACAGCGAGCCCGAGCTCATCGACAGCTCGAAATGACCGACGAACGACAGGAACACGCCGACGCAGAACACGGCGAGCGACTGCTGGCCGCACACGATGATGGGATCGAACCCTTTCCATTCCAGGCCCGGCCAGTCCTTCGGCACGAAGCGGATCACCAGGATCACGATCACGACGAAATGGATGAAGCGGTAGGGCGCGAGGTTGGTCTTGTCGTTTGGATTGAACGCCGAGAACAGCCATTCCGGGAACATGCCGCCGAGGGTCGGGAAACGGCCAGCCATGGTCATGACCAGCGCGAACAGCATGTAACCGAGACAGAGCCAGAGCGTGACCGGCGCATTGATCAGCGCCATCGAGCGCCGCGCGCCGCCCATGGCGCACCAGGCGCCGAACACGAACAGCACCTGCCAGCAATAGGGGTTGAAGTACCATTGTCCGGCCGGATAGGCGTTCAGGTTCAAGCCGAAATGGCGCGCGGTCAGCCACAGCACGATGGACAATGCCATCGTCAGGTCAGGCTTGCGCAGCATGAACCAGAGCACCGGCGGAAACAGCCCCATCAGCACGATGTAGAGTGGCAGCACGTCGAGATTGAGCGGCTTGAAGCGCAGGAACAGGCCCTGGCGCAGCGTCTCGGTGGCGTTATCGACCAGGCCGGCGACGTTGAACTCGTTGATCATCTCGGAATCGCCGAAGCGCAGCGCCAGATAGCTGATCGAGGCGATGTAGATCACGAACAGGATGATGTGGGCGACGTAGAGCTGCCAGACCCGCTTGGTCAACCTCGTGGCGCCGACCAGGAAGCCGCGCTCGAGCATCATCCGCGCATAGACGAAGGAGGCGGTGTAGCCGGAGATGAAGACGAACAGATCGGCGGCGTCGGAAAAGCCGTAATTGCGGGTGGTGATCCAGTTCACCACGTTGTCGGGGATATGGTCGAGGAAGATCGCCCAGTTCGCAATGCCGCGAAACAGGTCGAGCCTGAGGTCACGGCCCTTCTCGGGGAGCGTGGCGTTGATGTTCAGGAAGGACATGCGACGGGAGCTTTCGGAGGGGACGGACAGGGAGAGGTCAACGAAGCAGGGCCGACGGGCGAGATCCCGGGGCGGAAGGCGGGTACGCAATTGTCACGATGCAGCATAATGATTATACCGGTCGGCGAGGCATCCCGGGGGCCGGAATCACCGATCAGTTCCCAAAAGGTGTCTCTATACTATGCCCGCGGTTTCCACCAACTGCTACCGTGACGCATCGAAATCGAACGAAAAGACGAACAAGAGGCCCGGACCATCAATGACCGCACGCATTTTCAAGCCGGCCAAGAACGCGATGCAATCCGGCCGGTCGAAGACCAAGGAATGGCAGCTCGACTACGAGCCCGAGCAGCCGCGCGCGGTCGAGCCGCTGATGGGCTGGACCTCGTCCGGCGACATGAAGCAGCAGATCACGCTGCACTTCCACAGCAAGGAAGAGGCGGTCGCCTATTGCGAGCGCAAGGGCATCGCCTACCAGGTGATCGAGCCGAAGGAATCGGTGCGCCGTCCGGTCGCCTATGCGGACAATTTCTCGTTCCGCCGCGGCGAGCCCTGGACGCATTGAGAGCGGGCCAGGCGTCGAGACTCGCGTCATGCCCAGGCTTGCCGTCTTCGCTGAAGCTTCGGCGGCCCAACACCGAATGCCCGGCGAAGCCTTGGCGGAGCCGGGTCCCGGGCATCCACGTTTAGCCCCCGTAAGAGCCTGCGGCTGGCCGGAATAAGCTCGGACAACCACGCGAGTTCTTCCCATCGTCCTGGCCTTGGCAGCCATTCCGCCCCGTGCTTCGCTGCCGCGTAAGACAGGCTCATGACGAGGTGGGGTATGGCCGGGCGTGACCAGCTCGACGGCGTCGATCTGAAAATACTCTCCGAGCTGCAGCAGGACGGGCGGGTTCGCAACAACGAGCTGGCGCTGCGCGTCGGGGTGTCCGGGCCCAACTGCGTGAGGCGGCTGAAGTCGCTGTTCAGCCGCGGCGTGATCCGGGCGGTGCGCGCCGTCATCGACGAGCGGCTGCTCGGCTACGAGGTGGTGTCGTTCGTCTCGATCCAGCTCGGCAGCCAGGCCCAGCCGGTGCTGGCCGCGTTCGAGAGCTCGATCGCGGCGATCCCGCGCATCCAGCAGTGCTGGCGAATTTCGGGCGATACCGACTATCTTCTCAAATGCGTGGCGCCGAGCGTCGAGAGCATGCGCCAGCAGCTGCTGCATTTCGCCGCGATGCCGAACGTGAAGAACGTCCGCAGCTTCCCGGTGCTGGGCGTGGCCAAGGACGTGCCGCTGCCGTTGCAGGAGATCGCAGCGGCAGGATAGTTCGGCGGCGACGGGTCCCGAAACGTAGCCGCACAACGACATCCAAACATCCGACGGCCCGGGGGGTGATTCCCTTACTGGAATACAGGTTCGGATAAGGCGGATATAAAGGTAAGTAACTCACCTAACTGTGACATGTTATTTGCGAAGTCCTGCAATGCGCCGAGTCGTGATTGCCGGTTCCCTGCGCCAGCCTACATGCGAGCTGTGAACCTCAGCCTGCGTCGCATGCCGAGGCCTCTTTTGTGGGACCCTGAAGCAGGAAAAGACAACATGACCTCGACCTCGAAGACGTTCGTCGCATCCGCTGCGACGCTGTTTGCATCTGCGTTTCTCATGATGACCGCGCCGGCTGCCCAGGCAGAAGACTACTGCATCACCAATGGCGCCCAGGCCGCGCATGGTTGCGGCTATCCGACGATGGAGGCCTGCCGGGCGGCGGCCGGCGGCATCGGCGGCTCGTGCGTGCAGAGCGGCGGCGCGAAGACGTCGACCGACGCGCTGGCCTTCCAGCCGAAGCAGACCCAGTCGCGCACCAAGCTGCGCCCGGGCGGGCAGACCAACTCGAACTGATCGAGTTTCGAAATGTTGCGGCCTCCGAGTTGGATCTCGGAGGCCGCAACGGCATGACAGCCCGCGCGTCAGCGATACCTGCCGCGAAACTCGCGCGGAGAGGCGCCGGCCCAGGTACGGAAGGCGCGGGAAAAGCTCTTCTCACTGCGGAAGCCGGCGATTTCCGCGATCCGCTTGATCGGGCTGCGACCGCGCATCAGCTCCTGCTTGGCAAGCTCGAATTTTGCTTCTTCCTTGAGATCGCGCAGCGAGGTCGCTTCCTCGCGCAGGCGCCGATGCATGGTGCGGGTGGAGAGTGCCAGCTCGCGCGCGACATCCTCGGCTCCGAGACTGCGTCCGCGCGCATTGCGGAGCACGCGGCGAACGCGCTCGACCAGCAGTCGGTCGCGCCGATAGGGGAGCACTGTCAGCCGCAGCGCGCCCTTGAGCATGTTGTCGAGGTCCGCGGCGCTACGGGTGAGCGGCAGCGACAGATAATGCTTATCGAAGACGATGGAAGCACGGTCGGCATCGAAGCGGATGTTTCGGCAAAAGATGGTTGGATAGACCGAGACGTGGCCGGGCTCGGGGTGCGGAAATTCCGCGGCGCGGAGCGCGATCCTGGAATCCACGGCCCAGCAGGAAAAGCCAAGAACATAGCGAAGCAGGGTGACCAGGCAGAATTCGCGTAGAGATCCGAGGTCGCGCAGTTCGCGGATGGACACAACCGCGGTCTCCTTGCCGACGGCGAGATCGAGCAGCACGTCCTCGGTGAGCAGACGATGGTGCCGGCACCAGCGCTTGAGCGCGACCTCCAGCGTCGGGGCGGTGATCGAGGCGCGGCACAGCATGCCGTAGGTGCCGAAGGGCAGCCGCCGCGAGAACCAGCCGAGCGCCTCGTCATCGAGCTCGCGCATGGCATGGCCCGCCAGCGCCTCGAACTGGCCAGCCGTGACTCGCCCATTCGGAGAATTGACAAGGTCTGGCGTTACCTGACCCCGGCTCAGCGCCTCGGTCGGATCGCGGCCGTAACGTTCGTACGCAGCAACGACCCCGCGGACGAAGGCGGCTGGGGTCACCGCGCGGCGCGGGATCGCGGTTGCGACCTGAAAAGGCATCGGGAGTCCTCTGGGAAAATCCTCGCCAAATTTGGCGGAAAATGCAACCTTTTCGACGGCAGAAGGGCTCCGATGCCGCTAGGTTCGGTCCCCAAAATACGGAGGAATCGCCTTGAATATCCCGAGCATCGATTTCGATCTGGGCGAAGACATCAGCATGCTGCGCGACACGCTACGCGCCTTCGTGGAGGCGGAGATCGCCCCGCGTGCCGCCGATATCGAGAAAGCCAATCTGTTTCCGGCAGACCTCTGGAAGCGCCTCGGCGACCTCGGCCTGCTCGGCATGACCGCGCCGGAGCAATATGGCGGCTCCAACATGGGCTATCTCGCCCATATCGTCGCCATGGAGGAGATTTCGCGCGGCTCGGCCGCGGTGGGCCTTTCCTACGGCGCCCACTCCAATCTCTGCGTCAACCAGATCCGCCGCAACGGCAATGATGCGCAGCGCGAGCGCTATCTGCCAAAGCTGATCTCCGGCGAGTATGTCGGCGCGCTCGCGATGTCCGAGCCCGGCGCCGGCTCAGACGTCGTCTCGATGAAGCTGCGCGCCGACAAGCGTGGCGACCGCTACGTGCTCAACGGCTCGAAGATGTGGATCACTAATGGCGGCGATGCCGACGTGCTGGTGGTCTATGCCAAGACCGACCCGGAAGCGGGCCCGCGCGGCATGACCGCCTTCCTGGTCGAGAAGGGGGCCAAGGGCTTCAGCCATGGCCAGCATCTCGACAAGCTCGGCATGCGCGGCTCCAACACTTATCCGCTGTTCTTCGACGAATGCGAGGTGCCGGAGGAGAACGTGCTTGGCAAGGTCGGTGAGGGCGTCAGGGTGTTGATGTCCGGCCTCGACTATGAGCGCACCGTCCTCTCGGGCGGCCCGCTCGGGATCATGGCGGCCTGCATGGATGCGGTGGTGCCCTACATGCACGAGCGCAAGCAGTTCGGCCAGCCGATCGGCGACTTCCAGCTGATGCAGGGCAAGCTCGCCGACATGTACGCGACCTGGCAGGCCACGCGCGCCTACGTCTATGCGGTGGGGCGTGCCTGCGACCGCGCCGATCACGCGCGCAGCTTGCGCAAGGACGCCGCCGCTGCGATCCTCTATTCCGCCGAGAAGGCGACGTGGATGGCGGGCGAGGCGATCCAGGCGTTGGGCGGGGTCGGCTACACCTCCGAATTTCCGGTCGGGCGTCTGTGGCGCGATGCAAAGCTCTATGAGATCGGCGCCGGCACCTCGGAGGTCCGGCGCATGCTGATCGGGCGCGAATTGATGGCCGAGACGGCTTAAAACCTTCACGCAATTGGAATCAACATGCCGCTCCATTCCAGCATCGATACGTCTTCATCGGACTTTGTGCGCAATTCCGAGGCCATGCGCACTCTCGTCGCGGATTTACGCGAAAAGCTGAGCCTGGTCGCGGGCGGCGGCGGCGAGGTCTCGCGCAACCGCCACACGTCGCGCGGCAAGATGCTGGCGCGCGAGCGCGTCGACCTGCTGGTCGATCCCGGCACCGCGTTCATGGAGCTGTCGCCGCTCGCGGCCTATGGCCTCTATGGTGGCGACGTGCATTCGGCGAGCGTCGTCACCGGGGTGGGGCGCATCTCGGGCCGCGAATGCGTGATCGTCGCCAACGACGCCACCATCAAGGGCGGTACCTATTATCCCATGACCGTGAAGAAGCATTTGCGTGCGCAGGACGTGGCGCGCCAGAACAATCTTCCCTGCGTCTACATGGTCGATTCCGGCGGCGCCTTCCTGCCGCTGCAAGACGAGATATTTCCGGACGAGCGTCACTTTGGCCGCATCTTCTACAACCAGGCGCAGATGTCGTCGCAAGGGATCCCGCAGATCGCCATCGTGATGGGTTCCTGCACGGCCGGCGGCGCCTATGTCCCCGCGATGTCGGACGAGAGTATCATCGTGCGCAATCAAGGCACCATCTTCCTCGGCGGACCGCCGCTGGTGAAGGCCGCCACGGGCGAAGTGGTGACTGCAGAGGAGCTCGGCGGCGCCGACGTGCATTCGCGGCAGTCGGGCGTGACCGATCATTACGCCCAGAACGACGCGCACGCGATCGGCATCGCCCGCCGCATCGTCGGCACGCTGAAGCCATCCGTGCGACCGAACCTCAACATGCATCCGCCGCGTGATCCCCTGTTCGCTGCAGAAGAGATCTACGGTGTGGTGCCGGTCGACGGGCGCAAGCCGTTCGACGTGCGCGACATCATCGCACGCGTGGTCGACGGCTCCGAATTCGACGAGTTCAAGAAACTCTACGGCACGACGCTGGTCTGCGGCTTCGCCCATATCTGGGGTTTTCCGGTCGGCATCATTGCCAACAACGGCATCCTGTTCAGCGAGAGCTCGCTGAAGGGGGCGCATTTCATCGAGCTGTGCTGCCAGCGCGGCATTCCGCTGGTGTTCCTGCAGAACATCACCGGCTTCATGGTCGGCAAGAAATACGAGGCCGGCGGCATCGCCCGGGACGGCGCCAAGCTGGTGACTGCCGTCGCGACAGCGTCGGTGCCGAAATTTACCGTCGTGATCGGCGGCTCTTACGGCGCGGGCAATTACGGCATGTGCGGCCGCGCCTACTCGCCGCGCTTCCTGTGGATGTGGCCGAACGCCCGCATCTCGGTGATGGGCGGCGAGCAGGCCTCGATGGTGCTGAGCCAGGTCCGCCGCGACAATATCGAGGCCAAGGGCGACAGCTGGTCGAAAGAAGACGAAGATAAATTCCGCGAGCCGATCCGCGCGCAATATGAGAGCCAGGGGCACCCGTATTACGCGACCGCGCGGCTCTGGGACGACGGCGTGATCGACCCGGCCGATACAAGGCTGGTGCTCGGCCTCGGCCTCTCGGCGGCGTCGAATGCGCCGATCGAGCCGACGAAATTCGGCCTGTTCAGGATGTGATGCGATGGATCGCTCAAAGCTCTACCGCCGTTTTCGCACCCTCCTGATCGCCAACCGCGGCGAGATCGCCTGTCGCGTCATCCGCACCGCGCGCGCCATGGGCCTGCGCACGGTCGCGGTCTACTCCGAAGCGGACCGCGATGCGATGCATGTCGCGCTCGCCGACGAGGCCGTGCTGCTCGGGCCCGCACGTGCCCGCGACAGCTATCTCAATCCCGAACGGCTGATCGAGGCCTCGCGCAAGACCGGCGCGGAGGCGATCCATCCCGGCTACGGCTTCCTGTCGGAGAATGCCGAATTTGCCCAAGCGTGTTTCGACGCCGGCATGGTCTTCGTCGGCCCCACCGCCGCGATGATGACCGCCATGGGCTCGAAGTCGGGATCGAAGGCACTGATGGAAAAGGCCGGCGTACCGCTGGTGCCCGGTTATCACGGCGAGGCCCAGGACGATGCGACGCTGGCGAAGGCGACCGAGAAGGTCGGTTTCCCCATTCTGGTGAAGGCGTCCGCCGGCGGCGGCGGACGTGGCATGCGCATCGTTCGCTCCGCGGATGAACTCGCGCCTGCGATCGTCAGCGCGAAGCGCGAGGCCAAGGCGGCGTTCGGCGACGACCGCATGCTGATCGAAAAATATGTCGACAATCCCCGCCATATCGAGGTGCAGATCATCGGCGACAGCCACGGCAATCTCTTGTCGCTGTTCGAGCGTGAATGCACGCTGCAGCGCCGCCACCAAAAGGTGATCGAGGAGGCGCCGTCGCCGACGCTCAATGCGGCCCAGCGCGAGACGGTCTGTGCCGCCGCGCGAAAGGCGGCCGGAGCCGTCAATTATGTCGGAGCCGGCACGATCGAGTTCGTCTCCGACGGCAAGGACGTGTTCTTCATCGAGATGAACACCCGCCTCCAGGTCGAGCATCCCGTGACCGAGCTGATCACCGGGATCGACCTCGTCGAATGGCAGCTCCGCGTCGCCTTCGGCGAGGCGCTCCCGATGAAACAGGACGAGATCAAGCTTCACGGCCACGCCGTGGAGGCGCGGGTCTATGCGGAGAATCCGACCAAGAACTTCATGCCGTCGGTGGGCAAGATATCAACCTGGCGTCTGCCCGCTGAAACGGGGGGGCTGCGCATCGACTCCGGCTATCGGGAAGGCGATGCGGTCTCGCCGTACTACGATGCGATGCTGGCGAAGATGATCGCCTGGGCGCCGACGCGGGATGTCGCGATCGAGCGGCTGAACCGCGGGCTGGAAGAGTCCGACGTCCGCGGCATCGTCACCAACATCCCGTTCCTGTCGGCGCTGATGACGCATCCGAAGGTGCGGGCGAACGCGATCGACACCGGGTTCATCGAGCGCGAGCTGGCGGTCCTGACGCAGGCCTCGCCGGCGCCCGGCGAGCTCGAGCTGTGTGCCGCGGTGGCCGCTGTGATCAACGACGAGCGGCAGGCTGCGCAGGCGGAGGCGAATTCGCCCTGGCAAACGTTTGGCTGGATGCCGGTCGGCCGCCGCCAGCGCGGCTTTGCTTTCCGCGTTGGCCACGGACCCGAGCAGAAGGTCGCTCTAAACTATGGCAGCGGCCCGTCGACGCTGATGATCGGCGAGCGCGAGCTGGCGTTCGCGATCGTGACGAAGGACGGCGGCTTCGACCTGACGCTCGACGGCGTCAAAACGTCGGTCGCTGCCGTGATCGACGGCCATGAGCTATATCTGCGCACGCGCAACGGGCGATTCGACCTGCATTGGGTCGATCCGTTCGGTGGCGAAACCGAGGAGCAGGCCGGCGCGGACAAGATCGCGGCGCCCTTGCCGGGCACGGTCGTCGCCGTGCTGGCGGAGGAGGGTGCCAAGCTCGAGAAGGGCGCGCCGATCCTGACCCTGGAAGTGATGAAGATGGAGCAGACCTTGCGTGCGCCCTATGCCGGCGTGCTGAAGTCCATCAAATGCAAGGTCGGCGACATCGTCCAGGAGGGCGTCGAGCTCGCCGTGGTCGAGCCTTCCGGAGAATGAGATGAGCGATCAGGTCCGCATCATCGAAATGGGGCCGCGCGATGGCCTGCAGAACGAGAAGACGGCGGTCAGCGTCGAGGCCCGCATCGCCTTCATCGAGGCGCTGGTCGCCGCCGGCCTCAATACAGTCGAGGTCGGCGCCTTCGTCTCGCCGAAGGCGATCCCGCAGATGGCGAGCTCGGACGCTGTGCTGCGCGGCGTCAGCCACCTGACCGGCCCCGAATTCCACGTGCTGGTGCCGAACGAGAAGGGCTATGACGCCGCGCGCGCCGCCGGCGCCGAGACCGTCTCGGTGTTCGCCGCAGCCTCCGAGGGCTTTTCGCGGGCCAACATCAACTGCACGGTCGCGGAATCCATCGAACGGTTCAAGCCGGTGCTGGCGCGCGCCAAGGCTGATGGTGTCAAGGTACGCGGCTATATCTCCTGCGTGCTCGGCTGTCCGTTCGACGGCGAGATCAAGCCGAAGGCGGTGGCCGATCTCGCCACCACCCTGTGGGAGCTCGGCTGCTACGAAATCTCGCTCGGCGACACCATCGGCGTCGGCACGCCCGAAAAGGCCAAAGAGATGCTGCGGGCGGTCAGCGCCAACATCCCTCCCGCCAATCTCGCGATGCATTTCCACGACACTTACGGCCAGGCGCTCGCCAATCTCTATGCGGGGATGGAGGAAGGCGTCCGCGTCATCGACGCCGCCGCCGGCGGCCTCGGCGGCTGTCCCTACGCGCCGGGTGCGACCGGCAACGTCGCGACCGAGGACGTCGTCTACATGCTCGAGGGCATGGGCGTCAGGACCGGCGTCGATATGGACCGGTTGCTGGCGGCAATCAACGAGATGAGCGGCGTGCTGGGCAAGCCGCCGGTGAGCCGCGTGGCGTCCGCGCTGAACGCCAAGCGGAAGCGCGTCGCGATCTAGGCCTATGCTGCCTTCAGCCCGACATCCGGCAGGCGCGGCTGGCTCCTGAGTGCCTTGGCCATCATCGCCTCGACCTCGGCCTTCTCCTGCGGCAGCAGAGCGAGGCGGGGCGGGCGGGTCAGCGCGGTGCCGCGGCCCATGATGTGCTCGCACAGCTTGATGCACTGGACGAGGTCCGGGCGCGCGTCGAGATGCAGCAGCGGCATGAACCATTCGTAGAGCGGCATCGCCTCGGCAAGGCGGCCCGCCTTGGCCAGGCGAAACAGCGTTTCGCCCTCGCGCGGGAAGGCGTTGGACATGCCGGAGACCCACCCCACGGCGCCCATGGCGATGCTCTCGACGATGACATCGTCGAGGCCGGCGAACAGCACGAAGCGATCGCCGACCATGTTCCTGGTGTCGATGAAGCGCCGAGTATCTCCGGAGGAATCCTTGAAGCAAACGACGGTCTCGACATCGGCGAGCGTGGCCAGGATGTCGGGGGTGACGTCGTTCTTGTAGATCGGCGGATTGTTGTAGAGCATCACGGGCAGATCGGTCGCGCTGGCGACGGCGCGGAAGTGAGCGGCGGTCTCGTGCGGCTTGGACGAATAGACCAGGGCCGGCATCACCATCACGCCGTCGATGCCCACGCGCGCTGCCTCCTTCGCGGTTTCGACCGCGAAGGCCGTGGTGAATTCGGCGATGCCGCACAGCACGGGCACGCGGCCGGCTGCGACGGACTTCGCCGTCTCCATGATCGCGACCTTCTCCTTGCGCTCCAGCGAGGTGTTCTCGCCGACGGAGCCGCAGACGATCAGGCCGGAGACGCCGTCACGGATCAGCCCGTCCATCACCTTGGCGGTCGCGTCGATGTCGAGCGAGAGATCGTCGTGGAATTGCGTGGTGACGGCCGGGAAGACGCCCTCCCAGGAAACGCGGCGGCTCATGGTTCGACTCCGAGTGGATTTGGCCGGCGGGGGGCTGGATCCGCCGGGTGTTTTGAAAGGGGATAGCGGGGTGGGTTAGAGCGTGGCGCCGACCTTGCGCAGCTCGGCCAGGACGGGTGCCTTCGGCAGCCAGATCTTATCGAACTCGGCAATGACAGCTTCGGTATCGCCGGCCGGCACCTGGCGGATCGGGATCGGCGCGTTCTTGAAGTTTTCGATCAGCGTCGGCTCGTTGGAGGCCAACTCGTCGATCTGCGCATCCAGCGTCGACTTGACGGTCTTGGCGATCAGCTCGCGGTCGGCGGCGGGAAGCGACTGCCAGACCCGGCCCGAGACCACTGCGGCCATCGGCATGAAGACGGCGTTCATCTGCAGGATCACTTTCGACACCTTGTCGAAGCGCTGGTTCCAGGAGAATTCAAGGTCGGCTTCGAGGCCGTCGACCTGACCGTTGGCCATCGCATCGAACACCTGCGGCGTCGGGATCGGCGTTGGTGCCGCGCCCAGAGAGGAATAGAAATCGCGATAGACCGGCGTCGGATTGATCCGCAGCTTCATGCCTTTGATGTCAGCAAGCGAAGTCAGATCCTTGGAGGAGAATACCGCCCGCATGCCCGTGATGCCCCAGCCTAACCCGATCGTCCCGGTCTCCTGCGGCAGCACCTCGAACAGCTTGACCGCCGCCGGATGCCGCACGAATTTCGCGACCGCAGGGGTCGAGCGGACGATGTAGGGCGCGTTGATCGCGGCGATATGCGGCACGCGCGAGCCGAGCTCCGCGGCCTGGATGAAGCCCATGTCGAGGGCGCCGGACTGCAATTGCTGCATCATCGCGGGTTCGTTGCCGAGCTGGCCGGAGTGGAACACGGTCAGGGTCAGGCGGCCGTTGGTGGCGGCCTTGAGGTCTTCACCGAATTTGAGCGCAGCCTTGTTCCAGGAATGGCCGTTGGGCGTGATCAGGCCGAGACGGAATTCCTTGGCCTGGGCGAGCGCCAGCGACGGCGTAAACACCGATGCGGCGGCGCTGGCAGCGAGAAAGCGGCGGCGTGAAAGCGGCATGGTCGGGCTTCCTTTTGGACGGGCCTATTTGATGAGGATCAGCGAAAGCGACGGATAGAGCGAGAGCAGCACCAGCAGGACGCAGGAGATGACGAAGAACGGCAGCGTCACCATGAACATCTTGCCGGGCTTGGCGCCGGTGACGGCGGCCGCGACGAAGAAGCAGAGCCCGACCGGCGGCGACAACAGGCCGAGCACGAGGTTGATCACCACCACCACGCCGAAATGCCTGGGATCGATGTGATAGACGTCGGTTGCGACCGGCAGCAGGATCGGCACCGTCATGATCAGGCCGGGAATGCCGTCGATGACAGTGCCGATCACCAGCAGGATCACATTGCAGATCAGCATGAAGCTGACCGGGTCCTTGGCGGCCGTCTGGATCCAGGCGGCGGTTTCCTGCGGCACCTTGCCGAAGATCAGCACCCAGGAAAACACCGCCGCGGCGGCCACGAGGAACAGCACGATCGCCGAATAGATCGCGCTACGCAGCATCATTTGCGGCAGCTGCGAGAATTCGAACTCCCTGGTCCAGAACTTTCCGACCATGGCTGCGGCAACGGCGCCGACGGCGGCGGATTCCGTCGCGTTGGCGAGGCCGCCGAGGATGGTGCCGACGATGACGATCGGGATCAGGAGGGTGGGCGAGGTCCGCAGGATCGTCATGACGCGCTGGCGCGGCGTCTGATAGTCCGCGCGCGGATAGTTATAGACGTATCCCATCAGTGCGATGACAACGCAGAACATCACGGTGAGGATGACGCCCGGCACGATGCCGGCGATCAGCATGTCGCTGACCGAGACCTGCGCGAGCACGCTGTAGACCACGAACATCACCGAGGGCGGGATGATCGGGCCGAGCATGCCGCCATAGGCGGTCAGTCCCGCCGCAAACGTCTTGTCGTAGCCCTTCTTCTCCATCTCCGGCACCATGATCTGGGCCATGATCGCGACCTGCGCGGTCGCAGATCCCAGGATCGAGGAGATGAACATGTTGGCGAGGATGTTGACGTAGGCGAGCCCGCCCTTGAGCGAGCCGACGAAGGCCATCGCCATGTCGACGATGCGGCGCGTGATGCCGCCGCCGTTCATGATCTCGCCGATGAGGATGAAGAGCGGGATCGCGATCAGGCCGTAGCTGTCGACGCCGCCGAACAGCTGGAGCGGATAGGACTGGAACAGCACCGGATTGCCGGACGCCGCGATGTAGACCAGGCCGGCGAGGCACAGGCAGAGGCCGATCGGCACGCCGACCAGCATGATCGCGAGGAAGGCTGCCGACGTGATCATCAGTTGACCCCGTCGAGTTCGGAAAGGGCAAAGCCCTTCGGGGGCGTGCGCGGGACCAGTTCGAGATCTTCCAGCAAATTGGCGAGACCATGCACGGTCATCGAGACCGCGAAGATCGGCAGCGTCAGATAGAGCACCCAGGTGGGCCAATTCAGGGTCTGGGTATGCTCCGTGTAGAGGAAATTGAAGGTTTCGGCGGCGAGCTTGCGCCCGTCGAAACCGGCGCGGGCAAGGCCAATCGGGTCCATCCAGAGCACGCAGGTGATGATCAGGGCGAGGCCGAACACGACGACGAGGCCAGTCGAGATCACCTTCGCGATCTTCTGGGCGGGGAGCGAAAGACGTTCCGTCAGCATCGTGACCGCGAAATCGAGCCGCAGCCGCGTCATTGCGGAGGCGCCGACGAATGTCAGCCAGACCACGCAATAGACCGCGGATTCGTCGATCCAGTAGATCGGGAAATGCGAGTAGCGGGTGATGACGTTGACCAGGATCAGGGCGGTGAGCAGGTACATCAGGCCCATCAATGCGATCCGCTCGACGGCGAGCAGGGCGCTGGAGGCGCGGACGACCATGCGTCGAACGCTGAACGCGCGCGTGGCCGGCATCGTCTGCTCGATCATGAAGAGGCCCCATTGCCCGCAAGATTTATCGTGCGATGACCGAATGTATAATTTATACATTTTGGCTGTCAAATGGAATCGCGGGCTGCGTCGAAGGCGTGCACGCGTTTTTTTGCGGGGACGCGATGACCTCAACATGCAAGACAGGGACCGTTCCGGCCGGCCGAGTCGGGGAGGGACGGAAGATCGGATGAAAGCGCCTCTGAAACATCGCACCCTGTCGGCTGCGATCGTCGACCAACTCCGGCAGGCAATCCTCGACGGGACCTATCCGGCCGGATCGCAACTGCGCCAGGATGCGCTTGGCGAGGCCTATGGCGTCAGCCGTATCCCCGTGCGCGAGGCGCTGTTTCAGCTCGAAGCGGAAGGCTTGGTGCGGATCGTTCCGCAGAAGGGCGCCATCGTCTCCGAGCTGTCACTGGACGAGATCAACGACGTCTTCGACCTCCGCCGTATCCTGGAGCCGCGGCTGCTGGCGCACTCGGCTCCCCGATTCACAACGGAGGATTTCGCCGGGCTCGACGACATCCATAAAAGCTTTGAGAAGGCGATTAAGGCGCGCAATGTCAGCGAATGGGGTCAGCTCAACGCCGACTTCCATATGGCGCTCTATGTCCATGCCCCGCAGCCCCGCACCCGGGCGATCGTGCTGTCACTGCTCCAGACCAGCGACCGCTACACGCGCCTGCAGCTCTCCAACACCAAGGCGATGGGGATCGCCGAAAAGGAGCATGCCCATCTGATCGCGCTCTGTCGCGCGCAAAAAGTCGAGGAGGCCTGCCGGTTTTTGGAGCGGCACATCGAAGCCGTGCGCAAGGATCTATTGCAGGTGGTGGCGATCGCGCCGCGGTCGCGGCGCAAAGAGAAATCGTAGGGTGGGTTAGCGAAGCGTAACCCACCACTTTTCTGACCGCATTGACGAGAGGAGGTGGATTGCGCCTTCGGCGAATCCACCTTACGGGAGGAGTTTCACCTGCTCCCGTCCGGCCCCATCACCAGGTCCGGCAGCCCGGTCGAGATGCCCGGCACAAAGCACAGCAGCAGCACCGCGAGCATCATCAAGAGCACGAAAGGAAGCGTGCCCCAGATCACCTCGCGCAGGGGAATGTCCGGCGCGACGTTGCGAATGACGAAGATGTTGAGGCCGACGGGTGGATGGATCAGCCCCATCTCCATCACGATGGTCATGACGACGCCGAACCAGATGATGTCGAAATTGGCGGCGCGGAGCGGCGGCAGGATGATCGGCGCGGTCATGAGAATAATCGAGACCGGCGGCAGGAAGAAGCCGAGCACGACGACCATGACGAGGATCGCGAACAAGAGGCCCCAGCGCGGCAGATGCATCGCGACGACGGATTCGGCGGCGGATTGCGAGATGTGCAGATAGCTCATCACGTAGGAATAGAGCAGCGACATGCCGATGATCATCATCAGCATGGTCGATTCCCGGATCGTCGATTTCAGGATCGGCGCGAGGTCGCTCGGCCGCCACACGCTGTAGATCGCCGCGATCAATGCCAGCGCCAAGAGGCCGCCAAGGCCGGCAGTCTCCGACGGCGTGGCGTAGCCGCCATAGAGCGCGATCATGACGCCGGTGAGCAGCAGCACGAAGGGGATCACGCGCGGCAGCACGCTGAAGCGTTCCGCGAGCGTGTATTCGTCGCGGGCGAGGATCGCAGCTTCCGGGCCGCCGTTCTTGTAGATCGCTTCGGCCGCGGCATATTCCTGGCGGAAGCGGATCACGGCGTAGACGCCGAACAGCGAGACCAGCAGCAGGCCGGGTCCGATGCCGGCGAGGAACAGCCGTCCCAGTGATTTTTCGGCGGCGACCGCAAACAGGATCATGGTGATCGACGGCGGCAGCAGAATGCCGAGCGTGCCGCCGGCGGCGATGATCCCGGCGGCAAAGCCGCCGGAATAGCCGCGCTTGCGCATCTCGGGGATGCCGGCCGAGCCGATTGCCGAGCAGGTCGCGGGCGAAGAGCCCGCCATCGCCGCAAACAGCGCGCAGGCGAACACATTGGCGACGCCGAGGCCGCCCGGGACGCGGTGCAGCCAGGCGTGCAGGGCCGAGTAGAGATCCTGGCCGGCGCGCGACTTGCCGATCGCGGCGCCCTTCAGGATGAAGAGCGGAATCGACAGCAGCGTGATCGAGGCCATTTCCTCGTAGACGTTCTGCGTCACCGTATCGAGAGAGGCGGCGGGCATGTAGATGCCCATGAACACGACCGCGACCGCGCCGAGCGCGAACGCGATCGGCATGCCCGAAAACATCACGACCAGCGTCGCGATCCCGTAGGCGAGGCCGATACCGAAAACGCTCATGAACGCCTGGCTCCAGCGAAAGGCAGCGCAAGCTGCACGAGGATCTGGACGCAGAGCAGGCTCATGCCGAACGCCATCAGCGAATAGGGGATGGCCAGCGGCGGCGACCACATCGAGTTCGAGACCTGGCCGTCGACATAGGCTTCATGCGCCAGCGTCCAGGACTTCCAGGCGAAGAAAGCGCAGAACAGAAGCGTCACCGCGTCGACCAGCCAAAGCCTGATCCGGTTCGCCAGCGGCGAGAGCAGGCCGACGAAGGCCTCGATGCCGATGTGACCGCGGTTCTGCTGCACGTAGGCGGCGGTCATGAAGGTGGCGCCGACCAGCAGGAACACCGCCGCCTCGTCCTGCCAGTAATTGGCGGCCTTGAACAAGGCGCGGCTGAGCACGCTGTAGCTCAGGATGGCGCAGGCCGCGATCAGTGCGATCGCGGCGAACACGACGATGATGTTGTTGAGGATGGCGAGACCGCGATCGATCGCCGCCGCAAGGCTGGTCCTTGCGGCGGCGTTGGCCTGGTCGTCACGATCCGGAAGCGGACCGTGGCTCATGCGGCGACGTCGGTCGCGAGCTTGAGCAGGTTGGCCGAGGTCGCGGTCTTGGCGCCGTAGTCCTTCCATGCGGTGTCGCGGGCGATGTCACGCCACTTGCCGACGGTCGCGGCATCGAGCACCGAGACCTTGGCGCCGGCCTTCTCGTAGACCTTGGCGACCTCGACGTCGTCATCCTGCGCGCCCTTGCGGCCGAAGGCTTCGAGCTCGGTGCCGACCGCGAGCAGAACGTCCTGCTGGTTCTTCGGCAGCTTGTCGAAGATCGCCTTCGACATCATCAGCGGCTCGAGCATGAACCAGTAGGACGCGCCTGCGCCCGAGGTCAGCGATTTCGCGACCTCTTCGAGGCGGAACGAGATCAGGCTGGTCGAGGAGGTGATGCCGGCATCGCAGGCACCCGTCTGCATCGCTGCGTAGATTTCGTTCGAGGGCACCGACAGCACCGAGGCGCCGGCGGTCTGCAGCACCATATCCATCTCGCGCGAGCCGCCGCGCACCTTGAGACCCTTGGCATCTTCGGGGGCAACGATCGGCTTGGAGCGGCTGGCGACGCCGCCGGCCTGCCACACCCAGCTGAGCAGGATGATGCCCTTGTCGGCGAGGAAGTCGGTCAAGGCCTTGCCGACCGGCTCCTTCTTCCAGCGCATGCCCTGGTCGTAGGTGGTGACGAGGCCCGGCATCAGGCCGATATTGGTTTCCGGCAATTCGCCGCCGGCATAGGGCATCGGGTAGAGGCTGATGTCGAGCGCGCCCTTGCGCATCGCGGAGAACTGCGCGTTGGTCTTGATCAGCGAGGAGTTCGGATAGATTTCGGCGGCGATGTCGCCATTGCTGCGCTTGGCGACTTCGGCGGCGAACATGCGGCAGAGCCGGTCGCGGAAGTCGCCCTTGTCGACGGTGCCGCCCGGAAATTGATGCGAGATTTTCAGCGTGGTCGCGGCATGCGCGGTGCCGGTGCCGAAACGGAGAATGGCGGGTGCGGCGACGGCGGTCGCAATGAGGTGGCGGCGCGTAAGCATGGCGTGATTCCCTTGGACGGTTCTTGGGACGGTTCTTTGGAGAGTTCTTGTTTGCCGTGATTTTGGGCTGGTCTTCGAGATCGTGCTGAGGCTCATCCTAGCCGGTCTTTCAGACAATGTTCTCTAGTCTGATAGTTCGAGACCGAATGCCGCGGCAAGTGTCGGTCATGCTGCGTTGCACACTCCCCGATCTCCTGCATCCGCCAAACAAGGGACGGCGGCGGGCGCGCAGAAATTTATCGGCGGTGGCGTAACAACGCCCCGTGGCAATCCGTCGAGATCAGATAGCGGCGTCCGTCGCTGACAAACATCATCTCGAAGGGAAGACCAGTCATGACCATTCGTACCCGCATCGCGCTCGGCGTTTCGGCGGCCGTTCTCTCGCTCGGCCTCGCGCTGTCGCCGGCCTTTGCCCAGGACAAAATGGGCAAGGACGACGGCATGATGAAAAAGGACACGATGTCCAAGGACGGCATGAAGAAGGACACCATGTCCAAGGACGACGGCATGAAGAAGGACACGATGTCGAAGGACGGGATGAAGAAAGACGACGGGATGATGAAGAAGCACTGAGCTTCCATCGTCGAGGAGGCGCTTGCGACAGGCAGACGCGCGCCAAAAATCCGGGGGCGGTCACGTAGACCGCCCCCCAGAGTGTTGTTTCAGTCCAAATTCAATTGAACGTGACTTGCGAGCGCTAGACTTGCGAGCGTCAGACTTGCGAACGTTACTTGCGCTTCGCCTTGCGGGCGGCGTAGCGGGCGTCTCGCTTGGCTTTTTGATCGGCCTCGGCTTCGGCCGCCTTCGCGACGGCTTCTTCGGCTTCGCGGGCGATCCGCGCAGCCTCGAGCGCGGCAGCCTCTTCTTGCAGGCGCTTCTGCTCGGCCTTTTCCGCC
Source organism: Bradyrhizobium sp. WSM4872 (assembly GCF_055811715.1). Classification (NCBI taxonomy): domain Bacteria; kingdom Pseudomonadati; phylum Pseudomonadota; class Alphaproteobacteria; order Hyphomicrobiales; family Nitrobacteraceae; genus Bradyrhizobium; species Bradyrhizobium sp. WSM4872. The sequence goes on along the minus strand of NZ_JBVVPT010000001.1, from coordinate 297,116 downwards.
TCTCGCGCAGCTTTTGCCTCGGCGCGCTTGGCCGCAAGGGCCTCGCGCTCCGCACGCTTCGCCACAACCGCGGGATCATCCGGCCCCGGCTGCGACTTGAATTTGTTCAAAAGGTTCTTGCGTGCTTCCTGTGCCGCCTTTTGTCGGTCGGAGAAGCCTGGCTCCCTAAATCCACTCATCGGCGAACCTTGTCATCCTCGCTTTCGATCCTACATCACTGCCTGTTGGTACGTCGGCTGGGCATAGCGGGCGCCGCGCGACGCAGATGCGTGTACATCGGCGCGCGCCGTGATGCCACCTATAATCGCAGCCGATCAGGTAGACGAAAATCGCCGCCCCGACGATCTCTCGTAGCCCCGAAAAACTGCCGAATTGTGATGTCCCTCATAAGGGGGCACCAGGGCGGTGCCTAGCGTCCGCCCAGTATGAGACGCGGAGCACGGGTATGACGATCTCACGACTGAGCCTGAAGGCGCTCGCAATCGCCGTTGTGGTGGCAGCCCTGGCCGGTGCCACGCTGCTCCTGGCCCGGCCGCAGCCGATCGAAAGTGCCGTCCTGGGCACAGATTGGGAATGCACCCAGACCGCGTTTGTGCTTACGACCTGCGCACCGCGGGTCCAGCAGGCGATCCCGGCGGCCGAAACCTCGCGCAAGGAAGCGATCCGGCCGACCCGAGGCTAGGAAGCTTGGCGGGATGTGACCTCACGCCGCGGAGGTGATAAAGCCCGCTCGCCCCCGTGATCGGTCAGCCATGCCCAAGCCCGAAGCCAAGCCCGAACCTAAGCCCGAACCGGGCGCGAAGGCCAAATCCACTCCAAAACCTCAATCCGGTGACAACCGTCGCGGCGCCATCGCCGGCTTGATCATCGCCATCGTGATCCTCGGTGTCGGCTGGTGGCTCGCCCGCGATCTCACCTCCGCGAGCAAGATGCAGGACTGCCTGATGTCCGGGCGAAGCAACTGCAACGTGATCGAGCCGGCCCGCTAGAAGCGCTCCAGCGGGGCTCCCGCTGACGAAAAAATGTCGTGATCTTAATCATTTGTAACGGGACTTAGCCGACCAAAGCAGGTCAGTCATGTCAGCCGGCGTCAGCTCAGCGCGAGCCGAATCATCTATCGCGGCAGGCATCACGGCCATTGACGGCAATCGAGAGAGTAGGGGGCAAGCACGCATGAGTGCGTCCAGTCGCATCAAGATCATCATTCCCTTGGTTTCGGCGATGTCATTGCTCGCCGTCCCGGCGCAGGCTCAGGACGCCAGACCGCCGAGAGACGCCGCCCAGCCATCGGCCGGGCCAGGCGCCGGCGCGCCGCCTCAGAACATGCGAAAGGGGCCGCCGCCGCAGCAGGCTGCCCGGCCTGCGCCACAGGCCGGCGTCCAGCCCTACGCCGGCGGTCTTGGTCATGCAGGTCCGGGTCCAAATCCTGCTCTCGCGAGTCCAGGTCCTGCGCCGCGTAATGCCGGCGGTCCGCCGCCCGGACGCAATTACGCCAGGGGTCCCGCACCGGCGCGCGACTGGGGCGGACACACCTATCGCGGCCATCTCGCCTGGGATGGCGGACGCTGGCGCCACGAAGTCCACAACGGCCGCTCCGGCTGGTGGTGGGATGTAGGCGGCGCGCGGTATTATTATCCGCAGCGGATGGAGGGGCCTCCGGCCTACATCTCGGAGGACTATTACGATGACGTGCCTGTGGCCTACGCCCCGCCGCCGGTCGCCTATGAACCGCCGCCGCCTCCGCCGCCGGCCGATCCTGGTGCGAGCGCGCTTGGTGGCGCTATCGTGGGCGGCGTGCTGGGCGGCCTGATATCGGGCAACGCCTCGGGTGCGGCCGCAGGCGCTGTGATCGGCGGTGCCACCGGGGCGATCGCCGGCGCGACGGCTGCTTCGCGCCCCGGCTACTATCTGGCCCAGGGCAACTGCTACTACCGCTATCCGAGCGGCCAGTATGTGCAGGCTGACCCCCGGGCGTGCTACTGAGCACGCCAGGCGAGAGCTGAAGCGAAGAGGCGGGCGAAAAGTCCGCCTCTTTTCGTTTTGGCGTTGGCCGTCAGCTGGCCGGAAATTGATTCGAGGGCGATCACCCCGCGCGTCAGGACACCAGCCAGCTGAAGAACGCGATCGCGGCCCAGACCAGACCTGCGATCCAGGCCAGCATCACGATACCGATGGTCGCAAGATAAGCGATGCCGAGCGGGTCGGATCTTTCGCGTCGCGGCGGGACGGCAATTTCGGCTGCGGCTTCTTGTGTCATGACGGGAATATCTCCCAAGCCTTCTCGCTCTCTGGGAGCGCTGAGGACTGTTTAGCGGAGACGCCGGGCGCCGGCTGTGACGCACTTCACAGATCGGTGCGCATCGAGCCCACAATCGGGGCGGGTCGCTCGAAACATGCGTGAGTTGGATCGCGTCGCAAATCCGTGTCGGGAGGCGTTAACCCCGCAATCATACGGGCGAAATTGCCACGCGCATGTCCAGATCGTCCGGCTAGAATTGGCTTCATGTGTACCAAGTACGATCCACAGCATGAAGCCGAGGCGGCGATGAAGCGCGCCGTGGCGGCCGAAGGTCCTGACCGGCAACGTCTCATCGAGCTGGCCCTGGCCTGGCATCAACTCGCCCGCGACCGGCGCGAAGAGCGGACGGACTGAGGCCACGCTCTTACGACATTACCCCTATTCACAGAAAAACCCCGTGCTCGGGGGGACGAGCACGGGGTTCTCGAGAGCCGATCGGGGCTGGCAAATCGGCGCCACTTGATAGCGAACGCGCTGATCGCAGGTTCGTTCCGCGCCCTTCAATTCTTTTCGCGCGAGAACGCCGCCATCGATGCCCATCGGCTGCGGCCCGTGCTCGTGACGCTCGACGCTTGACGCGAGCCGCCGAAACGCGGCGTTAAGACTCGTTCGGACGACGATTTTCCGATCGCGATTCGTTTCGGGGAACGAAGCGGAGCAGGACCGTGAACAAACAAAAGTCCCGAGGGGACTTGCTGGCTCAGGCTGCTTCCGACTTCGGCACCGCGTCGGCATTGACCGAAAGCTTGACGACATCGCCTTCGACGGCACCCACATATTTCGTGTCGATGTAGTGATGATGGTCCTTGTGACCTTCCGGGCTGTCCTTCCGCGTCAGTTTGATGCGGTTGCCCTCGACTCGATCGACGGTGCCGACATGGGCGCCGTCCTTGCCGATGATCTTCATGTGCTCTCTGATCTCGCTCATGCTGTTCTCCTTGTGCAGTGTCAACGGCGAGGACCGGCCTTCGTTGCAAGGATGAGCGGGGCCGACTGTCTGGAGCCAATGCGTTCGCCGAACGTTGAAAGGCAGTCGCAATTGCCAAGATCCGCATCAAGACCCTTATCAAGATCCGCATGGAGACCACCGAGGCCTATCTCGAACGAAAGCACAGGGAAATCGGGCTGCTGAACGATTGCCTGAGGAGCCCGCTGCATTTGGCTCGTCCGCAGTCGGTCGACGAGGTCGTGGACTCCAAGTTTCAGCTCGCCGCCGCGCTACGCGCGGAACATGCGCTGCAGGACTGGAAGGCGACGGAAACGGCCTGGTCGCACGCGGCGTCTCCCAGCAGCGGTCCGTTCGTGTTCAGCTACGATTATCAGCGCGCTGACCTCAAGGTACGCGGTCCCTCGTTCTATGAACTCGAGCGGGGCTGCGGGAGCGAGGCGGTCTATACCGCCTCCGGCATGGCCGCGATTTCCGCGCTGCTGCTCGCGTCCGCACGAATCACCGGCAAGGCAGACGTCGTGGTGCTGCCGGGCACCTACGGCGAGACACTGGAGCTGATCGAGAGCCTCGTCCCCCATTTACGGCTTGTCACCGCCAGGCTCCCGCTGGGCGAAGCGTTCGCTGCGGCGGCCTCGCCACGGCTTCTCCTGCTGGATTCATGCGTCCCTGCCGGAGCGTTCGAAGCCGCTTTGCGTTGCGACGGTTCGGGGCTCGACCTGTTGATTTTCGACACGACATGTTTCGCCGGCAGATCCGGGCGCATCCGGCGCGTCCTGAGATGGGCCGCGAGATGGGACATTCCCGTCGTGTTGGTGCGAAGCCACAACAAGCTGGATTCGCTCGGGGTGGAATACGGCCGGCTCGGCTCTGGTGTGTTCGTGCATTGGAGACGGAAGGACCTCAAGGCGGAGCAGCTGCTGTCCGAAAGCCTGGCGGCGGAAACCCGCAATGCCGTCCGGCTTCTCGGCGGCGCGGCGCTGCCGGCGCACTTCCCGCCATTCGTGGGCTCAGTGGCCTATTGGGCCCTGACGAAAAGGCGCGTCGCCGCGATTCTGCGCAACGGCCGCCAGACGGCGCGATATTTCGCCTCCGAGCTCGCTTCGCTCTCGGCCGAGCTGCATTTCACCCACGGCCTCTATGTCACGCTTCGCGGCAGGCGCGCCCTCGATGAGGCGAGCGCGCGGCAGGCCGCCGAAGACATGAGCCGCGACCTCGGCGGCAAAGGCTTCCCCATTCGCCACGCCGGCAGTTTTGGTTTCGATTTCGCGGCGACCGAGTGGTTTCACGACGCGACTACGGATCGGTACAGCGTCCGGGTGGCGGTACCGGATCTGCCGACCGAGTTGTGGAAGGATCTCGCGGCGGCGATTGCCGGGTGGTGGGCGCGACATCAGGGGCGACACTGAAGGGTGAGTACGGTGCAAGGCTATGACAGAGCGACCGAAAGCGTTTCCTTACAGGGAATGCACGTGGCATGTGTCAGACGAACAGTCCCAGCAATGGCTTGCGGTGCTTGAAAAGACGGGTGCAGCCAACGTCCGAGCGCGCCTAGCCCAGACCGACGCGGCATCCGCAGGAGCGATTGCGATCGGAACCGCGCCCGTCATGACGATCGGGTTCGCCCAGGAATGGCTGAACTGGAAAGATAATCAAAAATCCGAGGCGGATATCGAACGGCACGCGCGGCAGATCTGGTGGACTCGGACCGCGGCAATCGCCGCATCGGTCGCCGCCTTGAGCGCACTGTTCGGCTGGATTTGGACGATCTTCATCCGGGGGATTAATGGCCTGTAACAGACATGATTGTTACGTTGCGCCTACATCCGCCAGACGAGAGCGGCGAGTGCGCTGTTTCAATCGATCGCCAGGCATTCTTCCACGGCCGGCTTCTGGTGGCCGCGACGCGCCCACGCCTGAACGGCGAAGGCGAGTTGGTGCTGACTGGCGGCCGCGTCCGCGATGGAAGCCCGCGCCGTCGCGATGGGCTTTGTGATGACGCCGGAGTTCACGACTCCCGCGTCAACTGCCAGGAACGATATTGCCACAATCGCCACCGCAGATGCGATAGCCATTCTCGTAAGGTCGGATAGTGGCATCGAAGTCCTTATCGGGCGCACGTCGCTCGGCGGTTAGATAGGGCTCGTTTGCCAAGATCAAAGCCCGGGGCGAGGCGACCCACGCGTTCGTGAAGGACGGTGGATTCTGCAGGCGCGCATCGTAGACGGGGCTCACGAGTGAACGGCGGTGCATCGAGTCGCCGTGCGCCGGTGATGTCCCGGGTGGATGAGACTGAAATTGGCGATCCCGGCAGGAATCGAACCTGCAACCCTCAGAGTAGAAATCTGATGCTCTATCCAGTTGAGCTACGGGACCGTCTTGAGCCGCCCTGGTTGGGAGCCGGCTGTTCATCTACCATGCCATTATGAAAAATATCGTCTTTCGCCAAGCCTGAACCGAACCGTTTTCCGCGAAGCCGCGACAAAGCGGAACGGTGGGGTGTCAGGGTGCCGGGTTGAGCGGCAGCGGACTGGACGATGGATCACATCGCCGGGAACGCTGGCCAGCTTCCGGGACACGGCCGCCGGACGACTGGTCGGATATTGCTGCGCCATCAGGACGGCGTGCGTGGCGATAGCTTGATCGGTCTCCTCTGGGCCTGCCTTGTCATGGCGAATGCGACGGTTTGCACCTTTGGTTCCATCGCCTTGAGTCCGTCACCTTTCCGCGCATTTCATGCGACAAGCGGCGTTCGTCCGCGATTTCCGGGAGTCCATCCATGATCGGTCTTGTTCGCGCCGTCACACTCTGCGCCACGCTGGCGTTCGGCCTTAGCGTAGCGCAGGCCGCCGACAAAGCCTTCAAACGGGACGACCTCGCCGATTCCGCGATCAAGCTGGAGGCGCAGATCAAGGGCGAGGCGGGGCCGGTCGCCAAGAGCGGCGCGAGCTTGCGCACCGACGCCGATGCTGCCTTCCGGCGCAACGACTACCGCACCGGCCTGTCGGTGCTCGGCCAGATCGCGGCGACCACGCCGGAAGACGCCGGCAACTGGCTGCGCCTGGCAAAGGTCATCTTCCAGATATCGCCGAAGAGCTCGAGCGAGCAGACGTTCCTGCTGGAGCGCGCCTCGACCGCCGCCTACATCGCCTACCAGCGCGCCGGGAATGCGGGCGAGGAGGCCGACGCGCTCGCAGTGCTCGGCAAGTCGCTGTCCGAACGCAAGTTGTGGCGGCCGGCGCTGGATGCGCTGCGGCTGTCCCTCGACATGCGGGAAGTCGCCGACGTCCGCGGCCAGTATGAGAAGATGCGCGACGAGCACGGTTTTCGGCTGCTCGACTACACCGTGGACTCGGACTCCGCCAGTCCGCGCGCCTGCTTCCAGTTCTCGGAGGAGCTGGCAAAACGCACCGATTTCGCGCCGTACCTCGCGCTGGCGAGCCAGGACAAGCCGGCGCTGTCGGCCGAGGGCAAGCAGCTCTGCGTCGACGGGCTGAAGCACGGCGAGCGCTACAACATCAATCTGCGCGCCGGCCTGCCGTCCACCGTGAAGGAAGGCCTGCCGAAATCGGCCGAGTTCAACGTCTATGTGCGCGACCGCAAGCCCTTCGTGCGCTTCACCAGTCGCGCCTATGTGCTGCCGAGGACCGGCCAGCGCGGCATTCCCGTGGTCAGCGTCAACACGCCAGCCGTCAACATCAACGTGTTCCGGATCGGCGACCGCAATCTGATCAACACGGTGGTCGACAGCGATTTCCAGAAGACCCTGTCGAAATACCAGCTCAGCGATCTCGGCGGCGAGCGCGGCGTCAAGGTCTGGACCGGCGAGCTCGCGACCGCGATGACGCTGAACCAGGACGTCACCACGGCCTTCCCGGTCGACCAGGCGCTCGGCGAACTCCAGCCCGGCGTCTATGTCATGACGGCCGCGGCCAAGGGGCCGGGCTCGGACGACGACTACCAGCTCGCCACCCAATGGTTCATCGTCTCCGATCTGGGCGTCACGGCCTATTCCGGCAATGACGGTATCCATGTTTTCGTGAATTCGCTGGCCTCGACCGATCCGGTCGGCAAAGCCGAGGTGCGGCTGGTCGCGCGCAACAACGAGATTTTGGCCACCCGCAAGACCGATGAGAGCGGCCATTTGCTGTTCGAGGCGGGGCTTGCCCGCGGCGAGGGCGGCCTGTCGCCGGCGATGCTCACCGTGACCGGTGAGCAGGCCGACTATGCTTTCCTCAGCCTCAAATCCTCCGCCTTCGATCTGTCGGACCGTGGCGTTTCGGGCAGGGCCGTGCCTGCGGGCGCCGACGCCTTTGTCTATGCCGAGCGCGGCGTCTACCGCTCCAGCGAGACCGTCTATCTCACCGCGCTATTGCGCGACGGGCAGGGCAACGCCGTCACGGGCGGGCCGATGACCCTGGTGATCGAGCGTCCCGACGGCGTCGAATACCGCCGCGCCGTGCTGTCCGACCAGGGCGCCGGCGGGCGCACCTTATCCGTGCCGCTCAACTCGGCCGTCCCGACCGGGACCTGGCGGGTGCGCGCCTTCACCGATCCGAAGGGCTCTTCGGTCGGCGAGACCACCTTCATGGTCGAGGATTACGTCCCTGACCGGATCGAATTCGACTTGTCTGCCAAGGACAAGCTGATCAAAGCTAACGCTCCAGTGGAGCTTAAGGCGGACGGTCATTTCCTCTATGGCGCGCCGGCCTCCGGGCTGGCGCTTGAAGGCGACATGCTGGTCTCGCCCGCGTCCGAGCGGCCGGGCTTCGCCGGCTACCAGTTTGGCGTCGCCGATGAGGAGACCACCTCGAACGAGCGCACGCCACTGGAGAACCTGCCGGAAGCTGACGCCAACGGCGTTGCGACCTTCCCGGTCACGCTCGACAAGCAGCCGGCCTCGACGCGGCCGCAGGAGGCGCAGATCTTCGTCCGCATGGTCGAGACCGGCGGCCGCGCCGTCGAACGCAAGATCGTGCTGCCGGTCGCGCCTGCTGCCGCCATGATCGGCATCAAGCCGCTATTCGGCGACAAGAACGTCGCCGAGGGCGACAAGGCCGAGTTCGATGTCGTGTTCGTCTCGCCCGAGGGCGAGAGGCTGCGCCGCGACGGCCTGCGCTACGAGCTCCTGAAGATGGAGTCGCGCTACCAATGGTATCGCCAGAGCAATTACTGGGAGTACGAGCCGGTCAAATCGGCCTCGCGCGTTTCTGATGGCGACGTGACCGTCGCCGAGGACAAGCCGTCGCGGATTTCGCTGACGCCACGGCCCGGCCGCTACCGGTTGGACGTGAAGTCGAACGACGCCGACGGGCCCGTGACCTCGGTACAGTTCGACGTCGGCTGGTATTCCGACGGCAGCGCCGACACGCCGGATCTCCTGGAGACCTCGATCGACAAGCCGCAATACGCCTCGGGCGACACGATGACCGTGTCGGTCAACGTCCGCAGCGCCGGTAAGCTGACCGTCAACGTGCTCGGCGATCGCCTGCTGACGACGCAGACCATCGACGTCAAGGAAGGCACCGCGCAGGTGAAGCTCCCGGTCGGCAAGGACTGGGGCACCGGCGCCTATGTGGTGGCGACGCTGCGCCGGCCGCTCGATGCGGCCGCGCAGCGCATGCCGGGCCGGGCGATCGGACTCAAATGGTTCGGCATCGACAAGCAGACCCGCACGTTACAAGTGAAGCTGACGCCGCCGGCTCTCATCCGGCCGAATGCAATGTTGAAGATCCCCGTCAAGCTCGACGGGCTCAATCCGGGCGAAGACGCCAAGATTGTCATCGCCGCGGTCGACGTCGGCATCCTCAATCTCACCAATTACAAGCCGCCGGCGCCGGACGACTATTATCTCGGCCAGCGCCGCCTGAGCGCGGAGATCCGCGATCTCTATGGGCAACTCATCGACGGCATGTCGGGCACGCGCGGGCAGATCAAGTCCGGCGGCGACGCCGGTGCCGCCGAGCTCCAGGGCTCGCCGCCCGCGCAAAAGCCGCTCGCGCTCTATTCGGGCATCGTCACCGTTGCCGCCGACGGCACGGCAGAAGTGAGCTTCGACATTCCGGAGTTCGCCGGCACCGCGCGCGTGATGGCGGTGGCGTGGACCGCGACCAAGCTCGGTCGCGCCAACACCGATATCGTGATCCGCGACCCTGTCGTGCTGACCACGACCCTGCCGCGCTTCCTGCTCAACGGCGACCACGGCACGGTCAATCTCGAGATCGACAATGTCGAGGGGCAGGCGGGCGACTACGTCATCAACGTGAAGACGGGCGGGCCGGTGAAGATGACCGGCAATCCCGCAACCACGGTCAAGCTCGCCGCCAAGCAGCGGAATTCGTTCACGCTCGCCATCGACGCGACGGCGGCGGGGCAGGCAACGCTCGATGTCGACATCAAGGGGCCGAATGGCCTGGCGCTTGCGCGCCATTATGCGCTCGACGTCAAGGCGGCGACGCAAGTCCTGGCGCGGCGCTCGATCCGGACGCTCGCGAAGGGTGAGAGCCTGACGTTGACCTCGGATATGTTCGCCGATCTCGTTCCGGGCACCGGCAGCGTCTCCGTCTCGGCCAGCCTGTCGACTGCGCTCGATGCGGCGACGATCCTCAAAGCGCTCGACCGCTATCCCTATGGCTGCTCGGAGCAGATCACCAGCCGCGCCATGCCGTTGCTCTATGTCAACGAGCTCGCGGCCGGCGCGCATCTGGCCATGGACACCGAGGTCGACCAGCGCATCCGCGACGCCATCGAGCGGCTCCTAGCGCGCCAGGGCTCGAACGGCTCGTTCGGGCTGTGGTCGGCAGGCGGTGACGACGCCTGGCTCGACGCGTACGTGACCGACTTCCTGACCCGCGCCCGCGAAAAGGGCTTTGTGGTCCCGGACGTGCTGTTCAAGACCGCGCTGGATCGTATCCGCAACTCCGTCGTCAACGGCAACGAGCCGGAGAAGGACGGCGGCCGAGATCTCGCCTACGGCCTCTATGTGCTGGCGCGCAACGGCGCGGCGCCGATCGGCGACCTCCGCTATCTCGCCGACACCAAGCTGAGCAACCTCGCAACTCCCATCGCGAAATCGCAGCTCGCCGCCGCGCTCGCGCTGGTCGGCGACCGCAACCGCGCGGAGCGGGTCTATGGCGCAGCGCTCGACAGTCTCGCCCCAAAACCCGTGCTGGAGTTCGGCCGCACCGACTACGGCTCGCAGCTCCGCGATGCCGCGGCGCTGGTATCGCTTGCCAGTGAAGGCAATGCGCCGAAGGCGACGCTGACGCAGGCGGTGTCGCGGGTCGAGACTGCGCGCGGGCTGACGCCCTACACCTCCACGCAGGAGAATGCGTGGCTGGTGCTGGCGGCGCGCGCGCTCGCCAAGGAGAACCTGTCGATGGAGGTGGACGGCCAGCCGGTCAAGACCGCGCTGTACCGCAGCTACAAGGCCGCGACCCTGGAGGGCAAGCCGCTGAAGATCACCAACACCGGAGACGCGCCGGTGCAGGCGGTGGTCTCGGTGTCGGGTTCGCCGGTGACGCCGGAGCCTGCGGCATCGAACGGCTTCAAGATCGAGCGCAGTTTCTTCACGCTCGACGGCAAGCCTGCTGATATCAGCAAGGTCAAGCAGAACGACCGCTTCGCCGTGGTGCTGAAGATCACCGAGGCCAAGCCCGAATACGGCCACATCATGGTGTCCGACTATCTGCCGGCCGGCCTGGAGATCGACAATCCGAAACTGGTGTCGTCGGGCGACAGCGGCACGCTGGGCTGGATCGAGGATGGCGAAGAGCCAGAGGACACCGAGTTCCGCGACGACCGCTTCACGGCTGCCGTCGACCGGGCCTCGGATTCCAAGGCGGTCTTCACCGTGGCCTACGTCGTGCGTGTGGTCTCGCCCGGCAAATACGTGCTGCCGCAGGCCTATGTCGAAGACATGTACAATCCCTCGCGCTATGGCCGCACCGGGACCGGCACGGTCGAGGTGCGGGCGGCGAAGTGAATGAGATGAAAGCCGAGCCACATACTGTGTCGTCATGCCCGGGCAAAAGCGCGAAGCGCGTCTTCGCGCAGATGTCCCGGGCATCCACGGACTGTGGTGCCGCCGGCAAGAACGTGGATGGCCGGGACAAGCCCGGCCATGACGGAGCGCGGAGCTGGGGCCGTCGCGTCCTGCCGATAGCCGCCTTCGCGCTCATTCTCACCATCGTCGGCTTCGTCGCCTGGGTTTACTCCCTCGGCCCGCTGCCTTTCGACGAAGCCCGCCAGGTCTCCACCACCATCGTCGATCGCAACGGCAAGCTTCTGCGCGCCTATGCGATGGCGGATGGTCGCTGGCGGCTGCCGGTCGAGACAAAAACGAACGTCGATCCGACCTATCTCAAGCTGCTGCTCGCCTATGAGGACCAGCGCTTTTACGCACATGACGGCATCGACCCGCTGGCACTGGGGCGCGCTGCGTTTCAGCTTGGGACCCGCGGCCACATCGTCTCGGGCGGCTCGACCATCTCGATGCAGCTCGCGCGGCTGATGGAGCCGCGGCGGCAGCGTTCGCTTTATGCAAAGCTGCGGCAGATGGTGCGTGCGATCGAGATCGAGCGCAGCTTGAGCAAGGAGCAGATCCTCGACCTCTATCTCGCGCTCGCGCCCTACGGCGGCAACCTCGAGGGCATTCGCGCCGCCTCGATCGCCTATCTCGGCAAAGAGCCGAAGCGGCTGTCGCTGGCCGAAGCGGCATTGCTGGTCGCGCTGCCGCAATCGCCGGAGACCCGCAGGCTCGATCGCCATCCCGATGCGGCGCGCAAAGCGCGTGACCGCGTGCTCGACCGCATGGTCGAGGAACAACAAATTAGCCCCGACGACGCCAAGCAGGCCAAGGCCGTTCCCGTGCCAAAGCTGCGCAAACCGATGCCGATCCTGGCGCCGCACGCCTCCGATGCGGCGCTTGCGACGGTCAAGGACGCGCCTGTCATCAAGCTGACGCTCGATGCCAACCTCCAGAAGGTACTGGAGCCGCTGGCGCGCGATCGTGCCATTGCGTTGGGGCGGAACATCTCGGTCGGCATCATCGTCGTCGACAATGAGAGCGGCGACGTGCTCGCGCGCGTCGGCTCGGCGGATTATTTCGACGAGCGCCGGGCAGGGCAGGTGGACATGACCCGCGCCATTCGGTCGCCGGGCTCGACGCTGAAGCCGTTCATCTATGGGCTCGCCTTCGAGGACGGCTTCGTTCACCCCGACAGTCTGATCGACGATCGGCCCGTGCGCTTCGGCTCCTACGCGCCGGAAAATTTCGACATGACGTTCCAGGGCACGGTGGCGGTGAAGAAGGCGCTGCAGCTGTCGCTGAACGTGCCCGCGATCGTGCTGCTGGACCGCGTCGGCGCGAGCCGGCTGGCCTCGCGGCTGCGCCAGGCCGGTGGCAATCTGGTGCTGCCCAAGGACGAGGCGCCGGGACTTGCGATGGGCCTTGGCGGCGTCGGCGTGACGCTGCAGGACCTCGCCCAGCTCTATGCGGGCTTCGCCCGGCTCGGCACCACCAGGCCGTTGCGCGAGATCATGAGCGAGAGGGACGACCGCGAGCCGCTGCGGCTGCTCGATCAGGTCGCGGCGTGGCAGGTCGGCAATGTGCTGCTCGGCACCCCGCCGCCGGAGAACGCGGCTCACAACCGCATCGCCTTCAAGACCGGCACCTCCTACGGCTACCGCGACGCCTGGTCGATGGGATTTGACGGGCGCATGACCATCGGCGTCTGGGTCGGCCGGCCCGACGGCGCGCCGGTTCCGGGCCTGATCGGTCGGGTTGCCGCCGCGCCGATCCTGTTCGACGCCTTCGCCCGCACCGGCAAGACGCTCCTCCCGTTGCCGAAGCCGCCGAAAGGAACTCTCGTTGCCAGCAACGCCAAGCTGCCGTTACCCTTGAGGCGGTTCCGCCCGGTCGGGGACCTAGTGCGAACCGGGGGCGAGCAGGCTCTGCATATCCAGTTTCCGCTGAACGGCTCGCGGATCGACGTCGATCGCTCGGGTGGCGAGGGCGGCGCAGCCATGCCGGTCAAGGTCGCCGGCGGCGTCCTGCCCATGACCGTCATGGTTAACGGAACGGCGCAGGGCGAGATTGACGGACGGCGCCAGCGGCTGATCGATCCGCCCGGTCCGGGCTTTGCGCGGCTGACCGTCATCGATGCCACGGGCGCCGCGGACACAGTTGTCATTCGAATTCAGTGACCCTGCCTCAAGCGGTTGTGGCGATGGCGGTTTCAGCGTAAGCGGAACCGATGGCCGAGACCTACCCAACACCCCGTTTTGGAGCTCCCCGCGAGCCGAAATCCCCGGTGAATCCGGGCAGCCGGCTCGTGTCCATGTTCGACATCGCCACGGCCACCCACGTCCGCGCGGTGAGCTTCCTGCTATTGTGCGCGCTGCTGCTATTCCTGCCGGGCTTCTTTACGATTCCGCCGGTTGACCGCGACGAGGCGCGCTTTGCGCAGGCCACCAAGCAGATGGTCGAGAGCGGCGATTATGTCGACATCCGCTTCCAGGAGGACGTCCGCTACAAGAAGCCGGTCGGCATCTACTGGCTGCAATCGGCCGCGGTCGAGACAGCATCGGCGCTGGGCCTGCCGCGGGCCGAGTTGCGGATCTGGGTCTACCGGCTGCCGTCGCTGATCGGCGCCATCGGTGCCGTGCTCATGACCTATTGGACGGCGCTTGGCTTCGTTACGCGGCGCGCCGCGGTGCTTGCAGCACTTCTGATGTGTGCGTCCGTGCTGCTCGGGGTCGAGGCGCGGCTTGCCAAGACTGACGCGATGCTGCTGTTCTGCGTGACCGCTGCGATTGGCGCGATGGCGCGGGCGTATCTGTCCTGGCAGCGCGCCGAGGACGAGACGCATCCGCCCTGGAGCTGGCCCGCGATCTTCTGGACGGCTCTCGCTGTCGGCATCCTGATCAAGGGCCCGCTGATCCTGATGTTCGCAGGCCTGACCATCGTCGCGCTCGCGATCCAGGACCGCGATGCCTCCTGGCTATGGAAGCTGCGACCGCTCTGGGGCCTGATGTGGATGCTGGTGCTGGTGCTGCCCTGGTTCGTCGCGATCTTCTGGCGCGCGGGCGATGCCTTCTTCGCGGATTCCGTCGGCGGCGACATGTTGAGCAAGTTGGGCGCGCAGGAATCCCACGGCGCGCCGCCCGGACTGTATCTGGCGCTGTTCTGGATCACATTCTGGCCCGGCGCGCCGCTCGCGGCGATGGCGGCGCCCGCAGTGTGGCGCGCGCGGCGCGAGCCCGGCGCGCAATTCCTGCTGGCCTGGCTGGTCCCGTCCTGGATCGTGTTCGAGGCGGTGCTGACCAAGCTGCCGCATTACGTGCTGCCGCTGTATCCTGCGATCGCGATCCTCACCGCGGGTGCGCTCGAGCGGCGCGTGCTGTCGTGGTCCTGGCTGATGCGCGGCTCGGCCTGGTGGTTCGCGATCCCCGTTGGCGGCTCGATCATCGCGGTCGTCGGCGCGGTGATGCTGACCCGGCAGCCTGCTTTCGTGGCCTGGCCGTTCATCGCGGCCTCGCTGATCTTCGGCCTGTTCGCCTGGTGGCTTCATGACAACAATCACGCCGAGCGCTCGCTGCTCAACGCGCTGGTCGCAGCCCTGATGCTCGCGGTGACGGTCTACGGGATCGTGCTGCCGTCGCTGACGCCGCTGTTTCCGAGCATCGAGATCGCACGCGCGCTTCGGAACGTCACCTGCGTCGGCCCGAAGGCGGCCGCGGCCGGCTATCACGAGCCGAGCCTCGTCTTCCTCACGGGTACGCAGACGCTGCTCACCGACGGTTCGGGCGCTGCGGATTTCCTGCGGCAAGGAAGCTGCCGGTTCGCGCTGATCGAGCAGCGTTCGGAGCGCGGTTTCGTGCAGCGCGCTGAGGCGATCGGGCTGCGCTACAAGGTTGGTACCCGCATCGAAGGCTATAATTTCTCGCAAGGGCGTGCGATCTCGATCTCGATCTTCCGCTCGGAAGGCACCGAGTAGAATGTCGGCGCCCACCGACATCGCGCCGCGCGCGAGCTATCCCGCGCAATTGCTTGCCATGTCCGGGCGCGCCCTGGCGCAGCTCGTGCGTACGCCCTCGCATTCGCGCCGCGCCGAGGCCGCGCGAAAGCTGGCGCGGCATTCGCTGTGGCTCAGTGCGGCAGGTGCAGCCCTGGTCATCGCGCTGATGGTCGTGTTCGACCTGACCGAGATCCAGCTGATGCCGCCGCGTGGCACGCCGGGCCTGTGGCCGATCCGCATTCTCACCGATTTCGGCAAGGACGAGTATGTGCTCTCGGCGCTCGGGGGTGTGCTGGTGGTGCTGGTGCTGGTTGCGGCGGGATTGCACGGCACAAGCCGCGCATTGCTGCTCGGCCTCGGCACGCGACTGCAGTTCATGTTTCTGTCTGTTGCCGTGCCGATATTCGTCGCCGAGATCCTGAAATATCTCATCGGCCGCGGACGTCCGTTCGTCGGCGGCAAGGCCAATCCCTTCAACTTCATCCCGTTCGAGGGGACCGGGGCCTATGCCAGCCTGCCGTCGGGGCATGCGGTGACGGCGTTCGCGCTGGCGTTTGCAGTCTCGGCGCTGTGGCCGCGCCTGCGCGTGTTCATGTTCACTTACGCGATCGTGATCCTGCTGACGCGACTGGTCCTGCTTGCGCACCACCCGAGTGACGTGGTGGCCGGCGCCCTGGTCGGCATGGTCGGCGTGATGGCGGTTCGCTACTGGTTCGCGGCCCGCAGGCTCGGCTTTGCCATCCGTGCCGACGGCACCATTGTGCCTCTTGCGGGGGCAGTCTCAGGCCGCCTCAAAAGGGTTGCCCACGGGGCATCCGCCCCATAAAAGCGGCTGCCTGCCGGGACCGCCGGTTCCCGAGCCAAGCCAATTCCAACCACGAGCTTCGATTTGTCGTCCCAGCCTTCGGTTTTCCAGCCCTCGGTTTCCATCGTCGTTCCCGTGCGCAACGAAGCCGACAACATCGTGCCGCTGATCGAGGAGATCGGCGCGGCGCTCGACGGCCGCTGGGCCTATGAGATCATCTACGTCAATGATGGTTCGACGGACGCGACCGGCGAACGGCTCGGCGCGGTCATGAAGCAGCGGGACAATCTGCGCCAGCTGCGCCATGCCAAATCGGGCGGCCAATCCGCGGCTGTGCGCAGCGGCGTGCGTGCGGCACGCGGCGCGATCGTGGCGACGCTCGACGGCGACGGCCAGAACAATCCGGCCTTCCTGCCCGACCTGATCGCGGCTGTCGAGAACGGAAGCAAGGTCGGACTTGCCGCCGGACAACGCGTCGGCCGCAAGGATACCGGCTTCAAGAAGTTCCAGTCGCGTGTCGCCAACGGCGTCCGCAACGCGATCCTGAAGGATGGGACGCGCGATACCGGCTGCGGCCTGAAGGCGTTCCGGCGCGAGGTGTTCCTGATGATGCCCTATTTCGACGGGCTGCATCGTTTCCTGCCGGCGCTGGTGCGCCGCGAGGGCTACGAGATCGCCTATGTCGACGTGATCGACCGCCCGCGACATTCCGGCGTATCTAACTACGGTTTCTTCGACCGGCTGTGGATCGGCATCATGGATCTCGTGGGCGTCTGGTGGCTGATCCGCCGCAAGAAGCCGACGCCGGAAGTGACTGAGGTGAAGGCATGATCATCCAATACGGTCAGGCGCTGAGCAATTATTTCTACGACGTCTTCGTCGCCAAGTTCGACTTCTGGCTGGCGTTCGGCCTCGTCGCGCAGCTGTTCTTCACGGCGCGCTTCCTGGTGCAGTGGATCGCGAGCGAGCGCGCCGGCAACAGCGTGGTGCCGATGGCGTTCTGGTTCTGCTCCATGGGCGGCGGACTGATGACGCTGGTCTACGGCGTCGTCAAGCGCGAGCCTGTCATCATCCTCGGCCAGGCGCTCGCGACCATCATCTATATACGCAATATCATGCTGATCGTGAAGAACCGCGGCCGCGCGTCAAAGACGCTGGAGCGCTGATCCAAGGCGACTAGCGCGGCAATGCTGACGCCGCGCCTGTTGCAGGCAGGGCGGCGGTCCCCGCCTCGTGCCTGCGATGGGGCTCGCCGGCCGCGTCGAGCACGGGATAGGCGACTGAGCAGATATGCGAGTGGATGCGGCGCAGGTCCCGCAGCACGTCGAGATGCAGCGACGTGGTTTCGATGGTCTCGGGACGGCCCTCGCGGAGGCGGTCGAGGTGGCGCTCGACGGCGGCAAGCTCCGTGTTGCGCAGCGCAGTCTTCTCCACCAGCAGCTTGCGCGCTTCGTTGGCGTCGCCCGACATGAAGACCCCGAAGGCGATGCGCAGCGAATCCATCGTGCGCTTGTGGAAGGCGGCGAGCTCCTCGGCGCCCTCGGGCGAGAACTGGAAGCGGCGCTTGATCTTCTTGGTCGCAAGCTCGCTCAGGCTCTTGTCGATGATGTCGCCGATATGTTCCAGATTGATGGCGAAGGAGATGATCTCCATCGCGCGCCGGCCCTCGCTTTCGTCGAGGCTGCCCCGCATGAGTTTCGTCACGTAGAGCTTGATGGCTTCGTCGAGGCCGTCGACGATGTTGTCCATCTTCGAGACCTGGTCGACCAGCGCGCGGTCGCCGCTCATCATCGCCGTCATCACCTTGCGCAGCATGATTTCGACGAGATCGCCCATGCGCAAGGTTTCGCGGCCGGCATCGGCCAGCGCCAGCGATGGCGACTCCAGCGCGGTCTCGTCGAGATAGCGCGGCCGGGCCGGATCGGCCTCCTGAACACGATCGGGCAGGAGCCGCGTCAGCAGGCGCGACATGGTATCGAGCAGGCCGATGAAGATGATGGCCGTTCCGACGTTGAAGGCGATATGAAACGCCGCCGTCATCCTGGCAAGATCCGGCTGCCAGGCGTGCATGTGCTCGGCGATCGGGCCCAGGAAGGGCAGGACGAGCGCGATCCCGATCACGCGATTGACGAGATTGCCCACCGGCAGACGATAGCTGGCGGGATCGTCACGCTTGGCGCCTTCGAATACGGGATTGATGGCGCTGCCGAGATTGGCGCCGAGCACCAGTGCGAGCGCCGCGTAAGGCGAGATGAACTGCGAATAGGCGAGTGACATGATCAGCAGCACGCTGGCGACGCTCGAATGCACCGCCCAAGTGACGAGCGCTGCGATCACGATGCACAGAACGGGATCGCCCGTGATGGAGGACATCATGACGCGGACGCCCGGTGCGTTCTCGGCTGGCGCCAGCGTGTCGAGCAGGATGTGCAGCGACAGCAGCATCAGTCCGAGACCGATCAAGACACGGCCGACATCCTTGATCCGCGAGCGTGGACCGACACGGAAGGCGACCAGTCCGAGCACGAACAGGACCGGCGCGACGGCGGCGATGTTGAACGACAGCACCTGCACGATCAACGTCGTGCCGACATTGGCGCCGAGCATGATGGCGAGCGCGGTGACCAGGCTGAGCAGGCCCTCGGCTGCGAACGAACTGGTGAGCAGCGCGGTGGCGGTGCTGCTCTGGAGCAGCGCCGTCAGCCCAAGACCGGCGGCAAACGCGTTGAAGCGGTTGCCGAGAGCCTTGCCGAGCAGCCGTCGCAGGTCCGGGCCAAAGGCGCGCAGAATCCCGCTGTGGACCATGTGCAGGCCCCACAGCAACAACGCCACGCCGCCCATCAGATCGAGCAGTACCAACGTTCCCATGCTCCGTGTCCGGATTGGAGTCGATTGGTGAGGCTAGCGCCAAACGACAGGGGATCAAACCGATTGTTGGCGCGTCGACGTTAACGTTTGCGGCAGCTGCGCGTTCCCGCGGCGCGCGTTGGCGCGTCCGCAGGCGCGATGCCTTGTGAGCAGGCTCACATTGCTGCCTTGAGGGCAGCGAAGCCGCGATCGAGGTCGGCCTTGAGGTCGTCGACACTTTCGAGCCCGATATGCAGACGCAGCGTCGGGCCGCCCGGGGCCCACTTGGTCGCGGTACGGTAACCATCGCAGTCGAAGGGAATCACCAGGCTCTCGAAGCCGCCCCAGGAGAAACCCATGCCGAACAGTTTGAGCGTATCGAGCATGGTGTCGACCGCCTTCTGCGGCGCCGGCTTCAAGACGATGCTGAACAGGCCGGACGCGCCCGTGAAGTCGCGCTTCCAGATCGCATGGCCCGGATCGGTCTCGAGCGCCGGATGCAGCACGCGCGCGACCTCGGGACGGCTCGCAAGCCAGCGCGCCATGTCGAGTCCGGAGCGATGATGCTGCGCCAGCCGCACCGACAGCGTACGCAGGCCGCGCAGTGCCAGGAAGACGTCATCGGGACCGGCGCAGACGCCGAGCAGGCGGATGCCTTCGGCGACCTGCGGCCAGGCCTTGGCATTGGCCGAGATGGTGCCGAACATGATGTCGGAATGGCCGCCGATATATTTGGTTGCGGCCTGCATGCTGATGTCGACGCCCTGTTCGAGCGAGCGGTGATAGAGCGGCGTCGCCCAGGTGTTGTCGTCGATGACGAGCGCGCCGCGCGCATGCGCGACCTCGGCGATGGCGCGGATGTCGGGCATCTCGAACGACTGCGAGCCGGGCGCCTCGACCAGCACGGCGCTTGTGTTGGGCCTGAAGAGCTTGTCGATGCCGGCGCCGATCATCGGATCGAAGTAGGTGGTCTCGACGCCGTAGCGGGAGAGCATGCCGTTGCAAAAATTGCGCGAGGGCCGATAGACGTTGTCGCAGACCAGGATGTGGTCGCCGGCCTTCAGCACCGAGAGCAGGGTGGTCGAGATCGCCGACAGCCCCGACGGCACGATGCCGACGCCGGCGCATTGCGGCCCCTCCAGCGCCATCAGGGTCTCCTGGAACGCCCGGGTCGTCGGCGTGCCGTGCCGGCCGTACTGGAACTCGCCGCGATGGGCGTGCAGGTCCTCGGCGGTCGGATAGAGCACGGTCGAGCCGTGGAAAACGGGCGGGTTGACGAACCCCTTCTGCGCCTTGGTGTCGCGGCCGGAGGTGACCAGCCGGGTCTCGGCGTGCTGATCGGAGGGGTGTGAGGAATCCATGCGTCTGCTTTCAAAACCGCGTTTCCACTAGGCGCGCTACGCCCGCGGGCTGGCCGAAAGGCCGCTGTCGTTAATAACAGAACACAGAAGAGTCCCGTCAACCCCTTGACCCGGCACGCCAGTCGTTCTGTTATCGCAGTGCTATTCAGTCGCCGCATGTTGAGGGGCCTGCCGCGACCTTCGATCCATCGCTTGACCGGACCATGCGCTACAGCCGTAACGGCGGGCGCCTTTCGGCGGGGATTAAGGTAGGGCCTCCCGGGATCGGCGGGTGATCGGCAAGGTTTTCCAGCATGACTCTTGCAAGGCTGGTCTTGATACGGCTAGCCCTGGCAGAGACGATCGCAAAGACAACGTTCCTGACCTTGAGACGACTTTGAAAGGCCCAAAGCCCATGAAACGCGTAACCCTGGCTCTCACTCTCGCACTCGCCGCCGGCCTGACTGCCCAAGCCGCCGATGCGCAAACGCTCAAGACCGTCAAGGACCGGGGCATGCTGTCCTGCGGTGTCAGTCAGGGCCTGCCCGGGTTCTCCTCGCCGGACGACAAGGGCAACTGGACCGGGCTTGACGTCGACGTCTGCCGCGCGATCGCCGGGGCGATCTTCAACGATCCGACCAAGGTCAAATACGTGCCACTCTCCGCCAAGGACCGCTTCACGGCGCTGCAATCCGGTGAAGTCGACGTGCTGTCGCGTAACACCACCTGGACCATCTCGCGCGACACCTCGCTCGGCGCCAACTTCACCGGCGTGACCTATTATGACGGGCAGGGCTTCATGGTGAAGAAGTCGCTCAAGGTGAACTCGGCGCTCGAGCTCAACAGCGCCTCGGTCTGCGTCCAGACCGGCACCACCACCGAGCAGAATCTCGCCGACTACTTCAAGGCCAACAACATGAAGTACGAGGTGATCGCGTTCGGCACCAACGACGAAACGGTCAAGGCCTACGAGGCCGGGCGCTGCGACGTCTTCACCACCGACCAGTCGGGGCTGTACGCCAACCGCCTGAAGCTTGCCAATCCCGGCGATCACATGGTGCTGCCGGAAATCATCTCGAAGGAGCCGCTCGGACCAATGGTGCGCCACGGCGACGACCAATGGTTCGACATCGTGAAATGGACGCTGTTTGCCATGATCACCGCCGAAGAGCTCGGCGTGACCGCGAAGAACGTCGACGAGAAGACGAAACAGGAAAATCCGGAGCTGAAGCGCGTCCTCGGCACCGACGGCAATTTCGGTGAACAGCTCGGCCTGAGTAAGGATTGGGTGGTGCGCATCGTGAAGGCCGTCGGCAATTACGGCGAAGTGTTCGACCGCAACGTCGGCGCAGGCTCGCCGCTTGGTATCAATCGGGGGCTCAATAATCTCTGGAACAAGGGCGGTCTCCAATACGCCCCGCCGATCCGCTGATCCCGCCTGACCCGCGCTCGCGGCGATGAGCATCGAGGCTCGCAAACCCCCGCCCCAGATCGCGCTGAAGATCAGGCGCGTGCTGGGGGGCAAGACAGGCTGGAACGGCATCGCCGTCCAGTTTGTCTTCGCCGCGGTCCTGGGCTGGATTGCCTATGAAATCGTCTCCAACGCCCGCGCCAACCTCGAGAACCAGCACATTGCGGCGGGCTTCGGCTTCCTGGCGAACAACGCCGGTTTCGACGTCAATCAGACGCTGATTTCGTATACCGGCTCGGACACGTTCCTGCGCGTGTTCCTTGTCGGGCTCCTCAATACGCTCGTGGTCTCGGTGGTGGGCATCGTCTTTGCTACCGTGATCGGCTTCATCGTTGCGCTGTGCCGCCTGTCGCCCAACTGGCTGCTCGCGCGCATTGGCGAAATCTATGTCGAGATCATCCGCAACTTGCCGGTGCTGTTCCAGATCCTGTTCTGGTACCTGGCGGTGCTTGCTGCCTTGCCCAATCCACGACAGAGCATTTCGCTGCTCGGCATCGCCTTCGTCAGCAATCGCGGTCTCGTCATTCCCCGCCCGATCGGCGAGAGCGGCTTCGAGGCGTTTCTTGCGGTGCTGGCGCTCGGCATCGTGGCTTCGGTGGCGCTGCGCATCCATGCGCGCCGGGCGCTGTTCCAGCGGGGTCAGGTGATCCGGATCTGGCCCTATGTGCTGGGCCTGCTGTTCGGACTGCCGCTTGTCACCATGCTGGTAGCGGGTCTGCCCTTCAGCTTCGAGCTGCCGCAGCTCAAGGGCTTCAATTTCGCCGGCGGCTCCCGGATCATCCCTGAGTTCGTGGCGCTCACGTTGGCCTTGTCGACCTATACGGCTGCCTTCATCGCCGAGATCGTGCGCGCGGGCATCCTCTCCGTTCACAGCGGACAGATGGAGGCGGGATCGTCGCTGGGCCTGAGCCGCGGCACCACGCTGCGCCTGGTGGTCGTGCCGCAGGCGATGCGCGTCATCGTTCCGCCGCTGACCAACCAATATCTCAACCTCACCAAGAATTCGTCGCTGGCCGTCGCGATCGGCTATCCCGACCTCGTCTCCGTGTTCGCCGGCACGTCGCTGAGCCAGACTGGGCAGGCCATCGAGATCATCGCCATGACGATGGGCGTCTATCTCCTGATCTCGCTGATCACCAGCGCCGTCATGAGCGTCTACGGTTGGCGCGTCAGCCGGAGTCTCGGCGCATGAGCGATATCACCACGTCCAGCTTCGTCCGCCAGGAACTTCTTGATGAGCGTCCCGCGCCGGTGAAGACCACGGGCTTCGTCGGCCTGGTGCGGACCCGCCTGTTCAACTCGCCGACCAACATCCTGCTCACGATCGTCGGCGCCTTGCTGCTCTGGTTCACCGTCGTTCCTTCCGTCAAATTCCTGATGGTCGATGCAGTCTGGACCGGCAAGGATCGCACGGCCTGCCTCGCCGAGAACGCCGGCTTTGCGGTCGGCGCCTGCTGGCCCTACATCCAGGCCAAGCTGCCGCAATTGATCTACGGCTTCTACCCCGAAGCCGAGCGCTGGCGGGTGAACCTCACGCTGGTCCTGTCAGTGGTCCTGTTGGTGCCGCTGCTCATTCCGCGACTGCCGTCGAAAGGATTGAACGCAGGCCTGTTCTTCTTCGCGTTTCCAGTGGTCGCATTCTTTCTGCTGCATGGCGGCGGCATCAAGGGATTTGGCCTGAGCTGGACTGCTGACTTGCTGCAATTGTTCGACGACAGCATCATCGGCGCCGGGCAGGCTCTGCTCAGTCTCGGCAAGACGTCCTCTGCCGCGCCGCTGTTGTGGGTCGTCGGCAATGTCATCGTGCTCGTGGGAACCGCGATCTACTGGCTGATCTTTCCGCTGACCTGGCTGCGTGACCAGCTCCAGGGGACGGGCCAGTCGGTCTGGGCCGATTTCGCCATTACGGCCGCGGTCGTCTCCCTGATTGCCTTCGTTCTCGGCGGCGGCCTCCGCACCGGGGGGCGGGCCCTGACATCCAGCATCGTCACCTTCGCCGCCATCGCAATCGTGATCAAGCTGATGGGGCTCGATCACGGCGGACTGCCGATCGTGCAGACGAACCTGTGGGGCGGACTTCTGGTGACGCTGGTGGTCTCCGTCACGGGCATCGTCACCTCGCTGCCCATCGGCATTGCGCTGGCGCTTGGCCGCCGCTCGACCATTCCGCTGATCCGGATCTTCTCGATCGCCTTCATCGAGTTCTGGCGCGGCGTGCCGCTGATCACCGTCCTGTTCTTCGCCACCTACATGCTGCCGCTGTTTCTCCCGGGCAATTTCACGGTCGATGGTCTCGTGCGTGCGCTGATTGGAATTTCGCTGTTCACGGGCGCCTATCAGGCCGAGAACGTCCGCGGCGGGCTGGCTGCGATCCCGCGCGGGCAGGGCGAGGCAGCCGCGGCATTGGGGCTGTCCTGGTGGAAGACGACCTCACTGATCGTGCTGCCGCAGGGGCTACGCCACGTCATTCCGAACCTCGTCAACAGCTTCATCTCGCTGTTCAAGGACACTTCGCTGGTCTCGATCGTGGCGCTGTTCGATCTGCTGGGCTCGCTGCGGGCGTCGTTCTCGGATCCGAAATGGTCGTCGCCGTCGACCGCGTTCACCGGGTTCGCCTTCGCCGGGATCATCTACTTCATCTTCTGCTTTGGAATGTCACGCTACTCGCTCTTCGTCGAGCACCGCCTCAACGCTCACCGCCGCAACTGATCGAGGTCACCATGTCCGACCCCATCGTCAAGATTTCCGGCCTGAACAAATGGTACGGCGAGTTTCACGTGCTGCGCGACATCGACCTTGCGGTCGAGAAGGGCGAGCGGATCGTGATCTGCGGCCCCTCCGGCTCGGGCAAGTCGACGCTGATCCGCTGTATCAACGCGCTCGAGGAGTTTCAGGAAGGCGAGATCGTCGTTGACGGCATCGAACTCGGGCCGAACCTGAAGCATGTCGATGCGGTGCGGCGCGAAGTCGGCATGGTGTTCCAGAGCTTCAACCTGTTTCCGCACCTGTCCGTGCTGGACAATTGCACGCTGGCGCCGATCTGGGTGCGCAACATCCCCAAGAAGGACGCCGAAGCGGCGGCGATGAAGTTTCTGGAGCGGGTCAAGATTCCGCACCAGGCCAACAAGTTTCCAGGACAGATGTCCGGCGGTCAGCAGCAGCGCGTCGCGATTGCCCGCGCACTGACGATGAACCCGAAGGTGATGTTGTTCGACGAGCCGACCTCGGCGCTCGACCCCGAAATGGTCAAGGAGGTGCTGGACACCATGGTCGACCTTGCCGAGGAGGGCATGACCATGCTGGTGGTCACCCACGAGATGGGCTTTGCCCGCGAGGTCGCCAACCGCGTGGTGTTCATGGACGCGGGCCAGATTATCGAAGCCAACACGCCTAACCAGTTCTTCGCGGCCCCGCAGCACGCCCGCACAAAACTGTTCTTGAGCCAGATCCTGCGCTGAGCACCTGCAATCCGGTGGCGTCGCTGGTCTAACTGACCCGCCAGCTTGGCACCATGCGAATCGGCCAGCCTCTTTTCGAGCCATACCCCGGAGAGAGACTTTGCAGAGCAGCGCCGGCGCGCGCGCATTCCAGAACGCGCGATTGCAAAAGAAATTGAAGAAGCAGGCGGACGCGCTCATGTCCGCCGCGGTTCAGGCACTCGGGCAGGGCAGATACGCGGAGGTCGAGACACTCTGCCGCCGGATTTTGACGGAGGTTCCGGATCATTTCGACGCAGCGCACCTGCTCGGCTTGCGCGCGTATGATGGTGGGCGACTCCAGGAGGCGCAACAATTGCTGGAGCGCGCGACCGCGCTCGATCCGCGGTCGCCCGATGCCCATGGTAATCTCGGGGCAGTGTATTTCAATCTCCAGAAATTTCAGGACGCCCGCGCATGCCAGGAGAGGGCCATTGCGCTGAAGCCGAATTCTCCGATCGCCTTGACCAACCTCGGCAATACGCTGCTGCACATGGGCCTCGCCGAGCAGGCTATCGAGCTGCACGATCGCGCTATCAGGCTGAAGCCGGATTATGCCGATGCATTTTGCAATCGCGGCATGGCGGAGCTGATCGAACGCCAGTTCCAGCGCGCCAAGGAGAGTTTCGATCGCGCCCTCGTGTTTCAGCCGCGTCACGCGGAAGCGATCGCAGGCAGGGGCATGGTATGCATCGAACTCCGGCACTATGAAGAGGCGGCCGCAGCCATCGCGGCAGGGCTCGCGATCAAGCCGGCTTCGCCGACAATTCTGGCGCAGCGCGGACGGCTCAATCTCGATCTGTTGCGGCTGGAGCAGGCGCTCGCGGACTTCGATGCGGCGCTGGCGCTTTCGCCGAGGCTCGAAGTGGCCTTGCAGGGGAAGGCGCAAGTCAACATTCTCAAGGGCAACACGGCCGAGGCGATTGCGGCGGTCAAAACCTTGCTCGAGGAAAATCCGCGGTCCGACATTGGAATTGCGCTTCTGGCTTCCTGCTACGCGAGCCAGGGAGACATTGCGACGGCGCTCGAACATCTCGATGCGGGGCTGGCAATTGCGCCTGATTATGCGGACTTGATCGGGCGCAAGATATTCTTCCTGGACTATCTCCCGGAGGCCGATTTCGCGGTTCAGCAGGCTGCGCGAAAACAATGGTGGGATGCGATCGGCGCCAAATTGCCGCGAAGGGCGTTGGCGCCCCGCGCACTCGATCCGGACAAGCGGCTTCTAATCGGATATGTCGCTTCCGAATTCAGGAACCACTCGGCAGCGTTCGCTGTGTTACCAGTGCTGCGCCATCATGATCACGCCAGGTTCGAGACCGTCTGCTATTCGTGTTCGCCGTTACAAGATGAGATAACGGACGAATTCAAGTCCATGGCGGACGTCTGGGTCGACGCCTGGCAGATGTCGGATGACGAGTTGGCCGATCGTATCCAGGCCGACGGGATCGACATCCTGATCGACGTGTCAGGGCATTCGACCGGCAACAGACTCCACGTCTTCGCCCGCAAGCCGGCCCCGATCCAGGTCACGGGTTTCGGACACGCCACGGGCACGGGCCTTCAGACCATGGACTATGTGCTCGCGGATCCCGTCTTCATTCCGCAATCGGCGCGCCATCTGCTGGCTGAAACGGTCTACGACCTGCCGTGCCTGATCACGATCGATCCCATTTTGGATGTACCTGCATCGGAGCCGCCCATGCTCCGCAACGGTTATGTCACCTTCGGCGTGTTCAACCGGATCTACAAGATCTCGGACGAGGCCATCCGCGTGTGGTCGAAAGTGATGCGGGAGGTGACGGGTTCGAAGATCGTCATCAAGCATTCTCTGCTTGACGATCCCATGCTGCGCGACAATTTGGTCGCGCGGTTCATGGCGCAGGGCGTTGCCGAGGTGAATATCACCTGCCTTGGCTCGACGCCGCGCCACGAGCACCTGCGGGCGTTTGCGAACGTCGACATCTCGCTCGATACGTTCCCGCAAAACGGCGGCGTCAGCACCTGGGAATCGCTCTATGCGGGCGTTCCGGTCGTAGCCAAGCTCGGCAACGGTGCCTCCTCGCGGGCTGGCGCCTCTATCGTGACTGCCGTGGGGGGGGGGGGGGGGGGGGGGGGGGGGGGCGGGGGGGGGGGCGGCGGCGGGCGCGCGCGGGGGGGGGGGCGGGGGGCGCGGGGGGCGGGGGGGGGGGGGGGGGGGGGGGG